>DASSJE010000213.1:0-24838 GCA_035691365.1 Terriglobia bacterium
ACTTTGAAATCAGGGCACGCAAGGAATTCCTCCGGCAATTTCGATTTTTAGAGGTTGATCAGCAAGCTTTTTAAAATAAGCAGATTCCAAAAGTACGACCAGTACAAAATGCGAACCCAGGCTCTTCTGGATTCTTGCAAACAAGCGCATTCTGAAAATCCAAACTGAACATTCCCCGCCATCGATTGCCCGTGTCCACTTCTGTCGAGATCAGGCATTGGACCCCAGATGCGAGGCTAGCTCCTACGCGTTTTGGGGCCTTGTTCCCCCTGTCTCAAACCCGTCCAGAGTTGCTCGATGGTCATAATCTGCTGTGATTTCCGTCACAATTACTATCTGAACATTATGCTACCTTAGTATCCCTCAGTAGGACGACTTGGTAGCCGCAGATGAGAGACCGTTCTGGATTAGACCTACCCTGAATATTCTCAGACTGCCTTCAGCCAGGCCACGCCATTCGATCGATTCCCGCAAAGGGGCAAGTTCCCGCCCCTGAATCCCGAAGCACGCCCGTGACGTGGGTGGTAATGAGGAGGAGTCTGTGAATTCAGTCAGCCGTCGTTTCAATTCCCGAAAGTCGTTTTCAATCGCGTGGGTTTCTGCAAGTGTATTGCTGCTGGGTGTGTTTTCCGCTTTTGGCCCCCAGCCTGTTTATGCGAAGCGGCAGGCAAGCGTGGCGTGCCATGGCCAGACGAAGAACTGCCAGGCGACGGCGCCCACTGCGAGTTTGTCATCGCAGCCCGCGAGCATCACTCCGGGGCAGTCGTCCACACTAAGCTGGAGTTCACAAAACGCCACCTCACTCGATCTTGAGCCTGGAATCGGCGCGGTCGCGGCCCAGGGATCGGTGACCGTCACTCCTCAACAAACTACGACCTACACGCTGTCAGCCACGGGCAGCGGCGGCTCCTCCACGGCGACGGCCACGATTACGGTGACCGCTACACAGGCGGCAGGCACTCAGCTCAATCCGGGAGATAACATCCAGGCGGCGGTAAACAATAGCCCCACGGGAACCACTTTCATCCTGGCGCCGGGAGTTTACCGGATGCAAATCGTGGTGCCGAAAGCCGGCGACGTTTTCTCCGGCGAAAGCGGAGCTATTCTCGACGGCGCCCAACTGATCGATGCTTCTTCCTGGCGGCAGATTTCAGCCAGTGTCTGGGTGGCCCAGGCTTCGGGGATCACCCAGCAATCTTCCTATCGAGGGGTTTGCAGCTCCGCCGATCCCGCCTGCATGTATCCTGAGGACCTGTTCTTTGATTCCAAGCCGCTCAGGCGCGTTGCAAGCAGCGCTCTCGTCGTGCCTGGCGCGTGGTATCTGGATTACGGCACCGAAAAAATCTATGTGGGAAGCAATCCGGGCGGCCATGTCACTGAGATGAGCACGCTTGGCGCGGCCTTCTGGGGCGATGCGGGCAGTGTGACGATCCAGGGGCTCGTCATCGAGAAGTACGCCTGCATCGCGGGCAAGGGGGCCGTGAACGCCATGAATTCCCTCTATGGTTATGGCGCGGCGGCGGCCAACTGGAAAGTGGATTCCAATGAAATCATGCTCAACCACGGCGTCGGCGTCCGCGTGAACAGCGGCATGGTTGTCACCAACAACAAGATCCATGACAACGGGCAAATGGGCATTGCTGGAAACGGGGACCAAATCCTGATTCAGAACAACGAGGTCTACAAGAACAACTACGCCGGGTATGCGTTCGACTGGGAAGCGGGCGGAATCAAGTTTGCCAGCTATGCCACCAACGTCACCATTGGCGGCAACTACGTGCACGACAACGCGGGCCCCGGCATCCATGCCGACATCAGTTGTGATTATGTCACCATCAAGAACAACCACACAGCTCACAACATCGGCTCCGGCATCCACTATGAGATCAGTTACAACGGGATTATTTCCGGCAACACGATCGAGAACGACGGGAGTTCACCGCAAGGAACAGGCTTCTGGTACGGCGGGGGAATCCTGATTTCCAACTCGTCTAATGTGCAGGTTTATGGCAATACGGTGACGGACTGCATGAACGGGATCGGCGGGACGCAGGCCAATCGCGGAACCGACGCCAAAACAGGCGCAGTCTATACTCTGCAGAACCTCTCTGTTCACGACAACATCATCACGCAGAAAACGGGTTATGCCGCCGGAATTGTCAAAGCGAGCGTCTTCGATGACTCTGTCTACACAAGCTGGGGAAACCATTTCCAGAACAATACTTTTTACCTTTCAACCCCCGGCTACCCTTATTTCTACTGGCTGGATCAAAACTGGACATACGCCCAATGGCAGACGTATGCAAGCGAACACTGAGGTGCGCGGAGCCGCCGCCGCAGTTCCAGCATGCGCGAACTGATCGCCGCCATCAAAAGCCATATCGCCCCGCATCATCGCAAGCCGCAACTTTTCATCCGGAGGGCCAAAGCCTCCAACATTCTGGAGAAATTCAAGCGCAGGCGACCCGGAAAGCAACTCATTCTCATTGCTGCAGGCGGACAATTAGCGACTTGCGGTTCGCCTGTCGCTTCTGCGGAAGGCAAAATTGAAAAGCATTCTCGCAAAATCAAAATAGCGGTCGACGACGCGTTCCTTAAGAGGAATGATGGCGTTGTCAGTGATGCGGATTTCCTCCGGGCAGACCTTCGTGCAGCATTTTGTGATATTGCAAAACCCGATGCCGTCGGCGTTTTTCAGGTCTTCGACACGATCTTCAATGTCCATCGGGTGCATATCGAGCGAAGCGGCGTAGACAAAGAACCGCGGGCCGACGAATTGCTCATGCAGGTGGTGCTCGCGCAACACGTGGCAAACGTTCTGGCAAAGGAAGCACTCAATACACTTGTGAAATTCCTGAATACGGTCGACGTCTTCCTGAATCATGCGCCAGGTGCCGTCAGGAAAGTCCGGCTTGCGCGGATTGAAAGGTTTGATTTTTTTCTTGACCTCATAGTTCCACGAGACGTCCGTCACCAGGTCCTTGATCAGGGGAAACGTCCGCATGGGCTGGATGGTAATGGGTGCATCCAGGGGCAGCTGGCTCAATCGCGTCATGCACATCAGCTTCGGCATGCCGTTGATTTCCGCCGAGCATGAACCGCATCTTCCAACCTTGCAATTCCAGCGAACGGCCAGGTCCTGCGCCTGGTTTGCCTGGATTTCATGAACGGCGTCAAGCACCACCATTCCCGGAGAAATCTCCGTGGTAAAGTCCCGGTACTCGCCGCCGCCGGAATCGCCGCGCCAGATCCTGAAGGTTGCCGTCGCCATTATTTCATCTCCTCAATCACCTCTTTGAGTTCCGCCGGCATTTCCGGCAGTGACTCACGGCGGATTTGCATTTCCCCGCCAACTCCCCGGCGAATCACCAGGTTGCACTTCCCGGTTGCATCATCGCGATCAGGATAATCGTCACGGAAATGCGCGCCCCGGCTTTCTTTGCGTTCCATGGCGGCCCTGGCGATGGCTTCGGAAATCAGCAACAGGTTTGAGAGGTCCACCGCCGTGTGCCAGCCGGGGTTGTACTCCCGGTTTCCCATCACGCCCGACCGGTCAGCGCGCGTTTTTAATTGCTGCAGCTCATCGAGCGCTTTTTTCAACTCCTCTTCGCGCCGAACGATTCCCACCAGGTCCTGCATGGTCTCCTGCAAACCCCGCTGGATGAGGAATGGGCTCTCACCTGAGGGGCGGTCGAAAGGTCCAAGCGCCTGCCGGGCGGCCGCCTCCGCCTCATCGGGATTCACCCGGCCCGCCGGGTGTTCTCGGGCAAAAGCGGCGGCATGGGCGCCCGCGCGCTTGCCGAAAACCAGCAGGTCTGAAAGCGAGTTGCCGCCCAGGCGGTTCGCTCCGTGCAAACCGGCGGCGCACTCGCCGGCGGCAAATAATCCGGGCACGGTCGACATCTGGCTTTCAGGATTAACCCGCACGCCTCCCATCATGTAATGCGTTGTGGGGCCCACTTCCATCGGTTCCTTCGTAATATCGATATCCGCCAGTTGTTTGAACTGGTGGTACATGCTGGGGAGCTTCCTCTTGATGTGTTCGGCCGAGTGCGGCAGTTTTTCCTTAATCCACGCGATATCCAGAAAAACTCCTCCGTGTGGGCTGCCACGCCCCTCGCGGACCTCCCGCACAATCCTGCGCGCCACGTGATCGCGGGTCAGCAGCTCCGGCGGGCGGCGCGCCGACCTGTCACCCTGGGTATACCGCCAGCCCTCCTCAGGGTTATCCGCAGTCTGGTCTTTGTATAGCGGAGGGATATCATCGAACAGGAACCGCCGCCCCTCCTTGTTCTTTAAAATGCCGCCTTCTCCACGGACGCCTTCGGTCACCAGAATGCCGCGCACGCTGGGAGGCCACACCATGCCGGTGGGATGGAACTGCACAAACTCCATGTCTCTTAGTTCCGCTCCCGCGCGATAGGCAAGCGCCAGCCCGTCCGCTGTGTATTCCCAACTGTTGCTGGTGATCTTGAAAGCGCGCCCGATGCCGCCCGTTGCCAGCACCACGGCCCGGGCCGGGTAGAGATGGAAACGTCCCCGCTCGCGATCGTAGCCGAAAGCGCCCACCACGCGGTCGCCGTCCTTCAACAACGTGAGGATGACGCACTCCATGTGGACGTCGATTCCCTGGTGGACGCCGTGGTCCTGCAAGGTGCGGATCATTTCAAGGCCGGTGCGGTCACCCACGTGGGCCAGGCGCGGATATTTGTGGCCGCCGAAGTTGCGCTGCAGGATTTTGCCCTGCCGCGTGCGGTCAAACACCGCTCCCCAGGCCTCGAGCTCGCGGACGCAATCCGGCGCCTCCTGCGCGTGGAGCTGGGCCATGCGCGGGTCATTCAGATATTGGCCTCCACGCATGGTGTCGGCAAAGTGGACCTTCCAGTTGTCGCGCTCATCCACGTTGGCCAGCGCCGCCGCAATTCCGCCCTCTGCCATCACTGTATGAGCTTTGCCCAGCAGGCTCTTGGTGACAATTCCCACCGACACGCCCGCCGCCGACGCCGCAATGGCCGCGCGAAGTCCCGCTCCCCCCGCGCCGATCACCAGAACGTCGTGCTCGTGGACCTGGTATTCCGGCATCAGAAAATCCTCCAGTCCGTCCAGATTCCCATCGAGCACATCCTGACGTAGAAATCCGCGAAGGCCACCCAGAACAGGCTGAGCCAGGCGTACCGCATGTGATAAGCATTCATCGCGCTCACGCATTGGTAGACCTTCTTGCGGGCCGGCGACAAGGCATCCATCAATCCGCCCGTCAGATGCCGAAGCGAATGGCATCCCAGCGTGTAGGATCCCAGCAGAACCACATTGATGACCAGCACCAGGCTCCCTACTCGGACGCTGAAGTGACCGTTGAACCAGAAACCCCGCCAGGCGTCGCTTGCCAGGATGACCAGGAAGGGCAGCGCGATGTAAAGGAAGTAACGATGGAAATTCTGCAGGATTAAAGGCAGGGAGCGTTCGCCGCGGTAGCACTTGCGCGGCTCACCCACCGTGCACGAGGGCGGATCGGACCAGAAGGCCTTGTAATAGGCTCCCCGGTAGTAGTAACAGGTCAGGCGAAACCCGCCCGGCGCCCACAGGATGAAAATCGCCGGAGAGAAAGGCAGCCAGCCTGGATACCACGAAGGCTTGGCGCCGAACCATGCGTGTGCATCGCCGAACAAATCAGGCGAATAGAAAGGCGAAAGATAAGGACCAAAGCGATAGTGCGTTCCTTGCAATGCCGCCCACGTTGCATAAACCACAAATGCTGAAAGGCCCAGGAACACCAGCAGAGGCTGAACCCACCATAGATCCCTTCGTGACGTCTGGCCAAACCCGGCCTGCGTAACGGGTATGTTGATGTCCGCCATCTCGAGACCCCCGACAAATTGTGATTTTCTCTTGAGCCCGTTCTTGCCGATGTCTTCAGCAGATTAGCGCAAGTTCCGCTGCAAAGAAAGTCGCAATTTCTCAGCCGGAATTTTCCTCATGCCCGGACGGGAAAACAGGAGTGCCGTTTCTGGCAAGCCGCGGCCCTCAATGACGCGGCCCTCGATGATGTTGAAATTTTGCATTGACGGGGTTACTATCCTCGTGGGCTCTCAAACAAAATTCAAGGTGGTGCGCCATGCTCCGAGTGGTCCATGTTTTTGACGTCAGGCCTGGGGTGCAGGAGACTTCCTTTATCGAGTGGCTGGATGCCCGTCTGGACGAGATCACCAGGCGCTTTGGCTGCCTGGAACGCAAGACCTGGGTCTTCATTGACGGCATTCGCGGCAACTACATCAAGGGCAAACCAGAGGTCCGCCCGAAATACCTGAATGAGGCCTTCTGGCCGTCGCAGCAGCACGCCGACAACTTCCGCCAGTGGTTGATGTCCGACGAGGGCAAGGAGTTCAGAAATACCTGGTTCGACTCCGTTCAGAACCACACCGTGCTCCGCTATGTCAATGGTGGAGCTGGCAGTCCTGTTACAGACGATTAGCACGCCGGTTTTCTGCCCAGGCGCCGGTTAATCAAAACTGGACATACGCCCAGTGGCAGACGTATGCAAGCGAACACTGAGGGGCGCGGAGCCGCCGCGGCGGTATCAGCGTGCGCGAACTGACTGCCGCCATCAGAAGCCATATCGCCCCGCATCGTGGCATTGATTTTCGCGAAGTCGAGCGAAGAGTGCGGTTAGGCCGTTTCCCGTCAACTTGGCCGCGGGGCGCTCAACTTCCGAGTCCTTCGTCAGCACGTGCATGATCGGGTCGGAATCGCCGACGTTTATCGAAGAATCCTCGAACACTCGGAACCCAATTACCTGCATCACCTTCCTCATCGATTGTGGTATCTTGGCGGTGCTTGGGAGGTGGACTGTTGGAAGGCCAGGTCCTGGCCATGCTCCGTGGCCAGCTCGAGCAGATCATTTTCGGGACCTTTTTCCTGTTCATCGGACTGGCAGCCTGCTCCGTCGCTGCTATCCGCCGGCACAGCGGAGCCCGGCTCTTTATCTGGCTTGGGATCTGGAGCTCCCTGTACGGGGCCTCGATGCTGGCGAAATCGCAGGCTGTCTTTGCGGCTCTGCCACACCCGATCCAGACGAGCATTCCGTATGTAAATGTCGTGGAGTCATACGGGGTGGTAGTTGTTGCCGCCTTGTCCTGGTTGGAACTCAGCCTGGGTAGGCTCCGCCTCTTTATCAAGATCATCCTTATTGCCGGGACGGCCATTGCTGCGGCCGGCATTGGGTGGTTCGTGTCTGGTGGCGCCGCGCGCAAGTTTCTTCCTTATAACAATCTCGTCGTGGTCTGTGCACTGGTCCTCCTCATTACTGTCGTCAGTGTGGAGAAGTTGTCGGACAGATTTATGGTGCTCCCCAATCGCCGCGTCCTGGCCGCCGGCACGCTGGTATTCGCCATTGAGGCCCTTTGGGTCAACGTGGCGCGCCGCCTTGGTTATCCGCCCCCGCCGCCGCTCCTGGACCATCTGGCTTTTGCGGCGTACCTGCTTTCCTTTTGCTACGTGGCCATGCAAATCGCGTATGTCAATGAGCACCGCTTGTTGTCGATTGAAAACGAACTCGCGCTGGCCCGAAAAATGCAACTCTCAATCCTTCCGGCTGCCGTACCCGAGGTCCGAAACGTCCGGATTGCAGTCGCCTATCAGCCCATGACCGCCGTCGCCGGTGATTTTTATGAGTTCGTTTCTGTAGATGAAAAGCAGGTTGGCTTCCTGGTGGCGGACGTCACCGGACACGGTATGCCGGCTGCTCTGATCGCTTCGATGCTCAAGGTTGCGATGCAGACCCTTGTGCCTGCTGCGAAGGATCCGCGAGAGGTGTTGCGCGGGCTAAACAGCATCCTTTTCAGGCAAAGCCTTGATCAGTTCGCCACTGCGGCTTATTTGTGGCTGGACGCGGAAAATCGCAGGGCTCTGTATTCAGCTGCAGGGCACCCGCCGCTTCTTCGCTGGCGGGAAGGAAAACTGGAACGCATCCAAAGCAATGGCGTCATGTTTGGCGTCATTCCGGAACCCGACTATCCCGTTCTCGACCTGCCCATCTGCACGGGCGACCGTTTCCTGCTCTACACGGACGGAGTGATTGAGCCGGAGAATGCCAGAGGCGATCCGTTCGGTGACAGCAAACTTGAAGAAGTCGTGCGGAACTACAAGTCGTGCCTGCCCTCTGATTTATCAGATCGACTGCTGTCGGAGATCCGCCTTTGGCAACCCTCCTCAGTGCCCCAGCAGGACGACATCACGCTGATGGTCATCGATATCGTTTAGCCGTTGTGCATTCCGGCTGAGCTACGGTGCGGACACAGATCTGCGCTGCGATTCGGAGGCGGCATCACGCAGGAGTGCAATCAGCCCATCGGCGAGCGTGCCGCGCCAGCTTAGGTAATCGTGCCCGCCCACAAACTCCTGGAAGTGCACCTCATAACCTTTGGCGCGCAGCACGTCGCGCAACGTGCGGGTGCAGAACAGGACAGAGTCAGCCCCTCCCGCAGCATTGAATTCCGCACTTCCGGCCTCCAGGTAAAAGCGCAGCGGCTTCCTGGCGCTGGAGATAAACTGGCGCGCAACCCAGTTAGGTTCCGAACTGAAATCTGTGAGGCTGCTGCCCGGCGGCGGCGTCCAATGGAAGGCGCCGGATTGCGCGAGGACGTTTCCGAACGCCTCCGGATGCCACAGGCCGGCGCAAGCCGCGCCGACGCCGCCGGCGCTCGATCCGGCCACAACGGTTTGGCGAGGGTCGCTTGTAAAGTTGTAGCGGCGATGCGCCCAAGGCAGCAGTTCCGTAACCAAAGCCCGGTCAAACTCCGGATTGCAGAATAGCTCACGGTCGCGCGCGCCCGGTGCATTGCCAATAAACAATGCCACCACGGCCGCAATGTGCTTTTCCGAGATCAGGTTGTCGAGGATGGTGGGCGTGGGGACCAGCGTGAGATAGGCTTCTTCATCGAAAACGACGAGCAGCGGGTAAGGCTTTGCACGCGGCGAATAGTGGGGCGGCAGATAGACAGCAATTTCCCGCTCGTTCTTCAGGGTTGCACTCGTGAATCGACGCTTCTCGACTCGTCCCTCGGGAACGCCGGGCCGCCGGACGATCCATGGCTGCGGCGGGGCCCCGGGCATTTCGAGGATCGAGCTTCCTCGGTACTCCGGCGCGTCCACGCTTTGCGGGTCCACGCGCCAGTGCCTGGGATTCAGGGGATCGGGCCTCGCGGCCGCCGCGGTCATAGTGATAGCCTGCTGGTCGATACCCAGCGACAACGGCCGCAGCCGCGCGGCGTTGGGGGCCAGCGTATACGCCAGCCGCATCCTCCGGTCCACCTTGATGGTCTTGTACCAGACGTCGGTCCGGCCCAGGCGCGTCATCAGATACTCGTCGGGCGCGATGCCGACATAGGGAAGCCAGAGCACTATGACGTTGTGCGTGTCGGGCTTGCCTCTCCAAAGAAAGGTAACCGCCATATTTTCACGGTCGCCGGGGATCGGCTCGATGAGTGGCGCCCCCGTCTTCTCGACTTCTTTCCAAAATGCGCTAACGCTCCCCCGGTCCCCGTGCTCGACCGCGCCCTTCAAGGCCAGAATCCGCGGGCTTTCCACCACGGGCTTGGGTTGCGCGAGCCGTGCCGCCGGCGTCACCAGATTCGCGAGCACAATTGTGAAACTGCCTGTCGCTCGCCTGTCCACAGCGGCAACCTCCACCCGATAATTGCCCGAAGCTTCGACGACCAGGTCGAGCTTGCCCTCCTGCGGCCCGATCTGGGTGCCGCGGAAGGGCTTACCCGAGGGAGTGTAAGTTTTGAGAATGAGTTTCTGCCCGCGGGGGTTCACGGCGATTTGGGCAAAGTCACCATCGGCGAGCGAAAGAACAAAAGACTCACTGTGGCCCGGATTCAGGCGGCCTTCGCGAAATTGCCCCAGCTTGAGTTCGCCCGCGCAAGCAAGAGCCGCCGTATTCCAAATCACCATAACAGCGAAGGCAGTCAGGGATGCACGCCGTGCGTACACGAGAGTTCTCCTTCTTTCAGTATTATAAGCGGCTCAGGAACAGGTTGAGCGGCGACATAGGCGAATCATGCACGCGGCGCGCCGACGCTCCCGAGGAAAGGCTGGCGTCGGGTCGATGCTGGCGGTCTCCCCTGTGCGGTCGGGATTTCACAGACAATCCGAGTGGGCACTTTGACGTGTGGTCAGCTTGTCGGAAAATGGCCGACGAAGCTTCCTCACGATTTCACCCCGGCCCTGAGCCCTCAACTTATTAACAATTGCATATTAGATTGACGGACTTCCGTAGCGGCGGCGTCTTGCCGGGTCTGACCATTGCCGCCGGGACGGTGGCACTACAAACGAGCGTTGTCACCATATTTTGCAATCCTCATGAACTTCGCCGCTTTCCGGGCTTCTCAAACGTGTGGTAGCGGTTCGGGGCGAAGCCGGGAACCTTCTGCGCCTGGCCGCTGGTCCAGAGAATCTCGAGGGTGTAAAGCGAGCTTGCGGGCGCGTGGCCGAGCCCGAAAACGGCGCGCTTATCCTGCAACGAAAGATAGCTGAAAAATTGTCTGCTCAGACCTTAGTTACCTTTATTTCTACTGGCTGGATCAAAGCTGGACATACGCCCATTGGCAGACGTATGCAAGCGAACACTGAGGCGCGCGGAGCCGCCGCGGCAGCTTCAGCGCGCGCGAACTGAGCGCCGCCACCGGAAGCTATATCGCCCGGCATCATCACAAACCCTAACTTTTCATCTCGAGAGCCAAAGCCTGCTACATTCGGGAGAAACTCAAGCGCGCCAGAGCGGCGATGAATAAGTTAAGGTCCGTATCGGGCACTACACCAGGTCAATTTGGCCTTGCCCTGTCTGCATGGCCGCCCACTCGGAAACAAAGTGCGTTTCCCGCTCGGGAGTATAACCGGCAAACCGTTCTCGTGGCATTGATTTTGGCGAAGAGGAGCGAAGAGCATGGTTAGACCGTTACCCGACAAATAGATCGCTTTTGCCAGGCTTGCGAGCGGCTCGTCGGCCCCGATCACCATCAGGCGCTGTATGAGTTGTCGGCTACCCGGCCTGGAGTTGCTCGATCACGCTGTTTGCAGCGTTGACCATCTCCGTGTACTGCGCCTGAGTCAGCTTGCCGCCGTTGTACAGGCCTCTAACTGTGCCGATGAAATCTTCGAGGCTCCCAATCGCCCCGGCGATTTTTCCTTTGTTCAACAGGTTGAGCGCCGTTTGAAGCGGATTGAGCAGCGCGCTGGTCTGCCCTTTCTTCAACGACAGGGCGCTGACCTGATCGATTATGGCCTGGATCGCTGCCTGCGGACTCGTTGCCAGGGCAAACACAGTCCCACAGCCGTAGTCCTCGCCGAGGAATCCGGCGCAGCTTCCTGAACCGCCTAACGTGGTTGTGCCGTAGAGGCCCCCGTTGGCACCCAGCACCAGGCTTGCCGTTATGAAAGCCCCGTCGGACGGGGGCCCGGTAAAACTGTAAACGGTTTCATTGCCGGACTGATCCAGCTTGAAGGCGATTCCACAGCCCGCTAAACCCATGAGGTTGCACCCCCCGGAGCCACCGGATGTGGTTGTTCCGTAGAGGTTGCCCGACGAGTCTCTAACCAGGCCGGCAAACGGTGTCATCCCGTCGCTGGGGGGGCCCGAAAAGCTGTGCAGCACGGTCTCCGTCCAGGTGTCACCGGTCGTTGGCGGGCTCAGCTTGAAGACAGTCCCGCAGCCGAGCGGTTTTTCGTTCAAGTCCAAGCCACAATTGCTTGACCCACCGCCGCGCACGGTTGTGCCGTAGAGGTTGCCACCGGCGTCCATGATCAGGCCCGCCAACGGGGCTCCGCCGTCAGCGTCGTTGGCTTCGGCTCCGAAGGTGTAGAGGACAGTATCGGAAGTGGCATACGTGTCGCAGGAGCCGCTCGTGCTCGATGCCGTGCATTTCAGCTCGAACACGATCCCATCATCGTGAGCACCGCCATAGTCCGCGGTACCGTAGAGGTTGCCCTCGGAGTCGATGATCACGCCGCCGGACGGCGATTCCCCGTCGTACGTTTGGTTGGCAATGTCTCTGCCTGTAAAGGCGTATAGCTCGGTAAACGTCCAGGTGGTAACTTCACCAGCGGGCGGGCTCAGCTTGAACACGACGCCGCAGCCGCTCCCAGGTCGATCGATGCACGATCCGCCGTTCGTTGTGGTGCCAAAGAGGTTGCCGGAGGAATCCAAGATCACGGCGCTCGGCGAGGGCAGGGCATTGCCCTGGAAACTGTACAGGACCTCGTATCCGCTGCCGTCTGTTTTTACCCTGAACACGATTCCGTCGTCATAAGAACCGCCGTACTCCGCGGTGCCGTAGAGATAGCCGCTGTACAGGACGAGCCCCGCCTGCGGCTCTTCTCCGTCGGTTGTGCCGCCCGCAAAATTGTGCAGGATGCTCACGTTTCCGGACGAGTCCATCTTAAACACCGTCCCTAGATTGTTTCCGCCGCCGTATGCCGTTGTGCCGTAGTAGTTACCCGTCGAGGAGTCATAGGTCAGCCCCGCCATGGGGATAGAACCGTCGCTCGTAGGGCCTGTGAAGTTGTGCAGTGTGGTGATTTGCGCCTGTGCTGATAGCACAGCAAACGCGAGAAAAACGAACATCGCACCTGCCACCGCCATCAGCCGCGCCAGACAGTGTCTCAGTCGGTCCGTCATGCTGTTTTTCCTCCTTGAGCTTGAGTTCTTATCAGACCGTTTAATCGATGTTGCCGATGTCTATTCGCCTCCGCCGCGGCATGGACTCGGGAGCGAAAGATCCACGGACAGTGAAGCGCTGTCCGTCGCTACCAAACCAGGTTCGGAAACCGGGAGAGCCGCAAGGTTTCGAAATGCCGAAACTCTGCGCTGCCTCCCTATCCACATTCAACCTAGGCCCTCAGGGTTCGATCCGGTCGCCATGGAAAATGGCCGATGCAACCAGGATCGGCCTTCACCATAGGCGTCTTCCTCCTGCAACGGGAAAGCCGTAACGGTTTCCACGCCCATTACGTTACGGCGGTCGCGCGAGATGTTGACGACGTAATCCGTCCGCACCACACACTGCCCGTTGAGCCCTGTGGGTAGGCGAAGTCTGTCGCCGCGGTCGTGATTCGGAGATTGCCGGAGGGTTGCCAGTCGCCCAGTTGGCTGCCGAAATAGAAGATCGGGCCCAAGGTTGACAAGGCCAACGCAACGAGAAGGCCGAAAGCTCCGACAACAGCCCAAAAACGCATGTGCTTTATGGCTCAGCCTCCGGTCTGACGTCTGCACGGTTCTTCCTTCTCGACGTCTGGTTGTCATAAGCTGTCACCCAACCCGTCTCAGCCATGGCATGGCAACCCTGAAGGGGAGTTGTTGTGACGAATATTTATTCTCTGCTGTGACATGGCTTTCAATTCGCCCAAGCGGCCCCTTGGCCTTCAACGGCTGCAAAAAACTCCTCGGCGCCTTCCCATGTCATCGCGTCCGCTCCGGCCGGTGCAGGGGCCCCTCTGGTTTTTCTGTCAACCGGTATATTCTATGGCCCCATTTTTGCCCCGCCCGGCTCGGCGAGGCTGTGATTGACCTCACCCTTTTCTGTGACGCGAGAGAAGAATAGTGATAACGGATTTCCCGCCCAAACAAGGATGGACAGGCGATGGGGAGGGGTACGACGGAAGCAGTACCCAGGCAGAGACGAGATGAAGAGCAACCGGCTTTTGTGCTGTATTATTCAGCCGCAGGAGTTTTCGGCCTTGTACAGTGGAACGCAGGGTTTAACTATACCGCCGTTTGATTGTTTCAGCATTGGTCTGTTTGGCACACCCTGCAGCAAAATGCGGGAAGGCCAATCCACTCAAGCGGGTTTCCTTGCCAGGGCGAAATGATGACGCAGCATAGCGCAAATCGGCTCATCTCCCTCATGGTCGACCACTCAGAAACTATCCGAGTGCTCACTTTGACGTATGGTCGGCTTGTCGGAAGGTGGCCAAGGAAGCTTCCGTGGGGTCTCGCCCGGCCCTGATCCCGCAGCTTAACTTTGCCGCTTTCCGGGCTCCTCAAACGTGTGGTAGCGGCTCGGGGCGAGGCCGGAAACCTTCTGCGTCTGGCCGCTGGGCCAGAGAATCTCGAGGGTGTAAAGCGAGCTTGCGGGCGCGTGGCCGAGCCCGAAAACAATGCGTCCATCCTGTGACGAAAGATAGCTGAAAAATTGTCTGCTCAGACCTCAGTTACCTTTATTTCTACTGGCTCGACCAAAACTGGACATACGCCCGGTGGCAGACGTATGCAAGCGAACACTGAGAGGCGCGGAGCCGCCGCGGCGGTATCAGCGTGCGCGAACTGACTGCCGCCATCAGAAGCTATGATGCCCGGCATCGTGGACGGCCTAAATCCTTTATCTCTACAGCTAATGCGCCCGACATTTCGGACGGATATGCTGTATTATGTCTCGACTATTTTTTTAGGCCAGGGGAATGAGGCTGCCGGCGAAATTCCTGATCAAGTTTCGAGCGCGCTTCCGCCCCGCATGGGTCTCATGGAAAAACCGAGCGTGTACCTGACGCCGGGCGCGCATGAAAGCTCGGGCGCCTGGAAATTGGTAGGATTGCTGACCTTGACGGCGGCATCGAGCTACCTGTGTCGAGTAAACATTTCGATCACTGGCGCAATGATGATGCCGGAATTCGGCATCTCGCAGATTGAAATGGGCCGGCTTTTCAGCGGATTCATGCTGGGTTACACGCTGTTCCAGGTGCCGGCCGGGTTGCTTGCCGACCGTTACGGGGCCCGGCGTGTCCTGTTCCTGTCGGCCCTGTGGTGGGTTGCAGGAAGCCTGTTCATCGCGCTGTTGGGATGGCAATCCCTCCGCGAAGTCCTGCCCGGCACGGTGGCGGTGCTGTTCGGAATGGAATTTCTTCTGGGTGTGGGAGAAGCCCCCACCTTTCCGGCAGCCGGGCAGGGCGTGGCGCGCTGGGTGCCTTCGTCAAGCCACGGCCGCGCCAACGGGCTGGTGATCGCAGGGGTCGCCATTGGTTCGGCACTCGCGCCTCTGTTGCTTTCGTTCGTTATGGTCCATTGGGGCTGGCCTTCGGCGATTGTAGTCTCAGCAATTCCCGCCATGGTTGTGGCGATTGCGTGGGCGCGGGTAAGAGAATCCCCGCGGAAGGCCGCGCCGGCACGCCGCGCGCAGAGTGGGCGTTCAATTAGACGGTTCAGATGGTCGCGCGGCTTCTCGCTCCTCACTATCAGTTACACCCTCCAGGGGTATGTGAGTTTCGTGTTTGTCTATTGGTTCTATTTGTACCTGGTGCAGGTTCGGCATTTTAATATGGTGCGTGCCGGGATTCTCAGCAGCCTTCCCTGGATTCTGTCCATCGTCTCGATCCCGCTCGGCGGCTATCTTTCCGACCGATTGCTCTCCACTTTTCTTGGGCGACGGTGGGGGCGAAGGAGCATTCCCATCGTCGCGCTGACCACAGCAGCAATTCTTGTGGTGGCTGGTGCCAGGTCCTCCAGCAATAACGCGGCAGTAGTCTGCCTGACGCTGGCAGCCGCGCTTGTCCTTTGCGTCGAGGGACCGTTCTGGGCAACCATGATGGAAATTGCGGGCAGCAGGGCTGGTGTGGCGGGCGGAATACTGAATATGGGAGGGAACCTCGGCGGCATAGTGTCTCCCGCGCTTACTCCCCTGATTGCCGCCCACTTCGGATGGCAGCGTGCATTGGACGTGGCGGCACTGATGGCGTGCGTAAGCGCCTGCCTCTGGCTGGGAGTCTCGCCTGCGGCGCCAGATGCTGGAACAACAACTTCCTGAGGAAGCCGAAAAGATACCGGCATGGAATAAGCACGCGCCATGCCGTGGCGTGGCCTAATGTGACCCCATGCCGGCAGGCGCCGCATAGGCTACGGATTGTTCCTGGTCCTTCAGTTTTTGAAATGCGGCCATTTCCCGCGCTGCATCTTTCTTCCGCCCCAGGCGCCGGCAGGCGCGCGCCAGCGCAAAATGGACCTTGCTGGCGCCGGGTTCGAGGTGCGCGGCCTGCTGCAGCTCATCCAGGGCCTCCTTCGCCCGGCCGCCTCCGAGCGCGAGGCTACCAAGCTGGTAATGCGCCTCGCCGCTGCGGGGATCGATGGCGACGGCTTTGCGCAGAAGCTCCACGGCGCGCGGTTTGGCCGCCTGATCGCCGGCATCCACACTGCGCAGCAACAGAAGCGCATGCTCCAGGTCGAAATTTGCGTCGCGCGGAAATTTGCGCTCGCCTTCTGCAAAAATCTTTGCCGCTTCGGCGGAAGAACCCTGGCCTTCCCTCGCTTTGCCCAATCCCAGCAGCGCCGCGGCATCGCCCGGGTCCAGTTGATAAGCGCGCGAATAGGAATTGATGGCGTCAGGATAAAGGTTCATATCCAGCTCGGCCGAGCCTTTCAGGCTCCACAGGCGGGCGGATTTGGGAAAACTTTTAACGCCCTGCGCGGCCACGCTCAACGCCGCGGGAAGCGAGCGCCCTTCGCGCAGCATACTGCCCAGGTCGAGATAATTCGATTCCTGGTTGGGCCCGAGCGTGATGGCCTGCCGCAGCGCGGAAATCGCCGGCGCGTGTTTTCCCTGCTTTTCGTAGCACCACCCGAGCAGGTTTTCAACCTCGCTCGAATCCTGCGATGTGCCGGCAAGCGCGAGCAGTTTGGTTTCGCAATCGGCGTAACGGCCGGAGTTGTACTCGGCCAGGGCGATATTAAACGCCAGCCCCGGAAATCCGGGATTTGAGGCCTCGGCCGGCTCGAGCAACTTGAGCGCCTCCTCATAATCGCGCGCTGCTGAAGCCGTGCCGGCGCCGAGCAGCGCCGCGCGGGCGTCCTGTGGATGTTCCAGCAGAATCCCCAGCGTTTTCCGCGCCTCGTCCCGGTTGTTCGTGTGGTATTGCGAAACCGCCAGCGCCGCCACCGACTGCGGATGCTGGCGGACGAGTTCCGGCACGGTGGCCAGCAGACGCGCGGCCGATGCGTAATCCTTCAGATTTTCTGAAACCATGCCGAGCAGAAAAATGGCCTGCTTGTTTTGCGGCTGCGCTTTCAGAATGATCTCGAGCTGCGGCTTCGCCTCGGCGGGCTTGTGGAGCTGCCACAGGTTCGCCGCCAGGTATTGCCGCAGCACCAACGCCTGCGGGTCGAGGCGGATGGCTTTCTCGAGAACAGGATTTGATTCCTCCAGCTTCCCTTCCATCGCCAGCACGGTGCCCAGGTTGCCCAACACCTGGGGATCGCGCGGGTCCAGGCGCAGGGCGTGGCGAAACTCAGCTTCCGCGGCGGGCAGATTTCCGGACTGCGCCAGTTCGATTCCGCGCTCGGCGTGTTGCCGCGCAGTCTCCTGCGCCGCCAGGCTTGCGGCGAGCGCAGTCGCCAGCAGCCAGACCACGGCAGCAGCGACGGCGCGGCGGCGCATTGGCTGGTGATCGGTTTTCATCGCTTGCTCGAATATCATCCGATGCATCACGGGTCCGTCGTGACATTCCGGCTGGCGGGCAGCCGGACCGTAAACAGCGGCGCGCTGATGGCCGGAACGCCCTGCTGCGGCTTCTTTGCCGCCTCAGTCTGTTTCAGGCGGACAATCTCTTTTGATTCGGCAGCGGATTTATCGCGCTCGCCCATGGCCAGGTAAGCGGCGCGCAGCGTCTCATGCGCCTCCACCAGTCCGGGATCGAGCCGCGCGGCCGCCTGCAAATAGTCAATGGCCTTTACATAATTTTTTTCCGCCAGGCTGACCTTGCCGGCCAGCCACTGCATCTTCGCATCACGCGGAGCGATATCGAGCCCCTTGCCGACGGCCTGCGCCGCGCCCTTCAAGTCCTGCGGGTCCTGGTCAAGGCACGCCGAGGCAAGATAGAAATAGGCTTTGGGATCGTTTGCGCCGAGCGCGATGGCGGTTTGCAGTTTCTGTTTCGCTTCCTTCTGCTTGAATTGGTTTTGCAGAATGATGCCGTCCACCAGGTAAGGCTGGCTCCATTCCGGCCACTGCGATTGGATTTCAGCCAGCACCCTCTGCGACTCCTTGAAGCGCTGCAGCAGTTCGTAGGTGATGGCCTGCACGAGCATCAAGTCCGGATCGTCCGGCGCGACGCGCTTCGAGAGATCGATCAGCCGGATGGTCTGGCGAAATTCTCCATGCTTGATCAGAAACAGCGCAGCCTGGAAATAGAGATTGGCGCGCGTGGGCGAGGCGCTGATTCCCCGATTCAGATCGGCCGCCGCCTCCGCTTCTTTCCCCATCGAGTCCAGAATCTGGGCGCGCAGCAGATAATAATCACCGCGCCGGGCAGGCGCCGGGGTCTGGTCAAGTGCGGCGAGCGCCGCCGGCGCTCCTTCTGCGTTGAAAATCGCCACCGTAAGATCGAGCCGCAGGTCTTCCGCCGCGGCCGCGCCCGGCGCTCCCGCCTGTTTCATGGCGGCGGCGAGAAACTCGCGCGCCAGCGCAAACTGGCCAGCGTCGAGCAGCGCCCTGCCGCAGCCTGCCAGGATTTTTGTATCGCTGGTCAGCGCCTGGATCTTTTTGTATTGAACAATCGCCTCGGCGTTTTTTCCTTCCGCCATCAACTCTTTCGCCAGGCTCATTTGTGACGTCATGTCGTGTGGATTGATCTCCACATTTCTTTTGAGCCCGGCCAGGTAGCGTTCGCGCTGCTCCTGCGGCGAAAGGCTGAGATAGGCGAACAGGCCGCTCTTCGACCGCGGGACCGTCTGGTCACGCTTCAGCGCCTGAAAGCGCTTCAGGACGGCCTGCCCTTCATCCTGGTTGCCGGCGCGCATCAGCGCACGGCTGTAGCGGAGAAGAATTTTCGGGTCTTGCGGCGCCAGCGCGGCGGCTTTGGCAAAGGCCCCAACGGCTTCAGCCGGGCGATTGAGCAGCAGAAGGTCGTCTCCCAACTGGTAGAGCGCGTCAGTATTGTGCGGCTGGTATTTGATCACAATCCGCAGATCGTCAATCGACGCCTGGTACTGCTGGAGCTGCGCGTTCAGGACCGCCCGCGCATACCGCGCGCCGTTCAGCGATGGGTCAAGCGCCAGCGCGGCATTGAGGCGGGCCAGCGCCTTGCTCCTGCTGCGCACCGACTCCGCAATCCCCAGCTCGTAGAGGCCCTGCGGGTCCTTCGGATGTTTCGCGACGTACGCATCAAGGATGCGCTCGCCTTCGTCGAGACTGGCCGTGTGGACCAGATCGAAGCCAAGCTCGCGCCGCGCCACGTCATCATGCGGCTTCAGCTTCAGGTATTTTTCGAGCGCAGAGGCTGCATCATCGTAGAAGCCCATCCTGGCCGCCGTATCAGCGGCGGCAAGGAGGACATCGGCCCGTTTGGGCGCTTCTTTCATCGCCCTGGCCAGCAGAATAATGGCCTGGTCGTCACGCCCCGCGCCGGAGTAAGCCCGCGCGAAATTCAGCAGCACGTCGGGATCGTTCGGCTTCTGGCCGTGGGCCGTCTGCAGCATATCGAGCGCCCATTGGAAGTCCCGGGCGTTCAGAGCGGCCAGGCCCAGGTTGTATTGAATGTCGAAATTCGACGGGTCCGCCTTCAGCGCCTGGCCAAACGCCTGCTCGGCCTGCGAGTAGCGCTTCCAGGAAGCGTCCACCATTCCGGCCGAAAACGAAGTCCGCGGATCGCTTCCGGCCTGCTGCACAATCTGGTCCAACGCATCTTCCCCCAGTTTCGTTTTCCCGGCCAGGTGCAGCGCCTGGGCGCGCAGCAGGGCCGGCGCGGGCTGGGCAAAGGCGCTCTCGGGCAAGTGGGAAAGATATTCGAGCGCCGAATTCCCTTCTTTCGCCTTGATGCTCATCTCGGCAAGTTGAAGGTTGGCGTTGGGATGGCCGGGGTCGAGTGCCACCACTTTCAGATATTGCGCCCGGGCGCGCGCCGTGTCACCCTGGTCGAGGTAATGGTTCCCGAGGTTGTTGTGGAGTGATGCTGAATGCGGCGCCAGGCGCAGCGCCTGAAGATAAACCGGCTCCGCTTCCTTGTATTTCTTCTGCGCGTCCAGAACCACCGCCAGCAGGCCCAGCAACCGCGCGTCGCCCGGGTCCTTGCGCGCCAGCGCCCGAACCATTGTTTCAGCTTCTGCGTAGCGGCCCTGCCGGAAGGCTTCAACGGCCTGTCCTAATGAATTCGAGGACTGCTGCGGAAAGGCGAGGGCGCGCGGCGCCCCCGCGATGGGAGAAATCGCTATGCAGGCAAGCAGAAGACAGGTGCGGAGAAACATCGTTCTATATTTTAATCCCGCTGGCGTGGAAATTGGTGATTGGCGATTGGTGATTGGTGATTGAAAAAAAATTACCAATTACGAATTACAAATTACCTGGCCGCCTTTTGCGAGTGAACTTCATTCCGAGCGCGGCCCTGTCCCGAACGGGACGGGGCGCAGCGAAGAATCCCCGCATTGCGTTTTCCCATAGCTAGCGCCATGGGCTATTGTCTTCCGCCCCTCCGGGGCTAATCTCGCAACAGCCATCCCACGCCGCGCACAACTTTGCGTTACCTTGCCACCACACACCTGGAAAAAAAAGGCCAGGGCGGGATAAAAACCACCCTGGCCTGCAAATTAAAGGAGGCGATCTAACCGCTGCCGGGCGCCCCTCGCCAACTGACGGGGCGGACGGCCTAGAAATAGAGCTTCAGGCCCAATTGCAGCTCCCTGGGCTGGTTGGCCTGGCAATTCAGTTCTCCAAACCCCGAGTAGGTTGTCGAGTCTGAACCCAGAAAACCACCCTGGACCGCTCCATTGAGGCATCCAAACTGCGGATGGTTGAAGACGTTGAAGGTTTCCGCGCGAAACTCCGCCCTCATGCCTTCGTGGATAGACGACAGGGGAAATTCCTTCATCAGAGAAAGCCCTGCCGTCCTGGCCCCCGGCATGTAGACGTTGGGTATCGTGCGGGGTGCTGTCCCAATCGTGTAATTATCCGGCGTCTTGATTGCTTGTGGGTTGGCAAAGTACTGGGTCCTCCAGTCGGCCCCGGTGTTTCGCTGAAGGGGTGCAAGCAGATTGGGCCGCTGCGTGCCGTAAGTTGGAATGGCGGTGCTGGCTGCAAAATTGATGGACACCGGCTGGCCGCTGTCAAACCTCCACAGCCCTGCGGTCTTCCACCCGCCCAGCACGGCGTCCACTACCGGGTTCAACTTCGACCCGAAATGTTGGCCGCGCCCGAACGGCAGACTATAAACGTAACCGAAGGTGAGCACTTGCGGCATGGAGTATTCGGAAACGGACTTTTCCAGTTTCAGGTTGTTGGGGTCCTGAATGCCGTCAAAGCCGCCCAGCCACTCCGTATAGCCGCTGACGTCGGAATCGGAAAGGGTCTTGGACCAGGTATAGTTGCCGACAAATTGCAAACCGTGCGACATGTTCTTTTGCACGCGCAACTGGAAGGCGTGATAGCTGGAATTGCCCCGTGGCGGGAAAGCTGCAAAGACGCCCGTAAACTGCGGGTAGGGCCGCAACAATTGATATTGTGGGACCTCCGTGCCGGAGAGAGAGGACGTCGGGTCGGTAATCAGGCCGTAGAACGGGTTCGCCACGTAATTGTTGGCGAGGTTCCCGATGGCACCCGGCGCCATCTTCTCGACCGAAGGACCCAGGTAGTTGATGTTCCCCGCCCCGTTGAAATAGAGATGCGTGCCCTTGGTGCCCACGTAGTTAAGATCGAGGAGCACGGCGCCGGGCAACTCATGCTCGAAGCCGGCGCTCCAGGTCTGCGTGTAGGAGCCCGCATTATCGCTGCGCAAGTTCCCGCTGGCCGTTTGTCCGATCTGCGTCAGGGGGCCCAGCGAAGCGTTCGTGGGAGGATTCACTCCAAACGGGAAAGGATTCCTCATGAAGGTTTCAGGCGTAAATCCGTCGTTCTGATAGGTCTGGGGCCAGTTGGTATAGCCTGTGAAGCCGTCGAAACCGGCAACCGGCCCGGTCCCTGCAGCGGCCCAGACGCTGGGGTTGTAATAGATCCCGTATCCGGCGCGGAAAACCGTATTCTTCCAGAAGCGATAGGCCAGGCCGACGCGAGGAGCATATTCTTTGTAATAGTTATTCGCAATGGTGCGGGAGTTTCCGTTGACGCCGGTAAACACCTCGGCGCCGGTAGGATTCATGCCCGGAACGGTGAAAGGCAGCGCGGCGTGGGGATCGAACCATTCCATGCGATTGTGGCGCTCGGTCCGGGGCAGGTCGAGATCATACCGCATGCCCAGGTTCACAGTGAGCTTGTCGGTGACGCGCCAGTTGTCCTGGATGAATGATCCAAACTGGTTGCTCTGCGTGGCAACGAAGAGCGGGACTTCATATTCGCCCCACTGGTTCGGGCCGCTGATGCCAGTAAGGAAGGAAGCCATGGAATCGCCGCCGCCCGAATACAGGCCGGGGTTCTGGGCGGTGGTGTCACTGCCAAAGGTCATGATGCCTGCCGGGGCGCCCGGCTGGCCGAAATTGATGCGGTGCATGCGGAACTCGCCGCCGAATTTGATTTCATGCCGCCCGGAAATCTTGTCCAGGCTGCCCAGCAGGTCGTGCGTTTCCTGCGCATACTTGATGATGGCCCAGGCTTGATATCCCAGCGAACCGGAGGGTCCGATTTGCTGGTAGCCGTCATAAATGTAGACGTCCGGAGAAGTCGGGAACCCGGAATTGGTGATGTAGGACGGCAGCCCGAGGTCCGTAACAGGACTGAAATTCGGGAAGTCGCCAGCCGGGCCCACCCCGTTGCTGAATGAGCGCGTGAAACCATAAGACACGTTGACTACCGTGGAGGGGTTCACCGTCCAGGTATCATTCAGCACGAAAGCATGCGCGGAGCTGAGCACGGGGCCGCTGTTGCAGGGATCGAGGGGATTGTCAAAGCAAGTGGCGCCGTGTCCGTTGCCCCACTGCTCGGAATACCTCGAGGAGAGCAGGTTGCTGGCGCCGAAGCGATGGTCGATCTTGATGTCCATCTGGTCGCCGTTGTTGATGTTGACGCCCGCGCCGTGCCAGTTGTTGAAGGGGTCGTAGTTACCGGTGCCGACACCGACGTTCGGCAGGGGAAAGAAGGACATCATTTTCTTCGCCACGGGATCGATAAGGTTCCCCGGCCCGGTGGGCACCTGGTAAGGCGTGCCGGCCAGAGTGGGCGAGCCGGCGCTCTGGTATGTGGCCATGTTGTTGTAGGGAATAAATGTCTGGTTGGTCCAGCCGTTGCTCGGATCGTTGAAGCCCGAGTATGGGTCCCAGAGCTGGCTGCTTGGGTCATTACACATGCCGTTGGCGTCAAATCCTGCGCCGCAAAGCTCGCCGAAGTTGCCCTGCCGTTCGAGGGCGCTGGGCACGCCGCCATTGAAGGAACTGGCCGAGTGGTCGCGCGTAGCCTGGTAATCAAAAAAGAAAAAGGTCTTGTCTTTGCCGTTATAAAGGTGCGGGATGATGATGGGGCCGCCCACCGTGCCGCCAAACTGGTTATAGCGGCGGGCGGGCAGGTCAACGCCGGCCTGATTGTTGAACCAGTTGTTCGCATCCAATACCTGGTTCCGCAGAAATTCGTAAAGACTGCCGTGGAGCTGGTTGGTGCCGGAGCGCATCACCACGTTCAGGACGGTGTTGCCGCTGAAGCCAATCTCGGCGCTGAAATTATTCTGCTGCACCTTGAATTCCTGCACAGCGTCCACCGACGGCGTGTAGAGCGGGACAATGATGCCGCCGTTCTGCTCGTAATCGGTGGTGCTGACGCCGTCGAGCAAAATGTCGGAAGTGGCGTTGCGGCCGCCGTTCGAGACGAAATTGTTGGCCACGCCGCCGCTGTCTCCGAACGCACGCCCGGCAGCCGGATTGACGCCGGGCGCGAGAAATGCCAGATCAAAAACGCCGCGCCCCACCAGCGGAAGATCGTTGATGTACGTGCGGTTCACTTCCTGGCCGGTGGTGGCGTCCTGGGTTGACATTAACGGCGGCGCCCCCGTCACCTCCACGGTCTGGGTGGTGGTTCCGAGCTCGAGGCTGAAGTTCACCGTGGCGTTCTGGTTCACGTCCAGAACGATGTCGGTGCGAGTAGAAGTCTTGAAACCTGTCGCCTCCACGGTCAGCTTGTAAGTGCTGGGAGGAATGTTCCGCAAAATGTAGCGGCCCGTGGCATCGCTTGTGACATTGAAGTTGTAGCCCTTTGTGATGTCAGTGAGCATCACTTTGGCCCCCGGAATCACAGCGCCTGAAGGGTCGGAGACAACGCCTGTGACGCTCCCGCTATAGAGTTGCGCCTTGAGCGGCACAGCCAAGAACGCCAGCGCCGCAAGAGGCAGCAGAATTTGACCGGCGGCAAACCGCCTGACGGCGCCGCCGCACAAAAGAGCACGGAAAGACGTCAACCGAAGCTTCGTCAGCATGAGAACCTCCATCTCTTACATGACCCTCAATCCAGACCCAACTGAAAACGACGCAAGCGTACCAGCAGGCAAATGAGAGGCAGGAACTTGTTTGACTACCTTCGCAAAAGGCCTTCTTACTTAGGAAGCTTTAAAAAGGCCCAACAACAAAACTAGTGACCAGCACAGTTTTGTACGAGGAATGAGTACCACGGACATTAGCGGTTGTCAAGAAAAAACTATTAGTACTTTATCGAAAGCAAGCGAAGCAAAACCGGAAAGGGGAGCGCAACTGGAACGCAAGGCGGTTTGAGGCGTGGTGCGATGGCTTTGATGGCAATGCGGTTTCGGCGGGGGCGCATGGGCGAGTTGCGTTTGGCGGGCGCACTGCCGGGACAGGCTGAGTTCGGCAGACTGCGAGAGGCAGATTGGGGCGGAAGGGCTTCCCTTCTGGCGTGCAGCGGATTGATGCGCAAGGAGATGGCGGAGACTCCCGGGG
>DASSJE010000214.1:0-10742 GCA_035691365.1 Terriglobia bacterium
GAGCGCTTTTCGCGCGTGACGAAGCGCAGGGCGATCTGCGATTTGTCGCTGTAAAGCGCCTGCCCGAGAAATCGCTTCCGCCGGTCCTGCACGGTGACGATGCTGCCAGGCGCGACGTTCGCGGAGGCGGAAACGTCGCTGCGATAAATCCACGGATGGCCGGCGAAAACTCGCTCGACTCCGCGCGGGGAAATAGTAACGCTGGCTTGCGGCATGAACTGACTTTAACACACAGCAGAGAACAGCGCCGTGCGGGCGTGGCAGCAGAGGGTAGCGGAGGCTTCACGCCGACAACTGGCATATATCATCTCTCCACCGCATGAATCGCGAGGTGACACCCGTTCGCGGTAATTGGCGCCGGCGTGCCAAAAGGCGCCCCGCCGTTTAGCGTAAAATGGTTTCGAGATGCTGCTTGAAGAATTCAATTACGACCTGCCGAAGGAACTCATCGCGCAGCACCCTTTGAAAGAGCGTGACGCCTCGCGCATGATGCTGCTGGACCGCGCCGGGCAGAGCTTCACGGATTGCCGCTTCCGCTTGCTTCCCGAAATTCTCAAGCCCGGCGACCTCCTTGTGGTGAACAACACGCGGGTATTTCCCGCGCGACTCCTGGGACGGCGGCGCGGCACGCAGGCACAGGCCATCGGCAGGAACAATCCCGCTGCGCACGAATACCTGTCCGCCGAGGTTGAACTGCTACTCACCCGGAGCGAATCGGGCGACGTGTGGCAGGGATTGGTGCATCCGGGGCGCAAGATTCGGACGGGCGAGGTGCTGGTTTTTGGCGGGGGCGAGCTTGAGGCAGAGGTTCTGGGGCGCGGCGAATACGGCGTTCGCAAGGTGCAGTTGCGGGCGCGTGAGGGCAGTGTGGCCAGCGCTATCGACCGCCTGGGGCACGTTCCGCTGCCGCCCTACGTGGCCCGGCCGGATGAAGATGCAGACCGTGAAACCTACCAGACGGTTTACGCCAAGGTGCGCGGCGCCGTTGCCGCTCCCACGGCAGGCTTTCACTTCACGCGGCGGGTTTTTGAAGCCCTGCGGGAACGAAAAGTGGAGACCGTCGAAATTACGCTCCACGTGGGGCCGGGAACGTTTCGCCCGGTACAGACCGAGCGTGTGGAAAACCACAGGATGGAGCCGGAGCAGTTTGAGATTTCGGCGGCCGCGGCCGCGGGCATTAACAAGGCCCTTGCGGAAGGGCGCCGCGTGATTGCGGTGGGCACTACCAGCGTCCGGACGCTGGAGTCAGTGGCAATGCGAAACGCGGGGAAAATTGTTGCCTGCCGTGGAGAGACCGATCTGTTCATAGTGCCCGGCTTCCGGTTCCAGGTGGTTCACGGACTGCTTACCAATTTCCACCTGCCGAAATCCACCCTGCTGATGCTGGTTTCGGCGTTTGCCGGCCGCGAGCTTATCACCCGCGCCTACCGTCATGCTGTTGAGGAACGCTACCGCTTCTACAGCTACGGCGACTGCATGCTGATCCTGTAGTGCGGGTTAGGCGGTAATTCTGTTGTGGGCCGCCTTCAGGGCCTGAAGGCCCGAAAGCCCCGTTTGGCATCAAGACGGCGGAGCTGAAAGCTCCGCCCCCCTGAAGAACTAATGAAGCTCCTTCCGAAACGCGCTCTGGGTCTTGATGATTTTATATCCCAGCTTCTGGTAAAAAATGTGCGCGTCTTTGCGGATGATGTTTGAGCGCACGTAGACCGAGGTCAATCTTCTTGCTTTGGCCCAGCGCTCGGCGCGTTCCACCAGAGCTTTTCCTGCTCCCTGGCCGCGAAAATCCTGATCTACGACCAGCCCGCCAATTTCCACTTCGCGGTCGCTTTCCAGCAACCGTTTGACGAACACGTGGATCCATCCGGCAACGGCGCCCGCTTCGCTTTCCGCCACCCAGATCGCATGGTCGCGGTCGGCGAGCAGGTTGCGAAGGCGCTTTCGCACGCTGGCGACAGAACTGGGATAGCCCAATTGCCCGGAAAGTTCGGCCAGGCGCCCGGCGTCGCCTATCTGCGCAGCTCGAATCCGGACCCGTCGCGGTTTGCCGCGCGTCATTTGCATTTTTCTCCTTTTGTTCGCGGGACCCAGCATACAAAAATTCTAGCGGTGGACCCGCACGCGGTAATTCAGCACGGACTGGCCATCCGCGGCCACCAGGACGTTGAATCTGATCGAGAAGGCGGAGGTTTTCTCATATTTATAATTCGATTGTTGCACGGTCCAGGTTCCGTTGACGGGTTCATTCACGTCAACCGTGATGGCCTCATTCTTGTGATTGCGGATGGTGATCTGGAAAGCCGATTCGTAGACGTTGTTGCTGAGCCGCTGGAAGTCCGTCTGCTTCCTTTCTGCGGTCACGTCAAAGGCGTTCCCGATGGTGAGATTCACTTCTTCGTCTTTCGGCGTATGCGCAATGTGGTCTTCTCCAACAAATTGCATCCGGCCTTTGGAGTCCGCCTGGTAAACGCGCACCACTCCTTCCGGCAAAGGCACCCCCAGCGAATTGGCCTCAGAGTTTTTGAATTTCAAGTGCGCCTGGACGGGCTCCTTGCCGGACTGCCCTGCCGGCCAGGGAGTGTAGAAATAGAACTGTTGGCCGGCAATTTCATAGGTCTTCTGCACGTTGATGCCGCTGGCGCGCACAAAGGCGATCTGCTTGCTGCTGTCGTCGGGCAGAGTCACGGGGCGCTGGATGGTGTAGAGGTGATATTCCGACAGTCCTTCCTGTGAAATTCCCGGAGCGGCCGCTTTTGCCTCCATCATCATCATGCCCTGTGCCATGGGCATGATGTTCTGCGATGCCTGGTGCACCTGCCCGGCAACCAACTGGAGGTGAGCGTTGCGAAAGTTCGCACCGCTGCTGTTCTTCAGTGTTATCCATGAAGTCAAGCCCGCCATCGGCGCTTCTGAAGGCAGAGTGAGAACGTAATCCGCACTCCAGTTGACGGATTTGGTGATGTAATCGGCCTCTAACTTCTGCTCGCCCGCGCTGCGGTTATCCAGCAGCCACACCAGCGTTGGCTTGCTGTAGAGATCGTGCGGCAGCGTGGGGAAGATGTAATGGTCGGCGGGCATGCCGGTCACAATCTCGCCGCCCACCTGCCAGATGAGGCCGTCGTTGTCTGATAGCAGCGTGGCTTTCATCGAGACTTCCTTGGTGGAATTGTTTTCCGTCACCTGGCGGACCAGGGTGACCTGTTTGCCCACATAGAATTTCAACAGCTTCTGGGGGCTCAGCAGATCGTAGCGGTAATTCTGCTCCAGCACCGTCAATTGTTTGGGCGCGGTGAGAGGAACAATCCGGACCGTCTCCGGCTCAATCTGTGAAGCAACGTCGGCAAAACGCAATTCCACGTTGCCGGCCGGGAGCCTCAGGCTGCGAACGTCCCGCACCAGAGCATTATTCGAGTTATATACCGTGAGGCTCAGCGCCTGCTGATCGGCCTCATTCGAAGTTGCCTTCGCTTGGGCAAACGACAGGCCCGCCCCAGCCAGAATTATCGCGATGAGCGCAACAAGCTGCATCCGCACTCGTGGAACCAACATCCTTCACCTCCCCATTTCCGGCATGTCGCCTTGAGCCGACGGGAATCGCGGCCCGTCAACTCACTCCAGTCAAAAGAGTACAACGGGAAGTCCATGGAAGCGATATGATTTGGGATCAGTCGATGGTGAAAAGATATTCATCCATCACATGAGGTTTATAATTGCAACCTACTGAGAGTGCTATGAAAAACTTGACCTTGATTGCTCTGATATACGGCCTGATCTTACTTCCAGGTCTCTTTGCGCAAGGCTCGCCGCTCAAGCTGGCAGGGACGATCCTCATGCCCCACGTCCGGGGCCGGATCGACCATCTCAGCATCGACGTGAAGGGGCGCCGGCTGTTTGTCTCGGCCCTGGGCAGCGACACGGTAGAAGTTCTTGACCTGAGCACAGGCAAAGACATTCACAGCATTGCGGGGATGCACGAACCTCAGGGCGTGTTTTACGTGCCGGCGTCGAATAAGATTTTTGTCGCGAACGGTGATGACGGCGTGGTCCGGATATTGGATGGCAGCAGTTACAGGCAGCTTTCAACCGTTCAACTATCTTCCGACGCCGACGACATCCGTTATGATGTGGCCAGGAAGCTGATCTTTGTCGGTTACGGCAGCGGCGGCATCGCCGTGCTCAACGCCATGACGGGCAGGGAACTGGGGACCATCAAGCTGCGCGGCCACGCGGAAGCGTTTGAGGTTGAAAACGGCGGAGCCAGGATTTACGTGAATGTTCCTGAGGCAAACGAAATTGCCGTGGCCGACTGGAAAAGCCGTTCCGTCATCGAGCGCTGGCCCATGGAAAAGTATCTCGACAATTTCCCCATGGCGATAGACCGCGCGCACCACAGGCTCTTTGTGGTTTGCCGCAGGCCGGCCGAACTGCTGGCGCTCGATTCGCGCTCGGGAAAGATGGTAGCGCACCTGGCTGTGGTGAGAAGCGCGGATGACATTTACTACGATAAGACGCGACGGCGACTTTACATTTCAGGTGGCCAGGGCGCCATCAGCGTGGTGGACGAGTTAGATGCCGGCCGCTATCGCCTGCAAGCAACGATTCCCACCGCGCCCGGCGCGCGCACTTCGCTCTTTGCTCCCCAAATGGACCGTTTCTATCTTGCCGTGCCGCGCAATGGCAACCGGGAAGCAGAAATCCTCGTCTACGCGGTGAGTAACTGAGGAGTTTTTTGTCTCAAATCAGCGCTCGCGGGAGGGCAGGAATCCTTCGAATCGGGCTAGCCGGCTTTATGCGACTGAACAACCAGCCGGAGACAAAGGTTTCTCCGCCCTGGAATGGCCCTTTCAGCAGACAGTTAACCGTTGAATTCTTTGGCGATAGCGTCTAAATCCACCTCTGGAAACCCGCTGAAAGCCCAGTCGGCCCCTTTCAGGTGTTCCGTGGCGCGGCTGTGGGCCAGGCCCATGCATCGGATTCCCGCGGCGTGAGCGGCGTCAATTCCGCCGGGGGCGTCTTCAATGGCCAGGCATTCCGATGCCAGCAGCGGGCTTTTCTGAAACTCGGGAAGAGTATTCATGCCGGCAAGGGCTCGCAGGTAAACCTCGGGGTCAGGCTTTGACCGCGCGCAGTCGTCGGCGCTGGCGATAACACCGAAAAGGTCCCGCAGCCTGAGCTTGCCGAGGAGATGGTCAATTTCGCTGCGGGCGCTGCCGCTGGCGATGGCTAGGGGATAGGCATTGGCGGCTTGGCGGACAAAATCGACGGCGCCGGGCAGCGTGGGCAGACCGTCCTCAATGATGTTCCCGTACACGCGGGACTTCCAGTTGACCAATTCTTCCACGTGAGCGTGGTCAACAGGCCGGCCGTGGCTGATGAAAAGGTGCTCGACAATGCCGCGATCATCGAGCGCCAGGTAGTCCCGGTAGTAATCCTCCTCGGAAACGGCCCAGCCTTCCTGGGCCGCCATCTCATGAGTGAGTTTCATGATAATGGGCTCGGAATCCACGATGATTCCGTCAAAGTCAAAAATGATTGCGCGCAACAATTCGTTTTCTCCGGAATCAAAAAGTTGGAACGGCGTTCGCGTTAGCCGGTCCTTATCAACAAAGGATATATCAAGGGCGGGTATGATACACTCACAGGATATATGCCGCAAGGCTGGCGGAGTAAGCGTAGCGCCTTCATTTGGCGGTGTAAGACCCCTCGTCGAGGGTGAAGAGAAATTGAGCCATCATGTCTCATAACCTGAGTATTCCAGTAGCATTTATAGCCGGACTCGTGTCATTTCTGTCACCCTGCGTGCTCCCGCTGATCCCGGGCTATATCTCCATGCTTTCCGGGCTTTCAATGGAAGAACTGCGCGGAGAGGCTACGGAAAAGGTCACCGCGCTTATCCTTCGGAACTCAGTCGCCTTTGTCATCGGCTTTTCAGTAGTTTTTATCACCCTTGGGGCATCAGCGACGGCCGTGGGCAGGTTTCTGCTCTCACGCCGCAGCATCTTTGACATTGTGGCGGGCATTGTCATCATCATCTTTGGCCTGCACCTTACGGGACTGGTGAAAATTCCGTTCCTTTATCGTGAGGCTCGAATGAACACCCTGACGCCAAAGCGGGGCGTTGCAGGGTCCTTTGTGCTGGGGTTTGCGTTCGCCTTTGGATGGACTCCCTGCATCGGTCCGATTCTGACCGGGATTCTGGCGCTGGCGGCGATTAAGGACACAGTGTTCCAGGGCATGTTTCTGCTGGCGGTTTATTCAGCGGGCTTGGCTATTCCCTTTCTCCTCACGGCATTTGGGGTAGGGAAGTTCATCAGGTTTTACGGCCGCTTTCGAAAGCATATGCAGGTGGTGGAAGTGGCTTCCGGCGTGCTCCTGATCTTTATCGGAGTGCTGATGGCAACGCACAGGTTTACGATGCTGTCGGGCTATCTTTCTTTTCTCAACCGGTTTACCCTGTAAGTGTGGATGGGACTGGGGCCTTTGGGTTAATTTACCCACGATCGCGCCTGAAAATAACCGCGATGTACTGCTCAACGCCTCGGAAATCGCAACAGGGTAGGGAAACAGATTGCATCCAATTCTTTTCAAAATAGGTTCTTATCAATTACCAACTTATGGTGTGCTGCTGGCCACTGCGCTCCTGGTGGCACTTTACACAGTGGTGCGTTTGGGACGGCGCGAGGGATTGGACACGGGCCGCTTGATTGACTTCAGCACATGGATCATCATCACGGCGCTTTTGGGCGCGAAATTCCTGTTGATCCTGACGGAGTGGAGCTTCTACACCCAGCATCCCGGCCAGATCTTTTCGCTGGCGACGCTGGAGGCCGGTGGGGTCTTTTACGGCGGATTTATTGCCGCAACGGTTTTCGCAGTCTGGTACGTCCGGACGTACAAGCTGCCGTTCTGGAAGACATTTGACGTTTATGCCCCGGCGATCGCTTTGGGCCAGTGTATTGGGCGGTTGGGATGTTTTTCCGCGGGATGCGACTACGGTGTTCCGAGCCATTCGTTCCTGGCCGTAACTTTTTCCAGTGAATTCAGCCATCGAATGACGGGAGTGCCGCTCGGGATTCCGCTATTCCCGTGGCAGATTGTTGATTCGATCACGATGCTCTGTATTTTTGGAATTCTGCTCTGGAGATCCAAACATAAATCGCGCGATGGAGAAATCTTTCTTCTTTATATCGTGCTTTATGCCGTGGCAAGATTTTTGCTGGAATTCCTGCGAGGAGATCCCGACCGCGGGTTTGTGTTCAACCACTTGCTTTCCACCTCGCAATTTATTGCACTTCTGGTTCTGGGCTTTGCCGCACTGTTAGCCTACCGTTGGTACGGCTCCGGGAAAAAGGTGGAAGCGCTTGTGGGCAATATGAAGGCAAAGGCTCAATAGTACTCCAGGCAACCAGCGGTTGCAGCTTCAAAACAGGTTCAGGGCCGTAAGCACGCGAGCCTGGGCCCTGCAAACAGTTTTGGAGGAAGGGAGAGAGTTGTGAAGAAGGGCAAAGTTCTTGTTGGCGTTGTTCTGGGAATCGTGGTGGTATTGGGTCTGTTCTTTGTGAACAAGTATTGGATTACGCCCGCAACCACGAAAGCCGTGAAGTCCAGCGGAGAATTTCCGCAGGCGCCCGGGTTTCAACTGACTTCGCTCTCGGGCGAAAAAGTTGACCTGCAGGCATACAAAGGCAAGGTGGTTGTGCTGGACTTTTGGGCCACCTGGTGCGGCCCCTGCCGGATTGAGATTCCCGGTTTCGTGCAGCTACAGAATAAGTACGGGAGCCAGGGGCTGGTGGTGGTCGGAGTTTCAATGGATGATGGACCGGCGCCCGTCCGGAGGTTCTACAGCGACTTTCACATGAATTACCCGGTCGCTATGGGGTCCGACAAGCTGGGGATGCTCTACGGCGGGATTTTGGGCTTGCCCACCACTTTTCTGATCGGGCGCGACGGCAGGATATACGCCAAGCACGAAGGCTTGACAGACCTCTCCACGTTCGAGCAGGAAATCAAGGAGTTGCTTGCTGCGCCCCCGGACAGCAAAGTTGGTAATTTCAAGAGGGTGGGATACACATCGGCACAGGAGATCCAGACCAGTACGCCGGCGGAAGTGAATTCGGTAGTTCCCGGGATCGACGTTTCAAAGCTGAGCCCCGCCGAGGTGAAGGAGTTCGAGGATGCCCTGTCGCGGGAAAAGTGCAACTGTGGCTGTGGATTCACCGTGCTGAAGTGCAGGCAAGTCGATTCTTCCTGCCAGGTGAGCCTGCAGAATGCGCGGGCCGCCTACCAGAAGTTTGTGAAATCGCACCATGGCTAGCTCTAAACGCAGCACGGTTGCGATTTCGGAGTTTCCGGAAGCGGGGCGGGTGTTTTCGTCACGGGCCAATCGAGGGGAAAATCCAGAGATGCGACTGGTTGCAGTTTCGATACTGGTTTTGCTGACGGCGGGCGCGGCTTGCGCCGGTGGTCCGCCGGAGGTTGTATCCGCGAAAGCAGTTCTTGCCACGGACGCAGTCCATCCTGGCCAGACCGCAAAACTCGCGGTCCTCGCCCGCATCGAGCCGGGTTACCACATCAACGCCCACAAACCTTCGCTCGATTATTTGATCCCCACCCGGGTGGAGTTTGACGCTTCTCCAGTTTTGAAGGTGGAGAAAACGGTATACCCGGGCGGGAAACCCGTGAAGTTTGATTTTTTAGACTCGCCGATTTCGGTTTATGAGGGCGAAGTCCGCGTGGGGTCGGTGCTGAAGGTGAGCGCCGAGGCCACGCCGAGAGCCTACGTGCTGCGCGGAGAATTCAAGTACCAGGCCTGCAATGATCACGCCTGCCTGCCTCCCACGGGCGTTCCGTTTGAGGCTTCCATCCGCGTGGCGCCGCCCTCGGTTGCGATTAAACCCGCCAACGCCGAAGTTTTCAAAACTATCCACTTCAAATAACCTTACGCGTGATTTAAGATCGCGCGGAGTGTGAGCCCGTCACCCATCTACCGCCGGCTCATGGAGCGTTCGGCGTGTCTGGGAGCTTGACTTCCGGCACACTCCTCTCGCCCTGATTTTCTTCTGCTTGGAATCGCGTCGCATCCGTGACAAAATCCAACGGGTTGCAGGTGGCTACTGTTGAGGATGTGGCCTGAGGACTCCCGCGTCAGAAGCGATTGCGGGCAAAGCCGTTTTAATTTTTGGGGTTGCTGACACTCTTGATGGCGGAGCGGAAATGAAGAAATTGCAAGGTTCCCTGATGGGAGAGTGCCTGGCGGAATTTGTGGGCACCTTTGTCCTGATTCTGATCGGAGATGGCGCCGTCGCCGTGGCCGTCTTTACGAATGCATACGATTTGACTGGCGTGGCCCTGATGTGGGGATTCGCCGTTCTGTTGGCGATCTACATAACGGGCGGCGTTTCCGGCGCCCACATTAACCCCGCTGTCACCACTTGTTTTGCGGTTTTCCGCAAGTTTCCGTGGCGGAAGGTAGCGCCTTACGCCTTCTCGCAGGTGCTCGGGGCGTTCGCCGCATCGTGGGTCCTCTTCATTTGCTGGTACGGATTCTGGACACCGGCGGCGCACAAGCTGGGCGTTATCATAGGCCAGCCCGGAAGCCAGAAGCTGATGATGGTGTTCAGTTGCTTTTATCCCAATCCGGGCATTGTGGGAGTCACTCCGGCAGACTTTGCAAAAGTCACCGGCGGCACAGCTTTTGTGGTGGAGGCTGTTCTGACCATGTTCCTTCTGGTTGCCATCCTCGCTCTGATCGATTCGCGCAACACGGCGGCTCCCAATAACAACCTGGCCGCAGCGTTCATCGGCTTGACCGTGGCCGCCATCGTGGGCATTGGCGCCCCGTTGACGATGGACGCCGTCAATCCCGCGAGAGATTTTGGGCCCAGGCTTTTCGGTTACCTCGTGGGATATGGGTCGATTGCTTTCCCGGGACCACGGGGGAATGAGTGGTGGATTTACATTCTGGCGCCTATCGTGGGTGGGTTTGCAGGCGGGCTGGTTTATGACTTTCTGGTTCGCCCGTTTTTGATCCAGGCTCCCGAGGAAGTTCCTGCCGGCCGCCATCCGGAGGTTTCTTGAATAACCAGCGGAACATAATGCGCGCTCCTGGCCCGGCTGCTTGAACCCCGGGTGAGATGGCATTTGGGCTTACTAGTTCTGGTGGATTCCTCGGACCGGCAGGGTAGTCATCTGTTAACCAGTACCTGCAGATTGAACAACGAACTGAAGACTGACCAAAACATTTCCCCAGTGATGAGAAAGGATGGCCTTGATGAAAACCTGGCCCGACTGTAACGACTCTTCCGCGGAGACCAGCCTGCAGATTCGCAGCCCCAGGATTCGCGCTTTCGCCTGGTTTGGCGGCATGATGCTTTGTCTGGTTTGCTGTGCGGTCCCTGCAGCCGGGGGGACTGTGCGCCTGCCCGACCAATATTATCGCTTGATGGCTGCGGGTGTCGCTCAGGTCCAGACGCACATGGACCAGCAGCCTGGAGTTGATCTGCCTGCGCTCGAGAAAGAACCGGAGTGGCGGCATTTGCCTTATGCGATCCTCGCGGCGGCGGTCCTTTATGCCAAGCGTGACCCTGCCAACTCCCATTATCACGATCCAAAACTGCTGGCTGAGGCCCTAAGGCTGGGCGACTTCTTTGCCGGCCAGAACGAGAAGGGAATTTTTGCTCCGCGGCTGGACAGTGATTGGGACACCTACATGAGGCTGGAAGCCTACCGCCTGCTTCAACCTGAAC
>DASSJE010000215.1:0-40063 GCA_035691365.1 Terriglobia bacterium
AGGATCCGTGCGCCATTACTTCGAGCGCCGCCGCTTTGACGTGGTGCTGCACGCCGCCACGGTGCGCTCGAGCCGGATCACGGGCGAACCGCCCGGCCTGCTGGCTGATAATCTTCGCATGTTCTTCAACCTGGCGCGCCATCGCGACCGTTTCGGGCGGATGTTCCACTTTGGCTCCGGCGCGGAATTTGACCGGAGGCATTACCGGCCGCGCATGAGCGAGGATTATTTTGGCGTCCACACGCCCGCGGACGGCTACGGGTTTTCCAAATACGTCTGCGCGAAGTACGGAGAATCGCTGGAGGGCGTTACGAACCTCCGGCTGTTCGGCGTGTTCGGCAAGTATGAGGACTGGCGGGTGCGGTTTATTTCAAACGCCTGCTGCCGGGTGATTCACGGGCTGCCCATCGTGCTGCGCCGCGACGTGCTGTTTGATTACCTTGACGTGGACGACCTTGCCGCCATTGTCCGCTGGTTCATCGATCACGCGGCGCCTGAGCGCGCTTACAACGTCTGCACCGGCGCGCCGGCGGCGCTTTCGGCGCTGGCTGGGATTGTGGCGGAAGTGTCGGGCCGCAATCCGGAAATCGTGGTGCGCGAGCCCGGCCTGGGCGTGGAATACAGCGGCGACAACGCGCGCCTGATGGCGGCCCTGGGTGGTTTTCGATTTACGGAAATGAGAGAATCGGTGGGGCGGCTGTACGCCTGGCACGAGGCCCACAAGCACGCGGTCGATCCCGCCCTGCTGAGGTTCGACGGTTGAGGTAAAGCCATGAAGTCCATCAGCGTCATCACGCCCTGTTACAACGAAGAAGGAAACGTCCGCGAGGTTTACGAGCGCGTGCGGGAAGTGATGCGCCAACTGGGACGCTACCGCTATGAGCACATCTTTATCGACAACGCCTCGGCCGACGGTACGGTCCGCGTGCTGAAGAGTATCGCCGCCGCCGATACCAACGTGAAGGTCATCGTCAACATGCGCAATTTCGGGCATATCCGGTCGCCGTTCCATGCGCTTTACAAGGCTTCGGGCGACGCCGTCATAGGAATCGTCGCGGACCTGCAGGACCCGCCTGAAATGATTGCAGAGATGGTTCGCCACTGGGAGGACGGCGCCCTGGCCGTGCTCGCCATCAAGCGCACCAGCGAAGAGTCGGCGGTGATGTTCAGGATCAGAAAAGCCTACTACCGGCTGGTGAATAAATTGTCGAGCATCGAGACCTTCGAGAATTTTACCGGTTTCGGGCTTTACGATCGCAAGGTGGTCGACGCCATCAAGGACCTTGACGATCCTTATCCGTACTTCCGGGGCATGATCGCGGAAATCGGCATGCCGCATGTCAAGCTCCATTACGATCAGCCGGTGCGCAAGCGCGGCATTACCAAAAACAACTTTTACACCCTGTACGACATGGCGATGCTGGGCATCACCAATCTATCCAAGGTGCCGCTGAGGCTGGTCACCTTCACGGGATTTGTGAGTTCCGTCCTCTGCGTGTTTGCCGGGATGGCCTATCTGGTTTACAAGGTGCTTTACTGGAATAATTTCCCCGGCGGCACCGCGCCCACCGTGATCGGTCTGTTTTTTGTGGCTTCGCTTCAGCTCTTCTTCCTGGGAATTATCGGCGAATACATCGGCGCCATTCACACTTTTGTCCAGCACCGGCCTTACGTGTTTGAACGCGAGCGCATCAATTTCGAGTACGAGCCCGGCGAGCCTTTGCGAGTTGAAGAAGCGGTCAAAACCACAGCAGGCAGCGCTCAGCCATGAACACCACGGGACAGTTATCCGGGCGTTTGGCAATGTATCTGGAAGAGCACGGCGGAAAACTGCAGGGCGACCTGCCGGAAGACCTGTTCCTGCTGATCAGCCGCGTCATCCCCATGGTGAACGTCGATCTGCTCATCAAGGATAGCCAAAAGCGCACCCTGCTCACCTGGCGCGACGATGACATCTACGGCGCCGGCTGGCACCTGCCGGGAGGCATGATTCGCTTTCGCGAAAAAGCCTCCGACCGCGTGCGCAAAGTAGCGCGTCTGGAATTGGGCGCCGAGGTCACCTTTGACGAGACGCCGCATTGGGTGGCGGAAATTATCCATCCGACGCGCGACACGCGCGGGCACGCCGTGGCGCTGCTCTACGGGTGCGAACTGGCGGGCGAGCCTCGCGCAGACCTCGAGTACCGCGGCGGCCGCCCGGCAGCCGGTGCGTGGAAGTGGCATGCGCATTGCCCATCCGATTTGCTGCCCTTCCATCGCGTTTATGCGCGCTTCATTTAACCCGCCTGCGCCGGTAACTGTCCAGACCCTGCAGCAGGCGCGGTCGGCAATTACGATTCACGGGCACGGAATGAGAAATTCTTGTGCCCGAGAAAACTGTAGATGACGGTGAATCCCATCAGCAGCGCGCCGGCGATGTAGGGCGCGGACCGGTCGAGGCCGGTGGTTACCCGGACGAGATACACGACCAGCGGAAGCACGGCAATGCCCAGCACCATTGCGCTGCCATAGACCACCACGCAGCGCGACCATTCGCGCAAGTAGTTGCCGTGGGTCTTGAACACAAACCACTTGTAGCCCAGGTAAGCCACCGTCATGTTCAGCGGGGCCGCAATAATGCTGGCAGGAATATAGCTGTGGGGGACTACGGGGGCGAGCACGTATGTCAGCACCGCGTAGTCGCTGTAGCCGAACAGAGTGTTCCAGGCGCCCACCAGCAGGTAGCGCCCAAATTGCTCGGGCGGGATGTGGCTGGCCAGGCGCCGGATCCACGCAATTTTGAGGAGCCTTGATGCCAAAGGCGTTCCTTTAGTGGTGTACGGCGCCGGCATTCGCGCGCTCAGCGGAAAGCTTCCTTGTTCACCACGCACCGGACATCGGCCAGGCTGCCCTTCGCTTCCAGCACGTCGATGAGCGACTGCACCGTCCGCCCCGCCATGCCGCGCGCAGGATCGGGGGAGAGCCGCGTGATGCGCCCCGCGCTGGCGAAGTGATTGAACAGCCGCAGGCGGTCTTCCAGTTCCGGATCGCGCAGCGGCGAGTCCGGCGGCAGCGGTTCCTTCTCAAAGACATCCAGCGCCGCGCCCGCAATCACACGTCCTTTCAATGCGCGTGCCAGCGCTGCTTCATCCACCACCGGCCCGCGCGAAGTGTTCACCAGGTAAGCCGTGGGCTTCATCGTGCGCAGAGTCTTCTCGTTGATCAGGTGGTACGTCTGCGCTGCTCCCTCGCGCACCAGCGGCACGTGCAAGGAGATGAAGTCCGATCCGGCGAGCACTTCATCCAGGATGGTCATGCGGATGGTTCGCCGCTCATCCGCGAAGCCGGCGCGGTGCCGCACGTCCATCTCCTCCTGAACTGCCTTCAGGAAATCCTGCCGCGCCGGGGCCGAGTCGTAGCAAAGGAAATTCACGTCAAACCCCAGCGCCTTTTTGATGAACGCCTGCCCGATGCGCCCCAGGCCGACCACGCCGATCGTCTTGCCGGTGACCTCGTCGCCGAGAAACGGCAAATAGGGATGCCAGGCGCCCCAGCGATTTTCCCGCACCAGCCGCTCGCTGGGATAGAGCTTGCGGGCCACCGCGCCGAGCATGAACAGCGCAAACTCCGCCGTCGCTTCGGTCAAAACTTCCGGCGTGTTGGTGAAAGGAATTTTGTATTCGTTGGCGTCCGCGCGGTTGATGTTGTCGAAGCCCACGGCGTCCTGCGCCACCACCTTCAGCGTTCCCTTGCCCGCCTCGAAAACCTCGCGGTCAATGGGATCGCGCAGCGTGGTGATCAGCGCGCCGACACCCGAGCGCACTTTTTCGATGATCAGGCTTTTCGGCGGCGGCTCGAGCTGGGCGTAGACTTCCACCTGATAGCCGCGCTCGCGCAGCCGGCCAAGCGCCTCGGCGCCGATGTCGCAGGTGGCAAAAATGCGGATGCTGTTTCTGGTTTCGCTCATCATCCTCTCACGAATGTTTTCTGATCCAGCCGTCGATGCGGTCGAGGGCCTTCCTGATATTTTCGATGGAGTTGGCAAAGGAAAACCGCAGATAACCTTCGCCCTGCCGGCCGAATGCCGTGCCGGAAAGGCACGCCACGCCGGCCTCATTCAACAGCGCCTCGGCAAGTTCGGTCGAACTCCTTCCAGTCTCTTTGATGTTCGGAAACGCATAGAACGCTCCCTGGGGCATGCGGCAATGAAATCCGGGGATGCGATTCAGCCCGTCCACAATCACTTTGCGGCGCTCGCGAAACCGCTCCAACATGGCGTCCACCGAGCTCTGGTCCCCGCGCAGCGCCTCGACGCCGGCCAACTGCGTAAAGCTCGCCGTGCAGGAATTTGAATTGGTCATCAGCAAGGCGATCTGGCGCGCCAGATCCGGGCGCATTACGCCGTAGCCCAACCGCCATCCCGTCATGGCGTAGGTTTTTGAAAATCCGTCGAGGATGATCACACGATCGCGCAACTCCGGAAACGATGCCGGGCTCACGTGGTCGCCGCTGTAAATCAGCCGGCTGTAAATTTCGTCGGAAAGGACCATGATGTCGCGGTTCTTCAGGGCATCCACCAGCGTTTCCGTTTCCGTCCTGCTGATCATTCCGCCGGTGGGGTTGTTGGGCGAGTTCAGAATCATCAGCCGCGTGCGGTTGCTGATCTTTCCCAGGACCTCTTTGACGTCAATATCGAAGCCTCGTTCTTCGGGCATTGAATAGGGGACGGGCGTAGCACGCACAAAATTGATCATCGAGGAGTAAATAGGAAATCCAGGGTCCGGGTAGAGCACTTCATCGCCGGGCTCGACCAGCGCAAGAATCGAGTAGAACATGATGGGCTTTGCGCCCGGCGTGATGACCACTTCAGAAGGATCGACGGAGATTCCGCGCCGGCGGCCCGTGTCTTCCGCCACGGCCTGCCGCAGTTCCGGGAAGCCCGCAGGAGGGCCGTAGTGCGTCCATCCCTGGTCGAGCGCGCTCTTGGCCGCCGCCACAATGTTGGGCGCCGTCGGAAAATCCGGCTCGCCGATTTCAAGGTGCACCACTTCCTTGCCCTGAGCTTCAAGCGCCCGCGCGCGGACCAGCACGTCAAAGGCGCCTTCATTCCCCAGCCGCGACATGCTGCCCACCAGCCGCAGCTCCCGCATCTCCGTTGACATTCAAAACCTCCGAACTGGCAAGTGTAAACCCTTTGCGCCGCGAACGGAAGAACGTGTGCTCTTCCGGCTCAAAATTGTGGTTGGAATCTCCGCCATTTCGATCAGCCTGGCGTGGGCAGCCAGCACATCATCGAGAGATGGATAGAACGTCACTGCGCGAGGCGCCGGAGCAACTCACGATGATCGTTGATGAATTCATCGAGCGCCACCTGGAATGTGATGGCGGGCTGCCGGCCTTGGCGCTCCTTCAGAAACGCGATAAACTCCCTCACCGCGGATTGTTCCTCCGGCGAAAGTTCCGATACGATTTGTGCGAGACTCTCTACTTTCATCGCGCTCAAGTTATTCAGAGTGTATCCCAGCGCCCCAGGGGCCGCAACCCGCCAATGCGACCAACGACACGCCTGCAACCTTTGCTTGCCGCGGGCCGCGTGGCAATGTTAAGTTTACGAAAGGGCTGATCGCAAAAAACTTCCTGTCAGTCCTCGACGTGCAAGTATAGAAAATATGCGTTGGTCCTGGAAAATCGGCGAGGTGGCGGGGATCGGCCTCTACATTCATGCTACCTTCTGGCTCCTGATCGCCTTTGTCCTTCTTCTAAACTGGTCTGACGGGCACAGCCTGGCGGCGGCGCTTTATGGCGCGGTCTTTGTGCTGGTCATTTTTGGCTGCATCACCCTGCACGAACTGGGGCACGCGCTGACGGCCCATCACTATGGCGTTCGAACGCGCGACATCACCCTGCTGCCCATCGGAGGGCTGGCGCGGCTTGAGCGCATGCCGGACGACCCGATCCAGGAACTCTGGGTCGCTCTTGCCGGCCCGGCCGTCAACGTGGCCATCGCCGTGCTGCTTTACGCCGCGGTCCTGTTGTCCGGCGGAACATTCCAGGCACGGGACTTTATTTCGCTCAGCGGGACCTTCCTGGCCAACCTGTTGGTGGTGAATCTCTGGCTGGTGGCTTTCAACATGATCCCGGCGTTTCCCATGGACGGCGGCCGCGTGTTGCGCGCGCTCCTTGCTACACGGGTGGATATGGGACGCGCCACGCAGATCTCCGCGCGCGTCGGACAGGGCATTGCTTTTACACTCGGAGTCGGCTGCCTGTTTGGCCTGGCGGGCATCTTTAGTCTTGCGGGATTCTTTCGCCTGGACGGATTGTTTTCCGACCCGTTCCTCATACTCATCGCGGTTTTTGTGTGGACGGGCGCCAAACAGGAAGCGGATGCATCCCGCATGCACGCGTCGATATCCAGCATCCCCGTGCAGCACGTAATGCTGCACGACTTTCACACGCTGCGCCCGGACGACACGCTGGGAGAAGCGGTCAACCATGTTCTGGCCGGCTGGCGGGAGGATTTTCCGGTGGTTTTCGGCGACCACGTTCTGGGCATGCTCACGCGCGAGGACATGACGCAGGGGCTGGCGCAGGGCGGTTCTGAAACGCGCGTCCGCGACTCCATGCGGCGCGACATCGCTGCCATCGATCCCCGCTTGAGGCTGGAGCAGGCGCTGGTGATGATTCGTGAACTAAATTGCCGGTCGCTTCCGGTTGTGCAGGAGGGGCGGCTGGTGGGTTTGTTCACCCTCGACAACGTGGGCAGTTTTCTTTCCATCCACTCGGCCCTGCGCCAGGCGGACCGCAAGACGCGAGATAGAAGAGAAAAGAACGCCGAAGGAGAATCCTCCAAAAGAGCGATCTGAATTGCCCAAACAATATTTCTATTACAAGGACCTCGCTGATCTTCGCAAGCACGCCGCGGAGCTGGGCGTTGATATTCCGCTGGTGGAAGACCGCGACGAAATCCGCAGCATCCTCGCACGGCCGGTTGAACTGCGAAGCCCTGGCGGCAAGACCTGGCGAATTGGAAATTCCTTCGCCATCCATCCCATGGAGGGCTGCGACGGCGACCCTGACGGCACTCCAGGCGAACTCACTTTTCGCCGCTACCGGCGCTTCGGCTCAGGCGGGGCCAAGCTGATCTGGTTTGAAGCTTGCGCGGTCGTCGCGGAAGGCCGGGCCAACCCGCGCCAGCTCTGGATCCATCCGGGTTCCGCAAAACGGTTAAAGGAACTTCTCGAGACCTGCCGCGAAGCGCATCGGAAGGAATTCGGGACCGCCGAAGATCTGGTCGCGGTCCTGCAGCTCACGCATTCCGGCCGCTACTCCTTCGAAAAGCAGAAAGTCGCTTCACGGCATCCCGTGCTGGATTTGTACCCGCTGGTCAATTGCGAGGGTTTGCCGCCGCGGGAAACTCTGCCGGAGCTTGCCACAGACGATTATCTTGCGCAGCTTGAAGACCGCTACGTCGAGGCCGCCCGCCTCGCCCGCGAAATCGGCTTTGACGGCGTTGACCTGAAGATGACGCATGGCTACCTGCTCTCGGAACTGATCGGCGCGCGCACTCGGGCCGGCGCTTACGGCGGCTCGCTCGAAAACCGGGCGCGCTTCACTCTGAATGTCGCAGAAAAAATCCGGCGGCAGGTCGGCGACGATTTCCTGCTCGCGGTTCGCCTCGGCGTTTACGATGGCGTCCCTTACGCCGTCGGCAACGGGGATTCTGTGGGAGTGCCGCGCGCTTTTCCAACGCCTTATAACTTCGGCTTTGGCACGAACCCGAACGATCCTTACCGCGCAGACCTCTCCGAACCAATCCGGTTTGTCGGGTGGCTGGTGCAGGCCGGCATTCGGCTGCTCAATGTCTCCCTCGGAATCCCTTACGCCAACCCGCACGTCGGCCGTCCTTTCGACAAGCCGAACGAAGGCTATTACGAAACGCCCGAACATCCGCTGCTGGGCGTCGCGCGGCATTTTTCCGCCACCGCAGAAATCCAGAAGGCTTATCCGGACCTGGCCGTGATTGGGACGGGCTATAGCTGGCTGCGCCACTTCATGGTCCACGCGGCAGCGGCCAACATCAAACAGCAGCGCGCCACGCTGGCAGGGCTGGGCCGCGCGGCCCTGGCCTATCCGGAAATACCCCGCGTAGCGTTGGGAAATGCCGGCCTTGATCCCCTCCACACATGCAAGACGCTCTCCTACTGCACCTACCTCATGCGCTCAAAAAATAATGAGCTGGGACAATTCCCCACCGGCTGCCCGCCCTTTGATAAAGAAGGTTACGGCGAGATCATGAAACAGGCGCGCGCTGCCAATCGGGCCGCTGCGCAAAAAAAGCCGTAGCGTGGACCTCCGCTTCCGAGGTCCGCCGATCTTTGCGGTGGCCTCCAGGCGGACTGTGGGTGGAAACGGAATCAGCAGCTTGTGCCGGGCGGGATGCCTGGGTTTCATCGAAAATGCTAAACTTGCCTCGATGGGCGCAGCAACTCGATCCCGGAGAGGTTTGCCATGACTGACAAGGAATTTGCACGGCGGCTGGAAAAACTGGAGCGCGACAACAGGCGGCTGAAGCGTGTTGCTTTTGCCGGCATCGCCCTGGCCGCGGCGCTGGCCGTCCTTTACTCCGTCGGGTGCTCTTCGGGCCGCAATTCGGCAGGCATCAAGCCGGGCGCGGAGAAGGTGACGGCGCGCGAGTTGGATATGGTGGACAGCGCAGGAAAGGTGCGGGTGAAGATCGCAATGGACTGCTCGCAGGCGGCCAACTGCCGGCCTGAAATCCGGTTGTTTGGCGCTGTCGCTGATTCCGGCGAGCAGGAAGAGGCTTCTTTGCTGGGCGACCGTCTGCAGTTCAGCGTCAGCTCCAAAGGGCGCGCACCCGGCATCACTGCCGAGGTGGGAAGCGGCTCCGGCGGCGGCGGTTTGCTTTCGCTCGAAGGCGCTGGCGGCAGCTATGTTCGGGCCAACGCCAACTCACCGAGCATCGAGATGAAAGACGCGCAGGGCTACGTGATGGACCTGGGGTCTGTTGATCTGACCACCGTTCTCTCAGGCCAAAGTTCCCAGACTACCGCTGACTCGATTGTGATGTTCGGCAATGACAGCAAACACCACCTGATCTGGCGCGCCCCCTGAATGCCGCAGCCGCAGCACGCCGGCCGCCGGCGGCGCAGTCTATTTCTTCCAGGGAGGCGTTTCCGGCAGGAGCTTCTGGAATTCGCCGATCAGGCGAGTTTCGTATTCGCCGGCGTAGGTTTTGCCAAGGAAACGGTCAATGGCTTCATCGTGGAAGCGCTGCCAGGATTCCTCCTCGTGGCCCGGGTTGATGGGATAAAAAAGCGCGTTGTTGGCGCGGGCGGCGGCGAGGTCGCCGGGAGCATCGCCCACCATCAGCACGCAATCCTTCTCATACTTGCCTGCGGTGGTCAGCTTCAGATGCTCCTTCTTGCTGCCCATTTCCTGCCCGGCAATCACGGCCGCATACTTTGCGATGTCGTGCTCGAGCCATTCGCGCTCGAGAGCTTCGCCGGGCGTTGCGGAAACGCAGATGATGTCGGCTTTGCTCTGCAGCTTTTCCGCGCACTCGCGGAAAAAGGGAAAGGGCGGAACGCCTTCCACAACGTCGGCGATGGCGCGATTGACGGCCAGGCTCCACTCGAGCGTCTGTTCCAGCACGGGATCGTGCGTTCGGGTAATTTCAATTTCCAGCGCGGGATTTCCCAGCGGCGCGCCGGAATCAATCCAGGCCTGCAGCGTGGGCACCTCGGGAATCTTCACGCCGCGTCGCATCGGTTCCGGCCACTCGCGCAGAAGCTGGAAGGTTTTGGTGAGCGCCGGAAAGCGGTTGGTCCCCCGCCATTTCGAGTAGAGGTTCACAAACTCCGCCGCCTCGCGCGCGTACTTTGAAATCGCCTGCAGTTTCCAATACTTGATGATGTTGGGAATAAAACATTCCTTGTGCTTGATCTCCATGGAGTCAAACACGCAGCCGTCGGAATCAATACCCACAAAGAATTTGCGCTGCGGCTTGAAGGCAAGAAGCTGGTCTTTGGATGAACTCATCGTGTCGTCTTTCCTGATTGAAATTTACCGAAGGGTGAATCTTAGCGCAATCGCGCTGGAGTGGGAAGGGTGAATCCCGGCCCGGCCCCTTTCCAGTGGCATCCGGAACATTTCCGGCGTCGATCGGAACGACAGCCGTCGGCCGTAGCAGTGGGCGCCTTGGGGTTCGGCTAAGTCAACACCCGGTTCAGGAGCTGATTGACGGCGCGGTCTGATTCCATGAAGGAGTTGCGGTGGTCCATGGCTCCGGCGAGGTCCGCGTGCGAGAAAGCGATTCTGCCGAAGGGCCCGTCGCGCAGCGCTTCGCGGGCGGCGGGCTTACCTTCGAGCCCGAAAAAGAAGCCTGGCTGCGGGTTGATGAAGGCGTGGCCAAAGCGGTTGAGCACGATTCCGGCAATATCGCGTTTTGCGTCGAAGCCCGAGGCGCCGAACATCTCCATCATCTGCTCGCGGATTTGCCGTTCATACGTCGCGAATGGAGTGGAGAGCAATTCCGCCCGGCCCATCTGACCCTGGGCAAGCGCCGGAAGCCCGGGCTTTGCAAAATCGACGAAGAAGGTGAGGACGGTGGGCAGGTCGGGACCCACGGTGGGCAAATCGACGCCAAACGTTGCGTCCTTGCGCACGTTGATGTAGCGTCCAAAACCTTCGAACCATGATGCGCTTGAAATTCCAAGATTGTACATGAAGCGCCAGTTGCGAACCGCTACGTTGGCCGTCATGTAGGGCGAGTAGAGGAACTGGTCGTAACTCTTGCGCCGGGTTTCGTCCAGGCCGCGCACCACGTGTTTGGTGATCCAGCCGCCGCCGGCCATCACCACGGTCCTGGCCCTGACGCGATAAACCTTGCCGCCTTTCAGGTACATGACGGAAACAAACTCCGCCTTCTCCGGCTCTCCCATGTGTTCCACGCGGACTGCGGTGGATGCAAGCCGGATGCGCACCGGCTGGCCGGGACGGTCGAGCGCCGCGAAGTTAACAGAATTGTTGTTGGTGGCGGCCATGGTTCGCGGGCCGTCGATCGAGCCGGGAACCAGCGTCTTGACGATCAGCCGGGTCATGCCGGAGTTGCCGCCGGGAAACATCTGGAGGCCGGTCGCCATGCTGTCATCAACCGTCGGAATCACCTTGGACCACATGTACTGAAGAAATGCGGAGAGGACGTCGGGGCCAAGGCCGAATCCTCCCGAGGTTTCGCGAGTGACCAGCAGGCGTATGGTTTCGCGGCTCACGCCGTAGGTGCGCACGTAATAATCCTCGATGGTCATGCCATCGAGCTCGCGCGAAACAGCGTCGCCGGGATAATCGTAAACCAGCGGCGGCTTCACATAATGGTCGCCGTGGATGGCCAGCAGTTCTTTCCGCACCGATTCAGGAAACGGACATCCTGCGAGACCGTTGTCCCAGGGATCTTTGATCCAGATTCCAGGCTTTTTCCCGAACTTTGCGCCAAAAAAGAACCCCTCGGCGGGTTTCCCGTTGATGTGCCCGATACCGTAGGGGCTGCGCGGCAAATCGATCTGCGGAGACGGGCCCTCCCACGTCTGGTAGGACTTGAACGCGTCCCAATCCAGGCCCATGGCATGGTAGACCTGCTTCAGAAAGCTGTCTGGATACGGCGGCTGGAAATGAACCGACGCCTGGGGGGCGAACAGGCGATGGCCATCAACAACAAATTCATTTCTCTTGGCGACGCCGCCGAAAATGTTTGCATTGTCCAGGATCAGGCAGGTGCGGTCAGGGGTAGTGCGCTGGTGAAAGAACAGTCCGGCCGAGAGGCCCGAGAACCCGCCTCCCACGACGACGCAATCGTAGGTTTCACCTGTGTCGATGACGCCCGCAGGCGTTTTGTCGAAATCTCCGTCGCGGACTTCGTGCGCATCATGGATCACCTGCCCGGTGTTTCCGGCGGAGGTTTTGTAGTCGCCCTCGCCCGTGTAGCCGGTCCAGGCGGCCCAATCCGCCTGGCTGTTTGCCGCTTCCTGGGCGCCGAGTGGAAACGGGCAGGCCGCGGCGAGCAACATCCCTGTGGACGCCATCAGTGCTCCGTCCAGGAAATCGCGGCGAGTGATGGGCTCGTTCATACCGAGGGCTTTATCGAGGTGAGGACATTTGCTCATCTGGTTTTGTCCTTATCCACAGGGTTCCCGGACTTCAGCCGGGTCTTTCAACCGGTTCCACGGCAAACCGCTAAATTCTTGTCCTGGGTGGCTGTTGCGCTGCGACTATCCGCCCCAGTCTACACCCCGCTGGCGCGGGCGCAACCACAATTTTGTGGTTGAGCCGGATTTTTGGCCAGGGGCTTCATCACAGTGTTATCTTGGCTACTTTCCCCTGATCGGTTAGAGTGGTTGCTTTGCAGCCCTACGCAAATTCTATTGGAGGTTCGTTTCAATGCGATCAAGCCTCTGCCGGGTTCTGTCCTTTATTCTTCTGGGCGCGCCTCTGGCGTTTTCCGCGCCGCCGGCCGCTCCGGCCGGCCAATTGCACACTCTCATTCAGGACGTCCGCGCGGAGGTGCTTCCTGAACAGGCCATGGAGTACATGCGGAACATCTATTCCACCGACCGCTGGTTCAATTTTTCCGAATTTCAAAAAACTGCAGACTACGTGAAGCTGCAGATGCAAAAGATGGGACTCCAGCAGGTGGAGATCGGAACGCCCCCCGCTGACGGCGTTACGCAGTATGGATTCTGGACCATGCCTATGGCGTGGGACGTGAAAGAGGCGACACTGGAGATTGTGGAGCCGAAGGTGCCGGACAATCTTCGCGTGCTGGCCGATTACCGCAAAGTCCCCACCTCACTGGGTGAATGGAGCGGGCCGACGCCTCCGGGCGGCATCACGGCCGACGTGGTGGAAGTGAAGGACTGGCCCGCGGAGAAGATCGCCCAGATGGACCTGCGCGGCAAGCTGGCGCTGACCGATGAGAACCCGGACGGAATCAAGTGGGCGCTGGTGAAAGCCCACGCGCTGGGCGCCATCGACTCGGGGACCGAAAATCCCGACCTGAGAAACGGCCACCAGTGGGTGAACGCCTGGGGCGACGCCGGATGGGGCTTCATCAAAAGCAGCACGCCGCTCATCTGCTTCTCGATTTCGCCAAACGAAGGCGACTTTCTTCGCAGGCTGCTGGCGCAACACGGCAGAGTGCGCGTTCATGCTGTGGCGGACACGCGCTACTACAAGGGCGTGTACCCTTACACCACCGGCGTGATTCCCGGCACCGGGCAGGAAGAAGTGCTGGCGCTGGGCCACACCGCTGAACAGGGAGCCGAAGACAACGCTACCGGCGTGGCCGCGCTGATGGAAGCTATGGCAACCCTGAACCGGCTGATCGAGTCCGGAACGCTGCCGAGGCCGCAGCGCACCATTCGGATTCTGGCCATGCCGGAGTTGTACGGGTCCATGCCCTACATCGCGGACCACAGAGATCGAATCAAACGCACCATCGCCGCCTGGTGCCTGGATACGCCTGCCGGCGTTTACGACACGCAAGGCACCGAATACACTTTTTACATGAATCCGGAAGTCGCCAGCTCCTACACCGACGCTTTTGTTCTGAAGGTGGCGGACGACTATTTTTCCTCCATCCACCGCCTCTGGCACGAGCACGCTTACTTGACGGGCACGGACAGCTATCTGGGAGATCCCACCATCGGTGTCCCCACCGAGTGGGCCTACAGCGGCAGCGGCGTGGACACTCACCACAACAGCGAAGATACTCCGGACCGCGTGGATTCCAAATCGCTGCGGGACATCTCGATTGTGTCCGCCGCTTATCTCTACTATCTGGCAAACGCCAGATCGCCACAGGCCATGTGGCTGGCGGGACTGAGCCAGGCGCGCGGTTACTCGCAGGTGCTGGACGCCGTTTCGCCTTTTATCGACCGCATCGCAGACGCCGGCAGCCAGGAAGAGCTGGGAAAGCTGCTCCGGCAGTCACTCGATGAAATCGATTACAAGGTGGGCCGCCAGACCCAGGCCGTCAACTCCGTTCTGCGGCTGGTTGCGCCGGATGATCGGCAGGCGTTGCAAGCTTCATTGACGCCGTTGTCTAAAAATCTCGCCGAGTTCGGAAACCAACAGGCCGAGCGCGTTCAAAAAGCTGTCGCTGAAAGAGCACAATTGCTGGGAATCACAGGTTCCACCCAGCCCATCGCTGCGCCTGATCCCCAGGCCGCGGCCGCTGCGCAAATTGTTGTCAAGCGCAAGCGCTTTGGAACTATTCCTCTCGATCAGATCCTTCCCGACAAGCGCGATGGATATCCTTCGGGCGCCTGGGCGCTTGTCCCGATCTCCGCCCTCTACTGGTGCGACGGGCAGAGGAATCTCGAGCAGGTGATCCACCTGACGAAAATGGAAATGGGACCGACCAACTTCGATTTTGTAGGTTACTTCCGCTTCCTGCGCGACCACGGTTTTGTAGAGTTCGTCAAAGGCAAGTAGCTCGCGAGGCGCTTTAAGGCCCGCGCGAACCGCCATTGAACTCGCTATTCTTCCGGCGCGCGTCCGGCCGTGCAATTGCCGGCCGGCTTCCAGTCTTCGCCCGGATTATTTTCGGACATTTGTGAATACTTACAGGATGTTTCATTGACACCCGGAAACATCTTGATTATCCTGTCGCGTTCCTGGGAACAGGATGAAACCGCTTTTGGGGGGACGAGTTGTTATGCGAAAAGATCTCTTGCCATCACGCCGCAATTTTCTCCGCACCGCATTCGGGACCGCCATCGCCGGGAGCGCGATGGGCCTGCCCGGCGCCGAAGGGTTTGCGGAAAAAGTCGCCGCGCCGACGGCGGATTCCACCGTGGTGTTGCGCGTCACGCTGGACAATGAACTTTACGACTGCGGCAACGTGGTGAACGGCGCCATCTCATTCCGTGTGCCGCCGGCCGGGCAGACAGAGATCGAATGGATTGACGGCCTAGGGCGCGTAGCCTGGCGTTCGGCTTTCCCTCCGCCTTCGTCCATTGGCAGTCCCCAACCTTTTTCCTTCAGCCTGGGCCCGGGGCTGACCTATCGCAACTGGATTTGCCTGAAGGTGAACGGCATTCCGCAGGTCGAGGGCGCAAAATTTCTGCTTTCCCCGCCGGCCCGCGCCTGGGACGACTATCACGTGGTGAGCTGGGCGCACTACCCTGACGGATTTTACGATCTGCTGCGCGAGTGCGGCGTTGACGCCACCATCGCTTATCGCAACGGCGAGTTTACAAACGTTCTGGACAACAATTTCAATTTTTATGTCGAGCAGATGGCCTGGGAAGTTTTTGCCATCTATCACAAGGACCAGCCGCTCTGGAAGGGCCTGATCGCGAAGGTGCTGCAGGACCGGAACAACCTGAAACTCTGGGTCCGGCAGCCCTGCGTCAACGATCCCAAAACCGATGAGTATGTGCGGGAACATCTCCGGCAATACGTGCGCCAGCACCGCGCTTTCCGTCCGCTCTTTTACAACATCGCCGATGAGCTGGGCCAGGGCGACCAGATCAAGCCCAACGATTTTTGCCACTCCGAGCACTGCACCATCAAGTTTGCGGAATACCTGCGCAAGGTCTACGGGATCCCCGGCCACGTGGCCGGCGAATGGCAGACAGGCCAGGAGATGACGCGCTGGGACGATGAAAGCGTGCGCTCCGGCACGCTTTGGGAGCAGCGCGACCTGATGATTTCCTGCACCACCACGGACCGCGCTTTCGACTCGATTGCCCTGGCCGTCTTCCACGCCCGGTATGGCGGCGTCAGGAACTTCAACAAGCAATGGGGCACCAGCTTCCCGGAACCCAGAGGCGTGGGGATGAGCGTGCACGACGAATGGGAACCCGTGCTCGGCCTGGTCAGCGACGCGCGTTCCATCGTGAACCTGAACGAAGAAGCGTTGTCTGACAAGCTCGGCCCGTTGCCCAGGGCCAATGACCGCTGGGGCCGGCGCGCCGGCTGGAAGGCCGTCCAGAAGCCCACCAACTTCCAGACCTGGTCCCAGGTCATGGACTTTCTGACGCGCTTCTACAAGGAGCTGGGCGAAGTCACTTCCACCGACGGCTGGAATGTTTCCGCCTGGTGCGACTTCCGCAACTTCATGGACGAGACGTTTGCCGATGCCATCCTGCGGGCGGCAAAGGTCTGCAAGGAGGAGGACCCTCATGCTCTCTGCTCCACCGAAGGCGGGCAGTGTCCGTTTCCTTTCGGCTGGTACAACTATGAGCAGGTGCTACGGGCTGTGGACGTCATCGAGCCTTACAATATCGGCAACAACGTGGAAGTGATCCGCTCGCTCAAGCCGGAAACCATTATGGTCTCCACCCACGGCTATGAATACGCGCCCGGCAAGGCGCTCACGGCAGGAGAGCGTCTCGAGCAGAAGCGCGCCGTGCGTCCCATCTGGTGGGGGGTTTTCCATGCCCACCGCGGCAGCCTGATCTGGGACGACAACCTCAGGAATTACCAGTTTGTTGACCCCAGGACGCGGGAACTGACTCCGGCGGCCGAGACTTTTTCCGAAGTGTTCAAGGAACTCCATCAGGGCATCCCGAAACTGGTCATGAACTCACATCGCACCCACGACCGGATTGCACTCCATTATTCCCAGCCGTCCATGCAGGTACACTGGCTGCTCGCCAACCTGAAACACGCCCGCCAGTGGGTTGCGGAAAGCGGAGGCGACCGCGGCAGCCACATCACCGCCGTCCGGAACGGTTGGACCAAGCTGATCGAAGACCTGGGCATGCAGTACGACTTTGTTTCCAACAGGCAGATTGAGGCCGGCACGCTCGCAAGCGGCGAGTACCGCGCTTTCATCATGCCGCAGTCCCTGGCCGTCAGCGCGGATGAGGCGCAACAGATTCGCCAGTTTGTCCGCGACGGCGGCCTGCTGATTGCGGATTACCGCAATGCCAGCATGAATGAGCACGGGCGCGATCTCGGGCACGGCCAGCTCGACGACGTTTTCGGCATCAGCAGAACTCCGGCCCATGCCGTGGCCGGGCAGCCGGCGACCGCGCGCGGCGTGGCGAACGAAGGTCCGTTGGAGTTGCAGGGCCGGCAGCTCAAATTGCTCTCGCCCGGCGATGCGGGCATCAAGCCCACCACCGGCAAATCGCTGGCGGAAATCGGCGGCACGCCCCTGGTGATCGTCAACACGTTCGGCAAGGGCAAGGCGGTTTTCCTGAACCTTGAAATCGCGAGCTACGCCTATCAGCGCCTGCAGGCCAGCCTGGACACCGGCCTTCCCGGCCTGATGGAAGAAATATTCGGGCTTGCCAATATCAAGCCCCGGCTGCGCGTGCTGGACACAGACGGCAAACGCCTGCCGGGCACGGAAGTGGTGATCTACGAAAACGGCGGATGCGAGCATGTGGCGGTCTTCCGTAATCCGCAGTTCGATGACGGCGGATGGGGCAGCTTCCCGACGCTGGAAGCGCGCGAATGGGCGGGAAGCATCGACAACTCCCTGCTTGAAAAGCCCGCCCGGGTCCATCTGGAATGGGGCGAGGCCAGGCAAACGTACGACATCCGGCAGCAAAAGGACCTGGGCTCGGTCAAAAGCATCGATGCCACGCTCGATCCCTGGAGCCCGCTGGTCTTTACCCGCTCCGCTCAACCGCTGCCCGAGTTCCGGCTGAGCAGTCCCGATGAAGTCAAGGCAGGACAAGCCCTGAACATCGTTATCCATCATTGCGCGCCGCTCCCGGAGGGAACTTTTGGTGTTGTCAGGATTGAAATCGATGGTCCTTCCGGCAAAACCTGCGGCATCTACTCCCGCAACCTGCAGGTCCGTTTAACGCCGTTTCGGGAGAGCATACCTTTGGCGTTCAACGATCCCGCCGGCCGCTGGAAGATTCGGGCGCGCGATGTCATGACAGGGCAGTCGGTCGAGCGAACGTTCAAGGTGTCTGCATAAGCCGCGGCACGGGACATCGCTTGTGTTTCGTGATGGTTTCATAATATAAGAGAAGCTTGAACCAGCGCTTCGTCCTTGGAACAGTCTGAATCGAGTGAACGCAGCGTAGGCTCCGAGCACAAATCGGCCCAACGCCTGACGGGAATCTCCTGTTGTTAGTGGGCTCGAGACTGCCCCTCCGCCGTCGATTATGCCGATGAGATCGACAGCGCGATGCCACCACGTACGACCATGCATAGAGGCGCTAAATTCCAGCCCACCGCTGAGATGGAACTAATCCCGGGACGCCCCGAGCTGATCCGTGAAGTCAATGTGCGCCGTCTGCTCCGTCTTCTTCAATTGCACGGGCCATGTTCGCAGGCTGACCTCGCCCGTATTTCCAGATTGAGCCCGCCAACGGTATCGTTTGCGGTGGCAGACCTGCTGAAGAAATGCCTCGTGGAGAGCGTGGGGCCGGGACGCTCCGGCGGTGGCGGCCGTCCGCCAAGGATGCTGCGATTCAACACCGAGTTCGGTTATGTCGCCGGCGCTGAGGTCACGCCGTGGGAAGTGCGCCTGGCCCTTGCCGATCTCGGCGGGACCGTTCTGGGAAGATGGACCGGCCCAATGACCTCCCGCAACACCCCGGAGCGCACAGCCGAGCTGGTCGAGTCCGGCATCCGGGAGTTGATGGCCCATCACGGTGTTGCCCTGCAAAAACTTCTCGCCCTGGCGGCGGGAATTCATGGAATTGTTGACGCGCGCTCAGGGACGACGGATTCTTTGCCGCACTTTTCCCCGGCGTGGCGCCATGCGCCGTTGCGGGGTCTGCTTGAGGCCAGCGTCAAGGTATCAACGGTTGTTGAAAATGAAGTCAACCTGGCCGCCATTGCGGAAAGCTGGATGGGCAGGGCCCGCGGCGTGAAGAATTTCGTCTTTATAACCGTCGGCGATGGCGTGGGCGCGGGCATTTTTATCAATGGAAGGCTGTATCGCGGTTCTACGTCCGCTTCCGGCGAGATTGGCTTTTTTTACGTTCCGGGCAGCCGGGAAACTCCGCTCCAGAAGCATCAATTGGGTCCCTTGGAGGAGATCGCCAGCACGGCCGGCATTGAGCGGTCCTGGCGGGAGATGCTGGCGCAAGGCAACGGCGCCACCAGCGCGCTCCCCAAAGATGCAACAGCCGGCGAGATTCTCCGGTTAGCCCAGGCAGGCAATCGGGAAGCCAGGCGGCTGGTGCAACAATCAGCCAGGGCATTTGCCTGCGCGGTCGCCAATGTTTGCGCGGTGCTGGATTGCCCTCTGGTGGTGGTTGGAGGTTGCGTCGGATCGCACCGCGTGTTCTTCGAGCAGGTGCATCGCCGGCTGGAGCGCAATGATTATCCACGCCCCCGGGTCGTGCTGAGCACGCTGGGGGAAGAAGCCAGCCTGCTCGGCGCGGTCTGGCTGGCCCTGAACACGGCTGAAAGGATTGTATTGCATTCCTCTCTCGGGGGTTCGCGTTCAACCACAGATGGTTCAAATGTTCTGCAACCCTTCCTGGGGCTTGCTTCAAGAAAAAAACTGAAAACACAACCATCCCGTTGGGAAGAACCAGGCCCGAAACCAGAAGCGGCGACCCGTCGCCCGGCCCCGGCCAGAAACGGCTGAACATGGCTTCCCAACCGCAAAAAACGCTTGACAATCAAGCCTGACAATGGTAACCATGTAGCATTAATTAGGGACCCTAATTAACCCTTTGGCGTGAAGCTGATACGGTCAAAGGTAAGCACGCCGCGTGGTACTCGGGCAACGGTATTGATGGCAGCAGGATGTTATGACCGCTCAGGCTGGTTTCCCTGCTGTCTCGTGTTGAAGGTAGGGCACGGATCGCAAGCGGCGCGGGCGAACAAGCTCTTGATCGTTTTTCTAAATGCACGTCTCTGACCAGACTATCCCTTGTGTGCGGTATCCACAGGGAGTCTGCTTTCGCGTCGGGTTTTGGAGCTCATTCGGCAGCGCATTTTCTGCCGCGGTGGGTGCAGTCGGTCTTCGTCTCCAATCGTAAGCGCCAACTACAACGCAGGTTCGCCGCGGCCGTTGCCGTGGTGACTGCAGTTGTTGGCTTTTTTGAAGACTCGATGCATCCCGAGGAACAGTGCGGTGCAGTGAAATTCGATTTTGTGGGGGATGATGATGGACAGAATAAGAAGTAGCAGGGCCAGTTTTTTCACCTTTCTTCTGCTGCTGGCAATTGGCCTGACCTTTGGTTCCAGCCTGGGGTGGGCGCAGGCAGGCCAGGCAACACTCAGCGGAACGGTGACAGACCCATCAGGCAGCGTCATTCCGGGCGTTACCATAACCGCCATCAACACGAGCACCGGCGTGACTCACCGCTCGGAAAGCAACACTTCCGGAGCCTACTACATCGGCGCGCTGCCGCCCGGCCCATACAAGATCACTGCGGAAAAAACCGGGTTCAAGCAGTGGACGCGCACGGTGCAACTGGAAGTTTCCCAGAACGCCAGCATCGACTTCCGAATGGAAGTCGGCAGCACCACGACCGTGGTGGAAGTGACGGGCGCGCCTCCAATCCTCAACACAACGGGCACAGCAGTTGGCGATGTCAAGGACTATCAGCGCATCAACCAGCTTCCGCTCAACGGCCGGCAGGTCACGAACCTTTTCGACCTGACCCCGGGAGTTGAAGGCGGCGGCAATGCGCGCGTCAACGGCATGAAAGTCGGCTCGATGGGCATCCAGATGGACGGCATCACAGAGCGCGACCGGTTCGGCGGCGGCATGGTCCGCATCCAGCCGGACATCCAGGACGTGCAGGAATTTTCCATCGATACCAGCGGCACCGACGCCAAGTACGACAGCCCTTCCACAGTAATTCTGAAGACCCGCAGCGGGACCAATCAACTGCACGGCGAAGCATTCGAGACCCACCGCAACAACACGGGCGGGTTGCTGGCCCGCGAGCGCCAGCAGGCTGGCGACGAGCCGTTCCCGAAAGACATCCGGAATGAGTTTGGCGGCGACCTGGGCGGCCCTGTGGTGATCCCACACGTCTATAACGGGAAGGACAAGACCTTCTTTTTCTTCTCCTACGAGGGCTACCGGGAAGTAGGCCGTGCCAATGAATACGGCGGCATTACACCCACTCCGGCCATGTGGAATGGCGACGTGAGCAACGACTTCGACACCAGCAGCGGCGCGCCGGTCATTAGCTACGACCCTACAACGACCGACGCCAACGGCGTCAGACAGCCGTTCCCTGCGGGCATCATTCCGCCCAGCAGCATCAGCTCCATTGCCAAGAAGCTTCAGGCCATCACGGCTCTTCCCTCCAACACCAGTAATCCGTATATTGCCAACAACCTGACCAACGTTTACCCCACCTTCAGCGACCAGAACAAGATAACCGGCAAGGTGGACGAAAACTTCAGCGCCAAGGACCGGCTCTCGGCCAGGTGGTCTCGGCAGACGTTGTATTTCAGCCAGGCAGGCGGCCATTACGGTAATCCCCGCAATTGCCCCAATTGCGGCGGAACGTCGCTCGAAACGTCTGAAGTGATGAACGTCAATGTGGACTATACGCGCACCCTTTCAAACTCGATGCTCAATCAGTTGATCCTCGGCGTTCTGCGCACCCCCACCAGTTCAGGAACGCTGGGCAACGACACCGACTGGGCGGATGCCCTCGGCCTGCCCAATCCCTTTGGAGTGACGGGTTGGCCCACCATCTATGCCGACAACTTTCCCTGGGATGCGGACAACCGGAAGGACGAGCACCAGACCACCTACATCGTCCAGGACAATTTCACCTGGGTCAAGGGAAAGCATACCCTTGAGTCGGGCGGGTATTATGACAAGGACCAGAACAACGTCCGGGAACTTCAGCAGGCCATGGGCTCACACAACTTTGGCCCGGAATGGACCTGCCAGTTTGACGGCTCCTCCGGCTGCCTGCCGGATACCGGCAACGGGTTTGCCGCGCTTCTGCTCGGGCTTCCCGACTACCTTTCCAACCAGTACAATCGCGGCTATTACTACTTCCGCCAGAACCATTTTGCCTGGTACATCAACGACAAGTGGAGAGTGACCCCTCGCCTGACCCTCAACCTCGGTGTGCGATGGGACAAGTGGACGCCCTACGCGGAGAAGCAAAACCGCATTGACACGGCGCCTCTCGATTCCATCCTCAACACTTTCCAGGTGATCACTCCCGGAAACAATGCCATATCCTCTCTGCCGGGGATTCCTCCGGCGGTCCTGCAGTCCTACTCCTTAAGGGGATTGAATTACAGCACGGCCGACGCCTACGGATATCCCACCGCCTTGTTCAGCCAGGACAACAACAACTTTGGCCCGCGGCTGGGCGCGGCGTTCAAAATCAATGACAAGACGGTGATTCGAGGCGGATATGGCGTCTATTACTGGCCGACCCCGCTCTCCCAGATCCTGCAGACCTCCAGGACGAACCCTCCGTTGAATTTGCGGTTCCAGAACCTCTTCCAGGGCCCCGGCGTTTTTGGCGAGGGAACCAATGGGAACTTCATGTTCATCACCAATCCGGGGAGCCCTTCCACCGGCGCCGACTACGTGCCCAACGCCAGCGTGGACACCAACGGCGTTGTTCCCATTTCCCCGTCGGCGCAGCAACTCTTCCCTTACGACGGGCGTAACTGGCAGAACGACAAGATGCAGAACTGGAACGTCACGCTGGAGCGTGAACTTCCCTATCGCATGAACTTGAGGCTCACTTACACGGGCAATCACGGGAGCGATATGGAACAGCGTGTTGCTCTGAATGATCGAATGCCGCAGCTCACCTACGCGAATGCCACCGGGCAGGCGCCGGCTGCCGACCCCGCCTTTTCAAATTGCGGTTGCACCGACTTTCTGCGTCCGAACCCTCAATGGAATATCGCCTATGGGTACATGGCGCACAACGGCATATCAAACAACAACTCGATCCAGGCCCAGGTTGAACGTAAATACCACAACGGCATGGTTTTCCAGTGGTTTTATGTCTACAGCCATGGACTGAGCACCACGGATGCCGGGGGCTACGATGCCGGTAATCTTGGAGGCTTCAACAATGGCGGAACGCCTGGTCTGGGTGGCTCGGGCGGCGCACTCATTCCCGAGAACAGCATCGTTCTTGGCCAGCCGAACCTTTCGTTCGACCAGCTTCAGCGCCTGGTTTACTCCAACATGGTCACCGTTCCCGTTCAGCACTACGGATGGAACGGGCTGGTTGACCTTCCCTTCGGCAAGGGCAAGAAGTTCCTGAGCGGGGCCAGCGGGCCTTTGAACCAGCTCATCGGCGGCTGGCAGGTTGCCTGGATTGGCGATTGGTATTCCGGCTTCTGGCAGAGCGTCAACACGAGCTATGTTACAACCGGCAATCCCAACCTCAGTCCTGACCAGCGCCTCATCATGAATTACGGAGGCGACGAGCAGCAACTGTGGTTCGCCGGCCATCTCAATTTGGCCAACGCTTCTAACGTCCCGGGTGGCATGCAGGCGCTTACGAACCTGGTCGGCGCAGATGGCCGGAAATTCGTCAGCCCCTACGGCCCCGACTGCAATGGGAATTTTTCCGGCAGTATTGGTAAAAACCTGATCTTGGATCAGAGTGGCGACGTGGGGTGCTACAACGTGCCGACGTCCGACTTCTTCCATGGGAGCCCGCGGGGAAGCATTCTGGGCCCGAGCGCTTTCAGCATGGACGCTTCCATGTTCAAGAACTTCAACGTTACAGAGCGCCTGAAGATTCGCTTTACGGCGGATTTCTTCAATGTGTTCAATCACCCAACCAACAACAATCCGAACAGCTCGACCGGCCTGATTGACCTTTCAACCCAGGCCAACCAGCCCCGGCTGATGCAGTTCTCGCTCCACGTACTGTTCTAGACTTGTGTTCGCATCGCACAAGGGCCCCGGGCATTCAACGCCCGGGGCCCCTGGTCCTTCCGATTGAAGATCCCCCAGGGCGGAATTCACTCCCGCTCAGCCGCCGCGCCGCTGATATCCCGCATTTAAATAAGAAGGGAGCGGAGCAAGGACGCCATCCGGCGCCGGGCCGCCCGGCAGGAGCTCCACCGGCTTCTGTGCCTTAAACTGGAGAGGTATAGCCGGGGCATGGCCCTCCAAAACGCTGTGCATTCAAAATCCAGATTCGGTTAGAATTTGAGTGCATGTCAGTTGGCGGCGGGCTTCGGCTTTCCTGACGGCTTTCTTGTCGCGCCTTGGACAAGCGGCCCACACCGCTGCGGATAAATTGAAGATTGAGGCGATGCCATTGACAGGTCCGCAGGGCGGGCGCGCTGATCCTGCCCAAACGTGGTACAAAGACGCGATTGTCTACCAGCTCCATGTCCGCGCCTTCCATGACAGCAACGGCGACGGCATCGGCGATTTTGGCGGGCTCACCCAGAAGCTGGATTACATCCAGGAGCTGGGCGCCACGGCCATCTGGCTTCTCCCTTTTTATCCCTCGCCCCTGAAAGACGACGGATACGACATCGCCGATTACTTCAGCGTCCATCCCAGCTACGGGACCCTCGATGATTTCAAGGTGTTCCTGGAAGAGGCCCATTCGCGCGGATTAAGGGTGATCACGGAGCTGGTGGTGAATCACACCTCAGATCAGCACCCCTGGTTCCAGCAGTCCCGCAGTTCGCCGGACAATCCTTACCGCGACTGGTACGTCTGGAGCGAAACGGACGATCGCTACAGCACCGCGCGCATCATCTTTGTCGACACGGAAATGTCCAACTGGGCTTGGGACCCCATTTCCAAGTCGTATTACTGGCACCGCTTCTTCAGCCATCAGCCCGACCTGAATTATGACAATCCGCAGGTCCGCGAAGAGGTGTGGAACGTCATGAAATTCTGGCTGGCGATGGGCGTCGACGGCTTCCGGCTGGACGCGGTCCCTTACCTGGTGGAGCGGGAAGGCACCAATTGCGAAAACCTTCCCGAGACCCACGAGATCCTGAAGGACCTGCGCCGGCGGCTCGACGAAAGCTTCCCCAACCGCATGCTGCTGGCGGAAGCCAACCAGTGGCCCCAGGACCTCGGCCCTTACTTTGCCGACGGCAACGAATTCCACATGGCGTTCCACTTTCCGCTGATGCCCCGCATGTTTATGGCCATCAAGCTGGAGGACCGCAAGCCCATCATCGAAATCCTCCAGAAGACCCCGCAGATTCCAGAGAATTGCCAGTGGAGCATCTTTCTGCGCAACCACGACGAGCTGACGCTCGAGATGGTCACCGACGAAGAGCGCGACTACATGTACGACGAATACGCCAAGGACAGGACCGCCAAGCTCAACGTGGGCATCCGCCGCAGGCTGGCGCCGCTGCTCGACAATGACCGCCGGCGCATCGAGCTGATGAATGGCATGCTCCTCTCGCTCCCCGGCACTCCCATCGTCTATTACGGCGATGAAATCGGCATGGGCGACAACATCTATCTCGGTGACCGCAACGGCGTGCGCACGCCCATGCAGTGGAACGGCGGGTGGAACGGCGGATTTTCAAGCACCGACCCGGAACGACTCTATTCCCCTTTGATCTCCAACACGGTGTACGGCTACCAGGGCGTCAATGTGCTCTCCCAGCAGCGATCGGAGCATTCGCTGCTATCCTGGATGCGGCGGATCGTAAAATTGCGAAAGGCAAGTTCGGTGTTTGGGCGGGGGAGCATCGAATTTCTGGACCCGGAAAATCACCGCGTCCTCGCCTACATCCGCCAGTGGGAAAACAGCCGGATTCTGGTGGTCAACAATCTTTCAAGTTCCGCCCAGGCGGCGGAGCTCGATCTCAAGCAACTGCGGGGATTTATCCCCATTGAAATGTTTGGGGGCAATCCGTTTCCCCGAATCGGAGAGCTTCCTTATCTCTTGACACTGGGTCCGTACCAATTTTTCTGGTTCCGGCTGCGCAGGTTTTAGCGGCCTGTCGAAATATTTCGCAAAGAGGGCGTAGCGGCGGGTTCACCCCGCCACCAGGCGAAGTTTTAAGCGTGGGTTGGCGGCGTAAAGCCGCCGCTACAGCCTTCCACAACACCCTGCCGGCCCCCGGTCTTTCAGGGAGCAATGAGGCGCGGTCAGGGAACCCGGAGGAGCAGCATTGGCCGAGGAAACCTTTCTCTCGGACGAATTTATTCGCAAGCTGACGGCCGTCGGAGAAGTGGACATCCTCGTCGGTGTGCCCACCTTTAACAATCGGGGCACCATCGGACAGGTGGTCAATGCCATCCAACTGGGGCTGGTGAAATATTTCCCCCGCGAGCGCGTCGTGCTCGTCAACCCGGACGGCGGTTCCACAGACGGCACGCCCGAGATCGTCAAAAACGCGGCCATCGCGGACTTCCGCACCCTGCTTTCGTCAAGCCCGCTGCGTACCATCCATCGGATTTCAACCACCTACGGCGGGGTTGATGGCAGAAGCAGCGCCTGGCGCATTATTATGGCTGCGGCGGACCTGCTGAGGGCGCGGGCCTGCGCCGTGGTCTCGCCGGACCTTGAAAGCATCACTCCCGAGTGGATGGAAGCATTGGTCCGCCCCATCTACAAGGAACAATTTGACCTGGTCACTCCCATCTACCACCGGCACAAGTATGACGGCCTGCTGGTCAAGAACATCATCGCACCCATTATCCGCGCCGTTTACGGCATGAAGGTCCGCGAGCCTGTGGGCAGTGAATTCGGCTTTTCCGGACGGCTGGCCTGTCACTACCTGGAACAGGACGTCTGGCACGAAGAATTTGTCCGCAGCCGCACGGAAATCTGGCTGACCACCCGGGCGATTGCGGATGGATTCAGGCTGTGCCAATCGTTTCTGGGCCCCAAGGTCCTTACATCGGAATCCTCCGCGCAGAACATCGTCGCCACCATTCAGGACGCTCTCGGCGCGCTGTTCCGTTGCATGGAAGCCCAGGAGTCCTACTGGGTTTCGCGCAACGGGCCGCCGCAGCCGGTACCCATCTTCGGGTTTGAGTTCAGTTCCGGGCTCGAGCCCCGGCGCATCAACAGGAAAAAGATGCTGGCGATGTTCAATAACGGCGTCAGCCAGTTGACCCCGGTGCTTGAATCCATCCTTTCAGCAGAAACGCTGGCCGCCATCCAGGGGATTTCGCAGCAGGATGAAAAGCACTTCCGTTTCCCAGACGAGCTCTGGGTAAAGACCATTTACGAATTTGCCGCTTCTTACCACCACTCGGTCATCAACCGCGAGCACCTTCTCCAGGCGCTCACGCCCATCTATCGCGGGCGGATCTATTCCGTCCTCCTGGAGTACCAGCGCGCGGACGCGGAGCAGATCGAGCAGCGCCTGGAGGCCTTGGGCCAGGAATATGAAAACCTGCGGCCTCAACTGGTGGAGGAGTGGGCCAGGAAAGCGTGAGGTGAATTATGGGACAGCTTATATTGGACACACTAAGCCGTACACTGGGCAATTTCTTCAATGCGCTTACGGTGTTTCTGCCGCACGTCCTGTCTATGGTGGTCATCATTGTCGCGGGCTTTGTGGTGGCCCTGGTCCTTAAGGTCATCGTGCGCAGGATCTTCGGAATCGCCAGCTTCCGGAAGTATTGCGACTCGGCGGGCCTTACCAACATGATGCGCAAGGCCGCGCTGCCGCCGCCCGTCGAACTCCTGGGACAGATCGTCTTCTGGGTGGTCTGGATCGTCTTTATCGTCCTGGGAGTGGACGCGCTCGGCATCAGCGCCCTGCGGGAACAGATTTCCAGGTTCTTCACGTTTCTGCCGCAGATTTTTGTGGCCATGGTGGTGCTGTTTATCGGATTGCTGATCGCCAATTTCCTGTCCCGCGCCACCTTGCTGGCCGCCACCAACGCCAACTATCGTTCCGCCCGGGTGCTCGCCAGCCTGGTGCGGCTGGTCATCATCATTTTCTTTGTCACCATGGCTCTTGAACAGATCGGCCTGGGGCGCCGCGTGGTCCTCATCGCCTTTTCCATCGCCTTTGGCGCGCTGATGCTGGGCTCGGCCATTGCCTTCGGCCTGGGTGGCCGCGATGTGGCCAGGCAAATTTTGGAAAAACAGTTTGCGCAGAAGGACCCCGACGAAAAGGAAGAGGAAATCTCCCCGCTCTAGCACCGTGCCGTGGAGTGCGGCAGGGCTACCTGCCGCCTTTTCTTTCTTCCCTGGCGGCAACTCTGCTGCTGAACTCCAAGGCCAATCGCCTCGTCTCCCTGCTGCTTCAACCTGATATAATGGTTCGGCGGAGGAATTCAAACACGCCATGAAATTAGGTATTGATTTCGGGACAACCCGAATCGTGGTCGCATTGGTGGACCGCGGAAACTATCCGGTGGTGGTTTTTGAAGCGCCGGACGGAAACTCGTTTGAATGGTTTCCGCCGCTGGTGGCCGTGAAAGGCCAGGAGAGGCGCTACGGATGGGAAGCCTGGGTGGCGCAGGAAGAGCCCGGCTGGACGGTGGTGCGTTCCCTCAAGCGCGGGCTCGATTACGCGGGCCCTGACACGCTGGTCCAGATCGGCGACCAGAAGATCCCCATGCACACCCTGCTTCTCGAACTGGCGCAGGCCCTCCGAACTGCGCTGCTTGAAAGTTCCACCCTGCCGGCCACCAAAAACGAGTCTCTCGACGTGATGCTGGGCGTCCCGGCCAACGCCAACAGCAACCAGCGTTTTCTCACCGCGGAAGCCTTCCGCCAGGCGGGCTTCAACGTGCTCGGACTTTTGAACGAGCCCTCCGCCGCCAGCATCGAGTTTGGACATCAAAAGCGCGCTTCGCACCAGTTCAGTGAAAAAATGCGCATCCTGGTTTACGACTTTGGCGGCGGAACGTTTGACGCCTCGCTCGTTGAACTGGATGAGCGCGAGCACGTCGTCATCTCCTCCGAAGGCATTGCCACCCTCGGCGGCGACGACTTTGATGAAGTCCTCGCCGGGCTGGCCCTCGAAGCGGGAGAGATCAGCGTTATCGATCAGGACAGCCTCTCGCAGGCCGAGATGTTCCGCCTGCACGAAGAGTGCCGCCAGAAAAAGGAGTCCCTGCACCCCAACACCAAACGGATTGTGATTGACCTGGGCAGCGTGCGCGCAGGCTGGCCCCAGGTGACGGTGGCCATCAATGATTTTTACGACCGCTGCCGGCCGCTGGTGGAAGAGACCTTGCACGCCACGGAAGATTTGCTCGAGGCCTACGGATTGGCTCCCGGCGGCGCGCCCCAGGGCCAAGAGCAGCGCCTGGAAGCGCTATACATGACCGGCGGCGGCAGCGAAATGCCGCTGGTGGGGCGCATGCTGCGTGAAAGTTTTGGCCGGCGGGTGCGGCGTTCGGCATATACGCGCGCGGCCACGGCCATCGGGCTGGCCATTCAGGCCGACGCTACGCAGGGTTACGTCCTGCGTGACAAGTTCACCCGGCACTTCGGCGTGTGGCGTGAAGCGGACGCGGGCCATCGAATCATCTTCGATCCGCTGTTCACCAAGGGCACGCAGTTGCCCGGCCCTTCCGATCCGCCGCTGATCAATTCCCGGCGCTACTTTCCAGTGCACAACATCGGCCACTTCCGCTATCTCGAATGCACGCATCTCACGGATGATGGCCGCCCGGCGGGTGACATCACCATCTGGGACGACATTCGCTTTCCTTTTGATCCTTCGCTGCGCGATCATGCCCAGCTCGAGCAGGTCCCCGTGGATCATCTGAGCAATGGGCACCGCTCGGAGACGGAAGAAAGTTACGCCTGCGACGGCAGCGGCGCGGTGACGGTCACCATCGCCAACCTGCCGGAAGGCTACGACCGCAGTTATCGCCTGGGGCGCTGGGCCACTTCCGATGCCCTGGTGGTGCCCGGCCGCAAAAAAACGCGCAGCCGAAAAGGAAAAGCGGCGGGGTAGCAGAGGTAGCGCAGACCTCCGGATTTAGGGCCTGCGGCTCTTCTCGCCGGGCGCGGGAGACATCACTCACGCCGCGGCTCTTCTTTAGGGGGGCACGGCTTCAGCCGCGCCGTTACAGGGGCAGCGTCTTAAATAAATGAGAAGCCCTCTCCCTCGGGGAGAGAGGGTGGACGCGGAGCAGCTTCTGTTAGCCTTTTGCCCTCTCCCTCGGTGAGAGGGTGCCGGAGGGACGACGGCGGGTGAGGGTTTTTTTCATCTGCCCTCTCCCCAACACCAAGGAACCCAAAATGCGAATCGCCATCGGCGCCGATCACGCCGGCTTCACAATGAAGAACGACATCGCCGCTCTGCTGCGCGAGCTCGGGCACGACGTTCTTGACCTGGGCGCGCACACGCCCGACCCTTCCGACGACTACCCCGATTTTGCCGAGGCGGTCGGCGAAGCCGTGGTCGAAGGCAAGGCCGAGCGCGCCGTGCTCATCTGCGGCAGCGGCGTGGGAGTTTCGGTGGCCGCCAACAAGATCCCCGGCGTTCGCGCCGCCGTTTGCCATGATGCCTACTCGGCGCACCAGGGCGTCGAGCATGACAACATGAACGTGCTGGTGCTCGGCAGCCGCATCATCGGCCCTGAACTCGCCCGCGAACTGGTCCGCTCCTATCTGGGCGCGCGCTTCTCCGGCGACGAACGCCATCGCCGCCGCCTCGCCAAAGTGGACGCGATTGAACACCGCTACCTCGCTCCCAAATCCGCCTCAACAAAGGGGTAGCGCGAACCGCCAGGGTTGCGGCCCACGATTTTTTCTGTCTCCTTGGATTTGGAGCGCTTGCTTTTGCCTTGCGCCAGCGGGCATTCTGGCCGGCCTGTCCGGCGGCCCGATGCGTCAGATAGTTGCCGCCTGCACAACCGCTTGGTTCCAGCCGCAAACGGTGCTACGCTTCTAATCAGGAGGGTCCCATGCGCATCCTTCATATCCTTCCCTTGTCATTGGCAATTGCTTTCTGTGCCGTCGGCACTACCGCCAGGGCCCAGCGCGGCGGTGGGTTCCACGGTGGAGGCGGAGGCTTCCACGGGGGCGGCGGAGGTGGCGGAGGTTTCCATGGTGGAGGCGGTGGCTTCCATGGCGGAGGCGGCTTCCACTCTGGTGGAGGGCACCACGGTGGTTTCGGCCACGGCGGTGGCGGCTTCCGCGGTGGCCATGGCGGCGGAGGATTCCTCGGCGGGCACGGCGGCAGAGGCTTCGGCGGCCGTGGATGGTCGCGCGGCGGCTACGGCGGAGGATTTTACGGCCGGGGCGGCTATGGCCATGGTGGTTACGCCCACAACTGGTACGGTCGCGGAGGAGGCAATTGGGGTTACGGGCGCGGTTACGGGAACTGGGGCTACGGGCGCGGCTATAGGAACTGGGGTTACGGATACGGCTACCGCGATTGGGATGATTACCTGGGATTCGGCTTCGGCCTGGGATACTGGCCCTGGTACAACTGGCCTGATTGGGGATATGGATACTACTCATCCTACGGATATCCCTACTACCCGTACTATTCCTATTACAATCCTTACTATTCGTCCTATCCGCCCTACTACGCGCCTAACGGGTGCTACCCGAACGGCCCCTACGATTGCAACGGTTCAGGATATGGATACGGCGCGGCGTATGATCCGCCGGACCCCGGTCCGTCTCAAGCTGATCCCGCGGCGTATTCCGGAAACAACGATCCTCCGGCAACAACCCGGGCCGCTGATGCGGACGGAGAGTGGCACCGCTTTGGACGTGCGCCGGTTGAACGCGTCGCGCCGGCCCAGGCCGTGCCACAATCCCAGACCAACAACCCGGCGAACCGTTATACCGCTCCCATAGCGGACGGACAGTGGCACCGCTTCGGGTCCAACCAGGTTGTACGTGTCGCTTCGCCTCAATCGTCGCCGCGGCCCAAAACCAGCCAGGCGGCTGGCACTTACAGCGCTTCTCTCGCGGAGGGCCGATAGCGCTCCTCTGGCTGGCGCAAAATCGAGTCGTTTGCGATTGCTGAGGTTCTGTTGCCCGGAGCGTTGTTCTTCTCTGTGATCACTGTGCCTCAAAAATTTCGATCACGGAAGACCAGCGGCGCTCTGTGTTAAATCTCTTCCGCGCATCCGGCGCCGCGCCCGCCGGTATTTGAAGTTTATGCCGCCCGCCGGGATTTTTCTCTCAAGGTTTTCAGCGCCTCGCCCCAGGCCACAAGCTGATCGAGCATGGCGTCCAGCGCGGCCTCGTGTTTCGAATCGGGTTTAAAGACCGTAAAATTTTCCCAGTCCGTGCGCAGTGAGAGAGCCACCTGAGCGCGCACGGTGGCCACCTGCACCTCGGCCATCACCAGGCGCAGATTCTCAACGGCGCGCACGCCGCCCGAGCTGCCATAACCCACAAAGCCCGCCGCCTTGTTGTTCCACTCGCGATAGAGAAAATCGATGGCGTTCTTCAGCGCGGCGGAAGTTGCGTGGTTGTATTCCGGCGTCACAAAAACGAAGGCGTCGAAAGACGCGATCTTTGCGGCCCAGGTTTTCGTGTGCGGATGAGTATATTGGCCCCGGCTGGGCGGGATGGGCTCATCCAGCAGAGGAAGATGGAAGTCCTTGATGTCCACCAGTTCAAATTCCGCGTCGGCGCGCCGCCGGGCCAGTTCGTAGACCCATTTGGCCGCAGCCTCGCCGTTGCGGCCGGGCCGCGTGCTGCCTAGAATGATTCCACATCTGATCATGGTTGGTTTCCTCCTTGAAAATCGCAACCATCGCTGACCACGAAGCTGCGCCCCCCATAGTTCTATAGATGCATCACACCCTCCCTTTGCTCGGCACGCGCTGATAATTCAGCCGGGAAAGTTTGAGGATGTTTGTTGCTTTGGCCCGCAGTCCTTGGTTAGACTTGCGTGGTTATTTAGATAAAGGGGCGGCGGCAGACTCCGCATTCCAGACTCAGGAAGCATTTCCTTATGAAAAGAAGAGAATTTGTTAAATCTGTTTCCATGTTCGGAAGCGCCGCGGCATTTGTGGCGGGCGGGAGGGCCTCCGCGGGCCAGCAGAGTGCGCATCCGGGCCATTATTATCCCATGGGGCCGGACTCGCATTACCAGCCCGGCGTGCCGCGCGGAAAAGTTTTCCGCTTTGCGATTAAAAATCCGCCGGCTTACCCGGGCATGGACTGCACGATTGAAGTCTACGTTCCGGCGCAATACCGCGCGGAGAAGCCGGCGTGCGTTTGCCTGCAACTCGACGGGCTGGAAGACCTGAAAGCGCCGGTGGTGTTTGACAATCTCATTCACCAAAAGCAGATGCCGGTGGCGATCGGCATCGGCCTTTTCCCCGGGCAGAACGAATCCTCGCGTGAGGGCGTGAACCCGCGCTTTGACCGCAGCTTCGAGTTTGACAGCATGACCGGCGTTCTGGCGGATTTCATCATCCAGCACGTGCTGCAGGGAGTTGAAAAACGCCGCACTCCGGACGGCCTCCCCATTCGCCTTTCCGCGAATCCTGATGACCGCATGATTGGCGGCGTCAGCAGCGGCGGAATCGGCGCGTTCAATGTGGCCTGGCAGCGGCCGGACGCCTTCCGGCGCGTCGGGGTCATCAGCGGAACCTTTGTCGGCATGCGGGGCGGCGACGGCTTTCCGGTGCTGGTGCGGAAAACCGAGCCCAAGCCGTTGCGCGTCTTCATCAACGACGGGACGCAGGACGAATGGTGGGGCGGCCCGGAATTCGGCGACTGGTGGCTGAGCAACCTGAACATGGAGAGCGCGCTCCGGTTTGCAGGTTATCAAGTGGAGCACATCTGGGGCGTGGGCGGGCACGGCCAGCAGGGGCCCGCGGTTTTTCCGGAGATGGTGCGCTGGCTCTGGAAAGCCTGGCCGCAGCCGGTCACGACCGGCAAGACCGGCAACTTCAACATTCCCGCCATCCTCGAGCCGGGTGAAGATTGGCAGATGGTGTTTGACGGCGAGCGGCGCCCGCAGACCCGCGCGCCTTCATTCCGCGGCTACGCCAGCCCGCCTGTGCTGGACGCGCATTCCACCGCGGCCTCGATCGCCGGCGACCCGCAGGGCCGGGTGTTTTTCGTGGACCCGGCGAAAGGGAAAATCTATCGCCTTACAGATAACGCCGCGCCGGAAAAATTCGCCACCGTGGCCCCGGGCGACAACGCCCTGGCTTTCGGCCCGGACGGCCGGCTCTATGTGGCTGAAATTGCCAAACGGCGCGTGCTGGCGATTGATGCTTCCGGCAGCGCAAGCGTGGCGGCTGAAGGCGTGGCCGCGCGCGGCGTGGCGGTGACGCATGCCGGCGACATATACCTTGCCGAATGGACCACAGATCGCGCGGGCACGGGCAAAGTGTGGCTGCTTTCCGCCGGGGGTAAAAAGCGTCTGGTGGCCGAGGGCCTGAACACTCCATCGGCGATTGCGCTCACGCCGGACGGATTGTGGCTCTTTGTGGCCGACCACAACGGTCACCACGGCTGGAGCTACCAGGTGCTGCCCGATGGCTCACTGCATGACGGCATTCCGTTCTACTGGTTCCACTCGCCCGACAGCGCCAATGATTGCGGCGCGCGCCAGGCTTGCATGGACCGCGAAGGCAGAGCTTATGTGGCCACGCGCCTGGGCGTCCAGGTGTTTGACCGCAATGGCCGCGTCACGTCTATTCTGCCCGTCCTGCCCTCAGCCGCCAGCCGCCAACTGGCCGGCGTCTCGTTTGGCGGAGCCGATTTCCGCACGCTTTACGTCGCCACCGGAACGCGCGTCTACCGGCGCAAGGTCGCCGCCACAGGCATTCCCGGCGGGAGCGCGCCCATCGCCCTGCCGCCCTGGGGCGCAGGATAATCGCCTTCCACATCTGCCGGGCGCGCCGTTCGCACCGATACTGCGTGCGCCGGGGGCCGCGGCGCGCGATTTCGGTCTGGTGATAGAGCGTGAGTGAGGTCAGGTCCGGCCGCGGGCGGATGCGCGGCGGGTCAGCAGGCGGGCGGACGTGGTTGGGTCAAACTTCTTTTGACAGGCAATGGGGTGCTTGGTTTATCGAGGTCTGCAGTCAGGGGAACCGTGACGGTCACTGTGGTGCCCGCCGAAGTCGAGGCTATTCCAAGGTTGCCGCCGAACACTCTCACCCTTTCCTGCATTCCCCTGATGCCCAGCCCTGGGCGGGTGCTTTTCGGCATGCCTTTTCCCCGGTCCTGGATTTTCAGGACCAGTATCTTGCCTTCCAGTTCGAAGCTCACGCGCGCCTCGGGGCTTCCGGAATGGAAATGGATATTGAGCAGCGCCTGCTGCACGATGTTGAAGAGCGAAATCTCGAGTTCCTTCGGCAAGCTGACCAGCCCGGGGGGAAAACTGAGCCGAACGTTGACGCCGCTGAGCTTCCTGTACTTGCCCAGGTACCACTCCAGGCCGGCCTTGAGCCCCAGGTCGTCAAGGATGGTGGGGTGCAGCAGGTAGGCCAATACGCGGATGTCCTCCGTACACTGCTTGGCCAGTTCCAGGCTTTCGGCGAGTGGCGTGAGAATCGCCGGCTCAAACTTCGAACCCAGGCGCCTTATCAGGCTCAGATTCAGCAGCAAGGCGGCCAGCGTCGATCCCACGTTGTCGTGGAGCTCCCGCGCCATCCTGCTCCGCTCCTCATCCTGCGCCTGGATTTGCCGCATTGAGAGCTCTCGCGCGTGTTCTTCTTCCGTCTTGCGTTCGGTGATGTCCTGCACGAATTTTGAATAAAAGGTGACCGCCCCCTGATGGTCCCGGAAAGCGGCTGTAACGACGCTGGCCCAGAATTTTGTCCCGTCCTTGCGGACCCTCAGGGTCTCGGTTTCAAATTTTCCGGTGGATTCCGCCATTGCGAGTTCCCTCGAAACCTCATCGCGGTTTCTGGAAGGATAAAAAATTGAGATGTGCTTCCCCGTCAACTCGTCACGCGAATAGCCGAACATTTGCGTCGAGCCAACGTTGGCGGCGGTGATGCGCCCTTCGCGGTCCAGCAACATGATGGCGTAATCCTTGACGCTCTCCGTCAGCAGCCGGTAGCGCTGTTCACTCTGGCGCAGCACGTCCTCCGCCTGCTTGCGGAGCGTTATGTCCCGCACCACGGCCAGGGTCCACTCACCCTGCGAGCCATCGAGAGGGCTGAGTGAAATGGTCACCGGCACCTCGCTCCCGTCCTTGCGCCTGGCAAAAAGCTCGAGCCCGCTGTCGAGGACTCGCATGCTCGGCCCTGCCTGATGTTTGCGCCGCAGAGCGGGATGCCGTGCCCGGAAGCGCTCCGGGACCAGAATTTCCACCGCCCGGCCTGTCAATTCCTCCCTGCAATATCCGAACATCACTTCCGCCTGCGCGTTCACCCGCATGATGCGTCCGTCTTCGTCAACGGTCAAAAGAGCATCCGGCATAGCCTCAAAGAGCTGTTCCAGCATCGCCCGGCTTTGCACCGCCGCCGCTTCCGCGCGCTTCTGCCCGGTGATATCCGTAACGATGCCGCAGACGGCATAAATCTTTCCCCCGGCGTCTCGCAAGGGAAACTTGTTCACCACGCTTGTGTGGGGACCGTCTGCCTGAAGAGCGGTTTCTTCAAACACCCGCGGCTTGCCCCGCCGGAGAACTTCCAGATCGTTCTTCCGGAAAGCCGCCGCCTGCTTCCGCGGGAAAATTTCGATGTCGGTTTTGCCGGCCACTTCCGCCGGGGTCATGCCGCAGAGTTTTTGGAATTCCGGGTTCGCGTAGAGGTAACGCCCTTCAGCATCCTTGACAAATATGATGTTCGAACTGCCGTGCAGGACGGAACGGAAGACGCGAGGCTTCGAGTTGGACGATTTCGCGGCCGGACGGGTCTTGAATTTTGCTTCAGGCTTGAACGCCCGCTTGATCTTGCTCATCTTATGCCGGCTTTGGCCTGCGGGAAACAACGGCTACGTTTGAGGAGGCAGAATTCTCCCCCAGGCCAGAAGACACACGAATTTACCGGGTCCTCCTAGAGGATAGTTCTAACCCCTACTAAAAGCAACAGCCTGGTGGAACCAAGGTACCATTGACCCCCGCGCTCCACAGGCGCATTCTTCATGCGTGAAAAGGGCTTGGGAGTACTGAAATGTTCCTCGCGACGGCGGTCCTCACTCTCAAAATCTTCGCCTGGCACGGGCTCTGGTTTGCCAACATCAGGACCACCAGCGGCAAGACCCTGCAAATGCTGCTCGATACCGGCGCCAACGTTACACTGCTGCGCAACGTGAAGCCCTTTGAAAAGGACGGCCTCTGCGTGGCGATTCCGAATTCCACGGTCACCGTCTGCACACGCCGCCTTGTTTCGGCCGGTAAGCTCTATAATGCCCAGAAAAGTACCGTGGCCGGCTTTGACGGCGTGCTCGGCTCGGACTTCTGGAACAATTTTCAAAGCGTTACCTTTGACCACCAGCGCAACCTTCTGGTTGCTACCGCCGCCAATGGCGATTGAAAATAATTATGAATTCTGAATGACGTATGCCTGGATTGGCAGCGCCGAGTTGTCCCGCCGTGCGAGATCAATCTGCGGTCCATTCTTTAACATCAAGAGTCGCGAACTTCAAAAACAAGTTTTGTAGCAAAGACCGCCCTGAAAGGCCCTCTACGAGAAATCGCACGAGCCGGGCATTTATTGCTTCTGCCCTTCGATAGGCCCAGCGGGCCGAAAGAATTTAGCCCACGGCGCGAGCCGTGGGATTTATTTTGCGTTACAATCCCGAAAGCCCCGGAAGGGGCGAAAGACATGCGGCTCGGCGCATAGAGGTAAATTGCCATGAACACAGACAGAAACATCCCGCTTCGCAGGGTGGCAGACTCGGCAAAGCGCCAATCCGGGCCACCCGCCGGGAGGAAACCTTGATCAACCGTCGCGAATTCCTTGCTGGCGGCATTGCCATGGCAGGCCGGCGCCAACTTCTTCGCGCTATGGGACCAACTTCGGACGGCGGGCAAGCGAAGCGGCCGGTGAGTGTCCCGCAGAATCTTCTGAGCACGACCTTCCCTGATTCATTCCTGCGAAGCAAGATGGTTCCAGCGGACCAATGGCGCCCCTACCCCAAATGGAGCGACCGTGGCGACTGGGAAGCGGTGCCTGGTGACATCGCGGGAGCATTGGTCGAAAAGGCGGAAGACGACCAGAAGCTGGGATGGAAAGCGTTGCTGGCCACCACATTCATGGAATTCAAGTGGAACGGCAATCGGACCCACTACGAAGCCGGCACCTTCGGAAGGCGCTCCATGCTGCTCCACTACGTTCTGGCCGAGTGCATGGAGGGGAAAGGGCGCTTCCTGAACGACATCATGAACGGCGTCTGGCTGATCTGCGAGGAGAGCTTCTGGGGCGTTCCGGCCCACCTGGGCATGCAGCGCGCAGGCGTCGGGCTGCCGGACGTGACCGAGCCGATCATTGAACTGTTCGGCGCGGCAACGGCGCAACTGATGGCGTGGACAAAGTACCTGGTGGGAGAACAACTGGACAAGATTTCGCCCTTGATTGGCAAACGCATCACGCTCGAAACGGAACGGCGCATCCTGAAGCCTGCGCGCGAGCGCAACGACTTCTGGTGGATGGGCCTCGACGGCAAAAACCGGCGGCTGAACAACTGGAATCCGTGGATCAATTCAAACCTGATGGTGGCCAACCTGATTCTTGAAGAAGATCCCGGGCGGCGGGTGTATGAGACGGGAAGGATCCTCAAGAGCCTCGACCAATACCTCAACCAGTATTGGCCGGACGCGGGCGAGGAAGAGGGCCCGGGCTACTTCAACGTGTCGCCGCTGTGCTACTTCGAAGCGGTAAGCATGATCAATGACGCGACCGGCAACTCCACCGATGTCCTCTCCAATCCCTTTATCGAGGCCATGGGGCGGTATATTCTGGCGGTCCATGTTGCGGACGAAAGCTACTACAACTACAGCGACGCGCACGTCCATCAGGCCCCGGACGGAGACCTGGCCTACCGCCTCGGCAAGGCGGTCCACGACCCGCAACTGCAGGCTTTCGGCGCCTGGTGCGCAGTCCGGTACGGGTGGTCGTCCACCGGAATTAACCTGACCCACGCTTTGGATGGAGAGCTGGTGAGCATGTCACGGGCCTTGCCGGCGGTGCTGGAGGCCCGCGAGGTCCGCCACGCGAAGGCCGAGGACGGGCTGCTGCGCGATGCATATTATCCCGCCCTGGGCCTGGTGACGGCGCGCCTCAAGGCCGGTTCTGTCGAGGGCATGTACTTCGGCGACCTGGCGGCGAACAACGGCCGCAGCCACAGCCACAACGACACAGGCAGTTACATCATCTACCTCGACGGCAATCCTGTGGCGATCGATGTCGGCGTTCCAGCTTACACCAGCAAGACATTCAGCGCCGGGCGGTATACCATCTGGACGATGCAGTCGGCATATCACAACCTGCCCACCATCGGCGGAGTGATGCAGCGCGATGGCAGCGAGTTCAAGGCCACGGACCGCGAGTACTCAAGCAACGACCGCCGCGCCACGTACTCGTTCAACATCGCCGGGGCTTATCCCAAAGAAGCCGGCGTCCAGCGGTGGGTCCGCACCATCACACTCGACCGCCAGCTCGACAGGGTGGCCGTTGAAGAAGACTTCCGGCTGGACAAGGCCGTTGCTGTCAGCCTCTCCATCATGACCCCGCGCACGGCCATCGCCGCTCCCGGCGCGCTCACCCTCAACCTGGCCTCGGGCGAAGGCAGGGCCGCGCTTCTCAAATATGACGCGGCTGCGCTCGCCGCCCACATTGAAACGATCAAGCTGGAAGACGCGGGCCTGCGCGACAGTTGGGGACCCGAAATTTACCGCATCCTCCTGAACTCCAAACAGCCCGTCGCCTCCGGCAAGTGGACCTACAGCTTCGCCCCGGCCTAGCGCGATTGAATGATTGGGTGATTGGCGATTTGTGATTGGCGATTGATGATTGGTGATTTGCGATCTGCGATTTATGATTTGTGATTGAGCGATTGGTGATTGGCGATTGAAACCCGGAGGGTGCATCTGGAATTTTGAATCTTGAATTTGAGATTCCATGCGCGCGAGGGGGATTTTGTTTTCCCTACTTCCTGCTTCCTATTCGCTACTAGCGCTCTTTGGCGGGTTCTATAAAAGGGGATGTCAAGTAGAAACACTGGCGCACCTTCCTGGGGAGATGTTGTACGGCATCCAGCCCGGGCTAGAATTCGGCAGTGATGAGCCTGGAGCGGTGCTGGGACCGGGTTTGGACCGGGATTTT
>DASSJE010000216.1:0-11575 GCA_035691365.1 Terriglobia bacterium
ATCGTCATCTTCTCCGGAGGCGCAAAGGCCGCGGATGCTGCGGTGTTTGATGAAGCGCGAGCCATTCGTGATGGCGGAGGTTTCGGCTCTATTATCGGCCGAAATTCCTTCCAGCGTCCCAGGAATGAGGCTGTGAAGTTCCTTCAAACCGTGATAGGTATCTACGCAGGAGAGATCAAGTAGCTGCAACCCCTGAATTCAGGGTCCAAAGGGCGGGAATTCGTTCCCGCCCTTTTCTTTTTTGTGGAAATTGATATCAGGGCAGCATACAACCCTTTGGAGGTCCCGTCTCTCCTGATACCCTGGGAGTCAATTGCTGCAACGGCGCGCCCGTGCCATGCGGTTCCATGGCTTGCCACGGGGCGCTGCCGAACCTAGTTATTTAACTGCTGGCCGCCGCGCGGCGAAAACTTGGTCAACGTGCGGTCAAGCTCCCGCGCCGGGGCTGGAATTCCGCCCGCGTTCTGCAGGCAGATCTCCCTGGGCGACAATTTGCGTCCGTAGAGCCGCTCGTTTGCCTCGCCATCCGTCTTCATGAATGCGCCCTGCAGCGAGATTCCGGCAAACAAACCACGTGCCCTCGAGTAGGTGAGGATTTCCGCGTGCATCTGCAAATCCGTGGCTGCCTGAGACGTGCGCCCCACTGGGCCACCGGCAACCGATGCGTCCGCCCCAAGCTGTGTCTTGTTTCCCATTAGCTTTTCGGCCCCTCTGGCGCTCATCACGATCATAACAATGTCCGTCGCAGAACCACCAATCTGAAATCCGACACTTCCACCGCCCATCGTGAACATCGAAGGGCCGCCCCATGAACCATTGCCACCCCTCCTGCAGACCATCGCACCTTTGCCTCCGCTTGCACCAAATCCAAACGCAACTTTCTTGTACGACGGCACAATCGCGACGCACACCGCTTTATCCAGAAGGTCCTGAGGGATCCCCTTTTCGGGTGTTTTCATGATCTCTTGAAGGATTTCCGCCGACCGATTCAGCCGCTGGTCTTCCTTGCCTTGCGCCAGCGCCGGCACGCAGAATGAAACAGCCAATAGTCCCGCCAGTAGATATTTCATTAAGGTTATCCTTTCTCATACCCAGGATTGGATTAAAGTGCCCTTCCCCACAGGCGATGTCCTGGCCCGGAACATCCATTCTGCCACAAAGGCGGCTGGCTCCTAATGGAACTTTTGCCTAAGCCGAAAGTTGTCACACTTGCGAATAAGGAGCCGGAGCGAGGAAATAGTTGGTGATGTTCACCACGTTCGGTCCGGAAGAAAATTTGGATGACGAGGTCAACTCCTTCCATTGCGGGTCAGCACTGAACGCGGCCCAGGCCTTATCGCGTTCTTCCATGCTGCCAATCGACAACATGTAGGTCAGGTTGGGCATCCGTTCGCCAATCAGTTTTTCACCAAAGAAGACCGGATGAAATCCGCTGCGGATGAAGATGTCCACCTCGCCGCTGCAGAACATTTCAATTTTGTTCAGATTGTAATTCTTGCTGGAACTTTCATAAGTCCGAAGCTCAAACATACGCTTGCCTTTGGGAGGAGGCGTGATGCGCGGATGGCAGTCAAAAGCCTTCATCAGCGAACTCTCGTAGCGGATATAAACCGGGTCACTTGCCGCAGCGTTCAGGAACTCGGCGCCACCATTGACAAACCTATCATCGGCGCGCAAACGTTCTTCCAGCGTCGCCACTGACTCCATCGAGCGGTGCGGCAGCAAAACGTAAAGCGAAGGGCTGATGGGTCCTACCACGGTATTGAAAACGCCGACTGGCTTGACGCCAATCCGATTAAGCGCCGGGATGGCGGCTTCGCGGAGGTAGCTATGCATGAGCTTCAAATTGGAAGCGTTGGTGAGCTGGTAGAACCTGAGCTCGTAGTAGTCGCGCGCAGCGGCGTTGGTTTCCTGGGCGCTGGCCGCGCCCGCGGATGCCAGTGTTGCTGACGCTGCAAGGGATGATGCCAGAAAGTCACGCCGTTTCATTAATAACCTCCATACGATCTGGAAATTCCGTGATAGCTAGTTCTTCTGGAACTTGGAATTTTCGGGCCCGGGCCGGATTCACCAACCTCTACAAATAAGCCCACCATTGCCGCCGCCAGGCCGCGCGCGGCCCCCCTCCGCCCTCTCACACTTGCGAATAGTCTGCCGGCCGCAGCAGCACGTTGGTGATGTTTGAAACGATTTCGACGTCCGAAAATCCGGGCGTTGATTTCAATCTGTTCCAGTCCGGATCGGCGCCGAAGGCGGCCCAGTGCTTGTTGCGATCTTCCAGGCTGGCCGATGCCAGCATATAAGTCAGGTTCGGCCAGCGCGGCCCAATCAGCTTTTCGCCGAAGAAGACGGGGTGGAAACCTACTTTTTTAAAAATCTCGATTTCGCCCGTGTTAAACATTTTGATCTTGGTAAGGTTGGCTTTTTTAGTGGCGCTGTCGTAGGTACGCAGCTCAAAGACACGCGGTCCATGGGCCGGCGGCGTAATCCGCGGGTGCGTTTCAAAGGCCGCCATCAACTGGCTCTCCACGCGCACAAACGGCGGATTTGAGGCCGGCGCGTTCAGGAAGGCAGCGCCGCGCTCCTGGTATTCCTTATCGGCGCGCACCTGTTCCCAGGCCGTCAGCGCCGAATCTGCGGAAGGGTGCGGAATCAGCACGTAGAGCGACGGACTCTGCGGCCCCACGAGGATCTCGAACACGCCCACCGGCTTGATCCTCGCGCGGTTCAGCGCCGGAATGGCGGCGTCGCGCAGGTAATCGTTGATCAGTTGGGCGCCCGGGCCGCGATGGACCTGGTAGAACCTCAGCTCGTAGAACTCGCGCCCCTCCGTGCCCCTCGGGGCCATCCCCTGCCTGCCCGGCGCCGCCCCAGCCGAAGCCGCCAGCGATGATGCCGGAAAATCCCGCCTCTTCATAACCGCCTCCCTCGTCGATTGAATCCGCCTTCTGTTTTTTTGTGGCCCCGTTATTGTATGGCATTCCGTCAAGCCTCGCCGCCTTTTGTGCGATTCGCACGGCGGCAGGCTTGGGCGGCTTTACGCCGCCATCCGGGTGTGGGCATATGGTGATTTGTAGCAGCGGCTTCACGCCTCCGTTGCTGTTGGAACGTGCCGAGGCAAACCCGCCGGCCGCGGGCCCACCCGAGAAAAAACCGGGTAGTGTTGCATTTACCGGTCGTGCGGTTATAATGGGCAACGAGTATGGCATTCGATCATTCATGGCTTGATGACCGTCCTCCGCGGCTTGGCGATCTGATCGACGACCATTGCCCACGCTGCAAGCGTCTGATGAATCACGCCATTGCCAGTTTTGTGGAAGATAAGGTGGCCAAAGTCATCTGCCAGACCTGCCATTCCGAGCATCCTTATCTGGAAGGAAAGGAAAAGAAGAAGAAGCCCAAAGCCACGGCCTTTGACCAGGTCCTGGCCAAGGTGGGTCCATCCGAAGACTCAAAGAAAGCGCCAGCTGCCAAAAAAGCAAAGCCAAAACCCGGCCAGCGGCCTTTGGTCCGCCATAAATCCAAGCTCACAGGTGAAAAATAACATCAGGGCAATTCCCGCCGTGCCACTTCCACTTCATGGTCTGATCGTAAACAGTAGCGCACTCCGCTCCATTCAATTGTTCGCACGAATCCTGCCAACACAAAGTTGCACAGCATCACCCAGGGAACCAGCAATGTCATTTGCCAGTAACACTTCCCGTACCTGCACAGAAATTCCCGCTCTTCCGGAAAAACCTCGCGAGCCACAATCGCACGGATGATTCCTTTCCCCATCCCCAATCCCAAAACCGCAGCCAGCGCCGCGAGAATTGCGAACCGGTCCCAGCCCGCGGCCGGATTGAAGAACACGAGAAACCCGCAGATAAACGTCAGGGAATAGAGCGCATGCGCCGCCAGTCCCATCACCCACAGCCGTGAGGCGTAAACCCGCGTGATGATAATCTGCCGGTTGGTCCAGCGCATGAAATCTGTAAATGATGAATCCTCTCGCGAAGCCACCAGGCAGCGCGGCTCAAAACGAATCCTTCCGCCGCCGTCATGCACCGCCCGTCCCAAGGCGTAATCGTCGCTGACAGTTGAAGCCCAATAGCGCTCGCGCACCTGAAGGCGTTTAAAGTCTTCCGCGCGAATGGCCATCGAGCCGCCCCAGGGAAAGCTGCAGTCGTGCTCTCCCATGAACGTGGCGATGGAAGTATCCCATGCGGCGCGCAGTTGCGAAACAAAACTCGGCCCCGGCAGGTACCAGCGGAACCCGGTGCTGACCGTCACGTCACGGCCTGCAAGAGGTGCAACCAGCGACCGCAGCCAGAGCGCACCAGGCCGCGCGTCGGCATCGGCAAAAACCAGTACCTCGGTTTTCGTGCTGACCGTATCGAGCCCCCGTAGCAGATTGTGGACTTTCTGTCCCTGGGCATGCGAAGGACCCGCAACCACCAGAGAAGCAACGCAGGAACTGCCAGGACCATGCGCTGCCGCTTTCTTCACCAACGCGTTCAGCATGGGGCAGGCCGGGTCGTTTTGGTCGCTGACCACCAGCACCAACTTGTATTGCGGATAATCCTGCGCAATGAAAGCGGCGATGTTGGCTTCGAGCGCGGCATCGGCGCCCGTCACCGGAATGATCACCGCTGCCGATGGCGCATACCTGCCCGAAGCCTGCGCCCGGCATCGCCGCACGTAGTCAAGAAATTGGAAACCGCTCCGCAGCGATTGCACGCTTTGCGCCAGCAGCAAAATTGCCAGAATGATAAAGATGATGAACGTGACGCCCATGGAAGAGCTTCGAGTCTAGCACATCTTGCTTGCCAGACTTCGCATCGAACATCCTGGCCATTTCCTGCAGATCTCTTTATAGTCAAGAAGGAGTTTCATTTGCACTTTTTAGAACTGGTCCTCTGGTTTGTCTTTGCGGCCTGGGTTGCGGCGGGCCTTTTTGCTTTCTGGAACTTCATCGGTATCACCATTGTTCGGCCGGTCACTTTCTCCACGCCGCCCTCCGGACTTCCCCGTGTTTCCATCCTGCTGGCCGCCCGCAATGAGCAGGAAATGCTGCCGGCGACGCTCGATTCCCTGCTGGAGTTTGATTATCCGGACTTCGAAATCATCCTGGTTGATGACGACTCCGATGATCGCACCGGCGCAATCGCGGATGAATGGTCGCAGCGAGGCGTTGCTCGCGGCAAGCTGCGGGTCATCCACAATCATCACCTGCCGCCCGGCTGGCGCGGCAAAGTCCATGCCATGAGCATGGCCGCCCAGTCCGCCACGGGCGAGTGGGTCCTTTCCACCGACGCCGACGTTGTTTTCCACCCCAGCCTGTTGCGACAGGCGGTCCAGTTAGCACTGCGAAAGAAAGTCCAGTTCCTCTCCTTGACGCCGGAGGTCACCATGCAATCCTGGGCGGAAAGGGTGGTGCTGCCGGCATTCGGTTTTCTTCTTTTTATGATGTTCCCGATACGCCTGGTGAACCATCCACGCTCATCCCGCGCCATGGCCGCGGGCGCCTTTATGCTGATGAGGCGCGGTGACCTCGTTGCCACAGGAGGCTACGCCCGCCTGCGCGATACCCTGATTGAAGACCTTCGCATGGCCGAACTCTTCAAGCGCAGCGGCCGCCGCACCTATCTTGCGGTGTCCCAGGGTACCTTCCACACGCGAATGTACGAAAACTGGCGCGAAGTCTTCGAGGGCCTGGCCCGCAGCGCGTGGGAAGGCACTGGATGCTCGCTGTGGAAGGTCCTGGCCGGGGTGGCCGTTGGCAATAGCCTGGCCGTGCTGCCTTGCGTATCGCTGGCAGTTCTCTGGCTCATGCACCTCGTTGCAGGCGCGCCATTGGCGCACAATCCGGACTTCATTGCGGCAGTGGCGGCTTCGGCCGCCAGCGCCATCGTCTATTGCCCCGTTGTCGTCTTCGCCGGGCTCTCACCTCTTTACACTTTCACGTTGCCGCTGGCTTCGCTCTTTTACTCCACCATTTCGCTGGTCTCGGCTTTCCGGAGCCTCACCGGCCCCGGCCTGCGCTGGAAGGGTCGCAGCTATCAGCCCCCGGCAGCGTAGCGCGTTGCAGTAGCGGCAGCTTTACGCCGACAGGCAACCGCCATGCGCCTATCGCCCACATCCCTCCACTCTCGTGTTCTGCTAAGATAGTGATGCCCATCGGGCTGGAAAGACACCTATGTTTTCCCGCCACAAACAGATGATCGGGGTGCTCTACCTGCTGGCAGATGCCGCGCTCGGTCTGGCCAGTTTTGCCCTGGCCTTTTGGGTTCGCGCAGGCTTCATCACCCCGCAGCCGCTCTATCCTGATCCTAACTATCTCTGGATCATCCCCTACGCCGTTGCTCTTTGGATCGTTGTGGGCGTCGCAACAGGCAGCTACCGCGAAATCCAGGAAGAGAACCTTCTGCGCGCTTTCTGGGACCCGTTCAAGGCGGGCTTCCTGGGCACGGCGCTTCTGTTCGCCACCATCTTCGCCTTCAAGCTGGTTTATATCAGCCGTCTGTTGCTGGCCCTCGACGCTGTCATTCTTCTGCCGGCCATGATTGCATTCCGACTCGCGGCCCGCCGGCTGGGCGACCCGCTCCGCCGCACCTTTGGCGGCTATCGTGAATTTCTGCTGGTGGGCGACGCTCCCGCCGTGGCGGAAATTGCCAGGGCCATTGAAGCCAATGAAAAGCGCGGCATGCGCATCTTCGGATTTGCGCGCATCGGCGCCGCCGCAGAAAGTTCCCAGCCGCCTCCCAGCCTGCGCCGGGACTATCCGGTTTACTCGCTCGGCGAGTTGCCCGAACTCATCCGCCGTCACGTTATCGACGAAGTGGTTTTTGCCGCCGCCAGAGGCGACATGGAAAAGATTGAGGCCGCTTTCCTGCTCTGCGAAGAGGAAGGCGTCAAGACGCGCGTCCTGCTCAACTTTTTCCCTCACGTCGTCTCGCGTGTCTATCTCGACCGGCTGGAAGAGATGCCGCTGCTCACTTTCACCACTACGCCGGAAAACGAATACCTGCTGCTGCTGAAGCGTACACTCGACTTCAGCATGGCCCTCATTCTGCTCACCATCCTTTCACCGCTGCTGGTGCTGCTCGCCGCGCTTATCCGGCTGACGTCTCCAGGGCCGGTGCTCTATCGCCAGGTGCGCTGCGGCCTGGGCGGAAGAAGATTCACGGTTTACAAGTTCCGCTCCATGCACGCCGGCGCCGACCTTCAGCGCGAGGAGCTGGCCGCTTTGAACGAGCTCGACGGCCCGGTGTTCAAGATCAGGAACGATCCGCGCTGCACCATCGTTGGCCGCGTCATGCGCAAGTTCTCGCTGGACGAACTTCCCCAGCTCTTCAATATTCTGAAGGGTGATATGTCGTTTGTGGGGCCGCGCCCGCCGCTCCCGGAGGAAGTTGAAAAATATGCCGGCTGGCAGCGCCGCCGCCTGCGGATGCAGCCGGGCCTCACCTGCCTGTGGGCCCTCGAAGGGCGCAACAAGCTGAACTTCCGCCGCTGGATGGAACTTGACATGGAGTACATCGACAAGTGGTCACCCACGCTCGATTTGAAGATCATATTGAAAACCATTCCTGTGGTCCTGTTGGGCCGCGGCGCAAGCTGAGGAAGATTATCTCGCGATGCCCATCGCGCACAAGGCCCCGGCGGGGAGGGGCACCGAGAGAGTCACTCCGCGGATGAAATCCAAACCGCCGGGCCCGGGCACTAAAGTCCTGGCCGTGGTTTTGCGTATGGTACACTCCTCGTCCAGGTACGGGGCGCGATCTCAATGCCCCATGCACCCTCTTTGCCGTGGGCTCGCTCAGTTCAAGCGCCAGGCAGGCAGCTTGGATCTTATCCGCCAGTGCCGGCCGGTCCCGGATCCCAAACGCGGGGTGAAACACTGAGATGAAGGGGCTTCAGGATAACCGGCTTGTTGTTGTGACGCTGGTCGGCGCCGGGTCGTTTCTTTATTTCAACCTCTTTGTATTCCCGGCAATCCCCGTCTTGCTCAGCGGCGACCAGGTCTTCTTTTGGATGTTCGGCCAGCGGATGCTGGGCGGCGAATGTCCCTACCGCGACTTCTTTCAGTTCACTCCTCCGGGCACAGACCTTGCTTACCTCGGCATGTTCAAACTTTTCGGGCCCCGGATATGGGTGACCAATGCGGTTGTGCTCCTCCTCGGCGTAGCAATGTGCTGGATCTGCTTCAAGATTTCCAGAAGATTCATGGACCGCAATGCCGCACTGCTGGCAACGCTGTTATACCTCGCACTTGTCTATTCCCGGCTCTTGAATACCACGCACCATGTGTTCAGCGTCTTTGCTGTCATGTGTGCGGTCTACGTCCTTATGCGGAGGGCAGACGGTCTGGGACTTGCGGCCGCGGGAGCCTTGCTGGGCGCCGCCTCTTTCTTCACCCAGACCCACGGCGCCGCGGCGCTGCTCGCATTCTCGATATTCCTGTTCATAGAAACAAGACCCGTTCAAAACCAGCGAAGCTTTTGGAAAGCCGAGGTGACGCTCCTGGCCGGCTTCTTCGCCAGCCTGTTGTGTCTGAGCGCGTGGTTCATCGCCCATGCGGGATTGGGCCGGCTCCTGTATTTCCAGGTCTATTACGTTTTGAAGGACAACCTTCACGGATCTGAGACCGCCTTGCTGGGAATTCCAGGACCTCGATTCTGGCGGGTTGTGCCGCATTCCTTTCTGCCCTACGAGTACGCCCAGATGTTCTTCACCTATGCCGTGCTCCCGGTGACCTACCTGTGGGCACTCAAGTGGACCTGGAAGGGCCCAGGCGACGCTGCACAACCCCGGCGCGAAGTTCTGCTCCTGGCGCTGACAGGCTCTTTCCTGCTCGCTGAACTGGCATTCAGCATTAACTGGTTGCGAGTATACGCAGTTTCCATGCCGGGCATCATCCTGTTCGTCTGGCTCATCACGAAAACTCAAGCCGCACGGCGTTATGTTCTGGCAGCCGTATGGCTCGCAATTGCCGGATTGGCCGTGCAGCGCGTGTGTTTCACCCAGATGCGCCACTACCAGGTTGCTGACCTGCGGGGAGGGAGGTGCGCCACAGAGGCCAAGGATTACGTCAAACTAAGCTGGCTCATGCAACACACAAAGCCGGGAGACTATTTCTTTCAGGCCGGCTGGCCCGGCATGTACATCCCCCTGGAACTACGCAACCCCGTATTTCTCGACTCTGCCAGCACGATGTTCAATCCCCAGTGGGCAAAGCGGGCCGTTCAAGAGTTGAATTCGAGGCAAGTGCGCTATGTGCTCTGGGCTCCAAGGCTGAATTATCCCATCGACCCCCATCGGCCCTGGACAGCCCACATTGTGCCACTGCGCGACTGCCTTCACTCTGCATACCAGCGTGTTCACGTCTTTCCCGACGGCGAAGAAGTCTGGGAAAGAAAATAGCCAGCCGCCCCGCAGGCCATCGTGATCGGCGGCCGGGTCGCAGCGAGCAACGCACAAAGCGTGCGCCGCCCGCAGCGCGGGTATTTCAACCGGCAGAGCAGATTAATTGTCCGAGTTCTTGCCGGAGTTTTGCGTGAGATAAACCGGCAGCCTGTCCAGCTCGCGGTCGAGCATGCCCTTCAGCAGCTCGTCTCTGACGTCAAAGTAGACCTTTGCCGCGCTCCTCGCCGATGTCTTGGATTTCCGCGATATAATCCCGCTTGCCAGGATTGCGGAAATCACGTCCAGTACATGTTTCTCTTGCATGTGTACCTTCCGGCTATGGCATTGGGCGCTTGCCCATATCCTGAATCGAGCGCATCCCGGCGTTGCTCCGGCACTCGGGTTGGTTTTCAGAGACAACCCAAGGGTGGCGCGGACCCCGGTTGAGCGGATTGTGAGTTTCGATTGGTAGCATACCACTGTCCTGTGATATTGGCATCGGCCAAACTGATTATTAGGAAGTTCATCAATGGCGCGATTCCAGGTCCGCAGATATTGCCGCTCACAACCAGATTCAGCGCGGCATGGGGCCCCTGACCGCGTCGCCGGGCTGGCCCGCCACAAGGCATGCCCCGCCGTGACGCGCATCAGCCTCATTGGCCGTACATACTTTTGGGCGCTTCTGCGCATCTGAGCATAAAGGGGAAGACTGACGCAGAATTGAGAGCTCGCATGCATTCCAGCAAACCAGCGCTTTCGTGTAAATTTTTTTCGCGGCGCCTGTGGAGCCCCATTCCGGCAATGGCCATCTTCTTTTGGATGGGCGCCGGGTTTGCCGCCAGTGGCCTTGCCGCCCAGCCGCAAACCACTCAGTCCACTCCGGCGGCAAGCGAAAAGGCCGCCACGCCTGCCCATGCGCAAGCAGCAGGGCCAGTTGCCGGCCAGGAATCGAACCAGCCACAGGCGGCCAGCATCAACGGGTCCGTTGCCGGACCGGACGGAGCCCCGGTGATCGAAGCACTCGTCACCCTCCAGCGCGATGGCCAAACCGTGCAGCAGGTGCGGACTACAGACAACGGGCAATTCTCTATTGCCGGCATCCCTCCCGGAATTTACCAGATCACCATCACCGCCCAGGGGTTTGAATCGCAATCCGTCAACGCCGCGGTCCATCCGGGCCAGATGTACACGGCGCCGCGAATCACTCTGGGGTTGGCGCCGCTTGTGACCTCTATCAAGGTAACGCCCTCGCAGGCTGAGGTGGCCCACTATCAGTTGCAGAACGAAGAAAAGCAACTGGTGCTGGGCTTCGTTCCCAATTACTTCGTCACCTACTATCCTCACACCGCTCCGCTCAGCGCGAAGCAGAAATTCCAACTCACTTTCAAATCGGTTTTCAACCCGTATACTCTTGGCCTGACCACAGCGTTCGTCGGTGGCGAGCAGGCAGCCGGCATGTACAGCGGATACGGCGCCGAGGAGAAGAGTTTTGCCAAGCGGTTTGGGGCTGCCTATGCCACTTTGGGCGTGGCGGCATTCCTGGGCGACGCCCTGCTGCCCTCGGTCCTTCATCAGGACCCGCGATTCTATTACAAAGCCGACGGCAGCGTCGGCTCGCGCCTGCTCTACGCCATCACCCGCTCGTTCATCTGCAAGGGCGACAACGGACACTGGCAGCCGGATTTCTCCTCCGTCCTCGGACACTTTGCCGCCGGCGGCATCGCCAACCTCTACCTTCCCCAACAAAACCGCAGTGACTGGGGAACGACGCTTGAAAACGGCATGATCGGAATCGGCTTCGATGCCGTCGCCAACATCTTCCAGGAATTTTTCGTCCCGAAACTGACTCCCGCCCTCTCTCATCGCCAGCAAGGCACGCCCTGAGCTGCAGCGATTCGCTCTTGTAAGGGAGTCGGGCAGCCCGCGGCCATTTTGCGGTGACGGAGTGCTTTTTACGGGCTGTTGCCGGCTACCCGGCGGGAAGGGCGCATGCCGCTCCCTGGCGCGGCGCCAGCCAGCGGTAACGGTCAAGCTTCTCGAGCTGGCCCTTTTGAAACAGCACGGGCGTTCCTCCCTGGTCGTGAAGGTGTCGGGCCGATTGAATTCTGCAGCCATTGTATCAGGCGGTGGCAGGTCGCTGAGCGGGCAATTCCGGGGGCGCTGCGGGGACTTCAGGGGCGGCCGAAAA
>DASSJE010000217.1:0-3691 GCA_035691365.1 Terriglobia bacterium
GTGCTGAACCTTCGCGGCATCAAGACTTCGGCGCGCGCCAACAAGATTTTGCTGGTCTGCATGTGTACAGTCATTGCGGTGTTTCTCGTCCTCGCGGTCTGGTTTCTCTATTCCGGCGGCGGCTGGGGTGGCCTTTTCTCAACTCAGCCTTTCTACAATCCCCAAACGTTTAACGGCCATCAGATATGGATGGCCACGTCGTTCGCAGCGCTCACCTACATCGGCTTCGACGGCATCACTACTCTTTCTGAAGACGTTGAAAATCCCAAGCGCAACGTGCTTCTGGCTACGGTGCTGGTGTGCCTTTTCACCGGTATCTTCGCGGGCATTGAAGTCTATCTCGGGCAGCGGATCTGGCCCAACTGGCACACGTTCCCCAATCTGGAAACGGCCTTTATGGATGTCTGCCGGCGCGTGGGGGGCATGCCTTTGTTCCAGGCCATGGGAGCGATTCTCGTCCTGGCGGCTCTGGGTAGCGGCCTGACGGGAGGGCTGGGAGCAGCCCGGCTGCTATTCGGCATGGGGCGTGACGGAGTGCTTCCGCGGAAGTTCTTCGGCCATCTGCATCCGAACACCAACACGCCCACATACAACATTCTGCTCATCGGACTGGTGGCTTTTGTGGGCGCTGTCTCGCTCAATTACATCGGCAATGCTTACGAGCATGCGGCCGAGCTGCTGAATTTCGGCGCCTTCCTTGCCTTTATGGGGGTCAACTTCTCAACCTTCTGGCACTTCTGCATCGTGATGCGCACGGAGCGCAAGAGGCGCTTGCTGGGAGACGCTATACTGCCGCTTATCGGATTCGCCTTCTGCGCGCTGATCTGGTGGAACCTGAACATCCTTGCCAAGGTTGTGGGTGGCATCTGGTTTGCCATCGGCATCGCTTACATCGGGTATTCCACCAGGGGATTCCGCCTCAAGCCCAAAATGATCGACTTCAGCGAATCGTAATTCGCAGCTGCCCGCCCTCCACGAAACCTGAAAAAACGCGAGCGATCGGCCTGCGCTTCCCGGCGCTAGACCTCCTCGCGCACCACAAAGGGTTCGCGATAGTGCCCGCGCAGAATGCGGTTCGCCTCATCGTCACCGATCACTTCCTGCTTCACAGGGTCAAAGTTCAAAGTGCGGCCCAGGCGATAGGAGGCATTCGCCAGGTGAACCAGCGTGCAGGAGATGTGTCCTTCTTCAATCGGCGCGTTCAGGTCTTCCTTCTTGCGGCTGCGGACGCAATCGATAAAATTCGCCCAGTTGTTCCCGCCGCGAATGGCGCTGGGGCCGCGCTCGTGCGCCGGGCCCAGCCACGACCGGTAAGACGCCGAACCTTCATTGTCCGACGCCGTGAATCCTTTCGAGCCGTAGAAAATATTGCCGACCGTTCCGAAAGGACCATGCGGCCGGCGTGGCTCCTCCCTTGGAGGGCCAAGGAAACCGGGGATTGCAATTCCGAACCCCGGCGTGCCGATGGACGCTTCATGGTTGGTGATCCAGTGGCGCACTTCAAACTCCAGCATTTTGCGACTTCCGTCCGGCATCTCAAATTCAAAAACCGAGTTCAGCGTGTTGGGGGTCTGCTGGTCGTCACGAAACATGAAATGCCCCCCGATGGCCGACACTTTGTTTGGAAACCCGACTCCCAGGCCCCAGCGCGCAACGTCCATCTGATGGATACCCTGGTTGCCGATGTCGCCGTTACCGTAATTCCAGAACCAGTGCCAGTTGTAATGGAAGTGATTGCGCGTAAAATCGTGCAGTGGCGCCGGGCCCGTCCAAAGATCATAGTGGACGCCGGCCGGGACCGGCTCAACTGGAGTGTGGCCGATGGTGTCCCGGTGGTTGAAACAGAGGCCCCGCGCCAGGTAAACTTCACCGATTAGCCCGCTGCGGAGTTGTTTAACTTCTTCGATGATGGCTTCGTCGGAGCGCGAATTGGTCCCGTGCTGGACAATCCGGTTGTATTTCTGTGCGGCCTTCACGAGCTGGTGGCCGTCCCACCAGTTGTGCGAGCACGGCTTTTCCACATAAACATCCTTGCCGGCCTGGCAGCCCCAGATTCCGAGCAGGGAGTGCCAGTGGTTGGGCGCGGCGATCGAAATGGCGTCGATGGACTTGTCTTCCATCAGCTTTCGCGCGTCGATATAGGTTTTGGGCGGCGGCAGCGCCATGCTGTCCATGTCTCGCAGGCGGCCGGCCATGATGTTTTCATCCACGTCGCAGACGGCGGCGACTTCGGCATGCTCCATGCTCGAGTACTCCTTGACGTGCTCGAATCCCTGGCCGCGGATGCCGCACACGCCAACCCGCACACGATCATTAGCCCCGAAAACTCTGTCCGGACGCGTAATAAAGGTTACGCCCGCTGGCACTGCAGCCGCCGCGCCTGCCTGAGCCGCAGTCTTGAACAAATTCCTGCCTTCCGCTTTTTCGGCACTGCTCATAACTCCTCCCGAAATCCGTCTCTGTATTTGGCTTCAGGTCCCGGCGTGGCGCGCGCAGACCATCCAGGAAGTTCAACTCGCGCAAAGGACCGTCCTGGAATTTTCGCCGCCTTCATACTCCATTCCTTGAACCTGTGTCGCCGCATTGTATCAGATTATTTTCCGGGAGGGTTCAAGATGCTGCCCCAGTCTTTAAACGCAGTCAAGGAGCCGCGCCGCAAGCTCCTGGGAATCACAACCTGACGGCGCAACAATTCGGTGGTGTAAAGCGAATTCAAGCGCTCTGGCAATCAGAAGGCGGGAGACCTGTCATGCCGGGCGCTGACGATCATCTCCTGGCGCTTGAATTCGGCGCTCCTCAGAATCATCACTCGGGAGGGCCCGCCCAGCATGACAGGTTCGCGGCTAGCGTGCCGGCAACTGCAGCACGATTGCGTCAGGCCGCTTTACGGACAGAAAGTTTCTCGATGGTTGAGTTGGTTACCTCGTAGGTCAGAAGTTCCGGTTTCCCTTCCGTGAACTTCTCCAGCGCTTTGAATACGTCAGCAGATCCCTGGCGGTTGTAAATCTCCGCATGCTCTTTGGTCTCCCACAGGCTGATCCCGACGGCTTCTTTGCCATCGCTTGAAACCAGCATAATTTCGCCAGCGAATCCGGCGAATTTCTTCAGAGTGGGGATCGTCTCATTATCGGTGGCCTTCACAAAACCGGGAAGGCCATCAACCTTAAGACGCATTCGAACGTGTCTTGCAAACATAGGATCGTCCTCCTTGTTTTGAAATGGAATTTGACCCTTATTCAGCATAAAATCGGCACGACCGTACGCCTATGACGCTTATCACTCAAGGATGTGACAGGCGCAAAGGAAGAAGCATCGGCGAAAGCCCCTGCCGGCAATGAATCTCGCCGCGTACGATGCTTTCCGTCACACGGAGGCGCCTGTTTGACTTCGCCGCCCATGGTGGGATACTCTCAAAATGATCAGAATTTCCGCTTGTCATGCGGGTTCTCGAGAGGCTGGGCGTGCGAAGAGTTTACCTGGACAACAATGCGACCACTCCTGTCGCCCCCGAAGTGTTTGAGGCGATGAGGCCGTACTTTCTGGAAGATTACGGCAACGCATCGTCGATCCACTGGTACGGGCAGCGCGCCAGGTCCGCCGTTGAAACCAGCAGAGAACAGCTTGCGCGCCTGCTGAACGCGCGCCCCAGCGAAATTGTGTTTACCAGCGGCGGCACGGAGGCTGACAATCA
>DASSJE010000218.1:0-2037 GCA_035691365.1 Terriglobia bacterium
GGTGACGCAGCAAAAGGCCGTGGTTGAGAACCCGCAGTTTTTTTCCACGAATCCGAGCAATTGGCCATCATTCAGCACACTGACCACAACTGGTTCGCCGACGATTTACAGGGTTTCTCCAAACCTGACATCGCCCTATACGATTCAGAGCGCGGCCAGCATTGAGCACCAGGTCACCAAGGCGGCTACGGTTTCGGTCACCTATCTGAACACGCGGGGCGAGCACGCGTTTTATATCGACAACGTAAATGCGCCGGCGCCATGGCTGAGCGGCGGCAGGCCGCTGGGCACAAACGAGAATATTTACACTTATGAATCTGGCGGGATTTACCGGCAGAACCAGGTGATCGTGAATGGGCGCGTGAACACCGGGCGCAGGCTGTCGCTGTTTGGCTTCTACACGCTCAGCTATGCCAACAGCAATGTGGCCTCCGGGGGCAGCGCGGGAGGGTTCTTCTCCAGCGGCGGCACCACGAGGGCAAGCTTCGTCACGGATCAATTTGATCCCATGGCGGATTACGGCCGCGCGGCTTTTGACGTACGCCATCGGGCGTTCATCGGCGGCAATCTCAATATGCCTTATGGTTTCTCGCTGTTTCCGTTCATCATCATCAACTCGGGTGCGCCGTATAACCTGACCACCGGGCAGGACAACAACGGTGATTCCCTCTTCAACGACCGGCCGTGGCTGGCGAACGCGAATGAGCACATCGTGTGCACGGACCGCACCGATTTTTCGATTGCTCCGCCTACGGTTGGCTCGCCAACGGTTCCCATCAACTACTGCACGGGTCCGGCAAACACGACCTTTAACCTGCGCCTGAGCAAGACCATTGGTTTCGGCCCGGAGGCGAAAGGCGGAGGTGGCGGAGGCGGAGGGCCGCACGGACATCGAGGCGGCGGGCTTGGGGGTCGCGGCCTGAGCGGTGGCGGCGGCAACCCGTTTTCATTCGGACAGGCGACGAATCGCCGCTATAACCTGACCTTGAGCATCAGCGTGCGCAACCTGTTTAATACCTTCAATCCCGGCAATCCGGTTGGAAACCTGAGCTCACCGCTGTTTGGTCAGACGCTGAGCGTGGGCGGCGGGCCCTTTGCTTCAGCATCGGCGAACCGCAGAGTGGATTTGCAGGCGAGGTTCTCGTTCTGAGCGGTGAGTAGGCTAATTTGATTGCTCAAAGCTCAATGCTCAACGCTCGTCGCTGATTCTTATTGGCACTTCACGCCCTGGGGCGGCGAGAGCGCGGTCAGGACATTCTGGTTGGGGTAGCTGTAGGCGCCGCCCAGGGCAGTTGACGGCGACTGGAACTCAAACCACTGCAGCAGGGCTTCATTCTGCGGATGGTATGCGAGCCCCCTGGTCGTGATCGCGATGGTTGACTCCGGCAGGCCTTCGATCACATCGCCGACTTCCAAATCATTCTGACAGTTTCCGTTCTGCGAAAGCCACCAGGGCGTGATCCCGTGCACGCCGTCAATTCCTACAAAGGGATCGTTCAGGCTCTCCGTGATTTCATGGCTTAGCGCAGTGATGTCTTCGAAGCCGGGGCCGAAAAGGCCGGGGCTGATCCAACTGGCGAAGGTAAGCACGTAGCGTTTCTCGCGGAAGCCGTTGGCGGCCGTGCCGGGTTCGTAATCGTAGGTGTGAAATCCCAATACACAGCAATGATTCGGATTGCGATCGAGATACAGGTAGGTGTTGGGGAACAAGAAGGTAGCAATGTCCCTGGTGGTGATGTCTCCCGAGCGCTCGGCCGAGCCGATGGGGCTTTTCGCGTCCGCGGCGCTCGCGGGAAACAGCAGGTTGGAGAAGACGTTGATGTCGACCAGCACGAAAGCGCAGCAGGAACCGTCTTGGTCGAGGGCAAAGTAGTAGGATCCGCGCGGGATGGCCAGCGTACGCTCCGCCTTGACCGAGGGACGCAGCAGGGTGTGCCAATCCGGTTGCATGACGTTGTAAAACTCGGCGCGCTGGACCGAGTCGGCGAACTGAGTGGGAACGTCGCTGCTGGTGTACTCGGTAGTCTGAAATACCGG
>DASSJE010000219.1:0-10476 GCA_035691365.1 Terriglobia bacterium
AAGGGGAACGTCCCATACTTATCGAGATAAATATAGTGCCGCATCCGCTCATAGCGATCTTTCTTTATCCAGGTTTCGGGATCGTTGGCATGATTCACAATGAAGCTGTGATTGGCCTGGAAGTAGTTGCGCAAGTTCTGGGGAAGCGTGCCAATGGCCCAGTCGTCCACGAGCTGATGGGCCTGGTGGCCCCACGCGAGTGCGGAGACGGGCGATGCCAGCACAACGGCCGCCAGCGCAAGGAGCACCAATATTCTCCCCTGAAGACCGTTCCCCTGGCGGCGCACCACGGCCCCGGCAGAAGGGCATTCAACCTTCATCCTGTCTGGGTTTGGCGACATAGATTGCACAACCGTCCTTATTCTACAGCATGCTACGGTGCTTTTGTCTGCTGTCAGTTTTCGGAATAACTTGCCGGCATCATCCTGCCTGCCTGGCGGTCCCGGAGTCCTTGCGAGCAAACTCGCTGTGAAAGCGGCTGTAGGTAAAGTAAATTGCCAATCCAATGACGAGCCAGACGAAAAACCGCAACCAGGTTTCAACTGGCAGGCTGGCCATCAGGATCAGGCAACAGGCCACGGAAGCAAAGGGAATTACCGGAACCCAGGGAACGCGGAACACTCGGCGGCGTTCGGGCTGCGTACGGCGCAGCACCAGGACGCCAAGCGACACCAGCACGAATGCAAAAAGCGTTCCGATGTTCGAAAGGTCGGCAAGCGTTCCGATATTGAAAATCCCCGCCGGGATGGCGACAAACAGGCCCGCCGTCCAGGTGCTCACATGCGGCGTGCGAAACTTCTTGTGAACTTTTGAAAACACTCTGGGCAGCAGGCCGTCGCGTGACATGGCAAACCACACGCGCGCCTGACCCAGTTGAAAAACCAGCAGCGAACTCAGCATGCCCGTCAGCGCCCCGATGGTGACCCAGCGTTCCACGCCGCGCAGCCCGATGGCGTCCAGCGCGTTGGCCACCGGTGCCGCGTTCCGCAGTGTCTGCCAGTTCTGGATTCCCGTCAGCACCATCGCCACCGTGCAGTAAAGAATCGTGCAGACGATTAATGAAGCGATGATGCCGAATGGAACGTCCTTCTGCGGATTGCGGCACTCTTCTGCGGCGGTGGAAACGGAATCGAACCCGATGTAAGTGAAAAAGACAATCGCTCCACCCGTCAGCACGCCCTGGAAACCGTTGGGCATGAAGGGCGTCCAGTTGGAAGGCTGCACGTGCCCGGAAGCCCAGATGACGAAGATCAGGATGGCGACGATTTTGACGCCCACCATAAAGTTGTTGGCGCCGGCGCTCTCCCGGATGCCCACCACCAGAATCACGGTGAGAATCATCACCACCAGAAACCCCGGCAGGTTGAAATAAGATCCCGTCAGGTGGAGCGAGGAATCGAGCATGGGCTCCGAGAGTTTTGCGGGCAGGCTGAGGCCGAAGTTGTGGAGCAGGCTGTCGAAATAAGCGGAATAACCCACGGCCACGGCCATATTGCTGACCGCGTATTCCAGAATCAGGTCCCAGCCGATGATCCACGCCACCAGCTCACCGAGAGTCGCGTAGGTGTAGGTGTAGGCGCTTCCGGCAATGGGGATCATGGAGGCCAGCTCCGCGTAGCACAACCCCGCCAGCCCGCAGGCCACCGCCACCAGGAAAAAAGAGAGCGCAATGGCCGGCCCCGCGCCGGGCCGCCCCGCCGTTCCAATGGCGTGCCGGCCGTGCAGAAGGACGCTGAGCAGAGGGGCCTTTAGCACCGAGTGGACCTCCAGGTTTTCGCCTGCCGCCGCCGTGCCCGTCAACACAAAGATACCGGCCCCGATGATAGCGCCCACTCCCAGGGCCGCGAGCGACCACGGACCGAGGGTCCTGCGAAGGCGATGCTCGGGCGCCTCGGCGTCAGAAAGCAGCTTGTCAATGCTTTTGGTGCGGAGGAATTGTGAGGCCAATGCACTCCTCTGGATCAGCGGTCCAACGGATTGGGGCGGTGAGTTTCGCCCGCCGCCCCCGGCGTACCTGAAACTCACTGAGCGACGGCGCGGCAGCGGCCAGGCCCTTTGGTGGCCGCCGCTGCTCGCGGGCCTGGATTCCGGTTACCGCTTGGCCGCGCTGGGGCCCCTCTTCTTCACTTTCGGTCTGTGTGAGCCGCGTGGCTCGGTCTGTTTGGGCCTGGGCGGCTGCTTCTTGCGCGCCGCTCGCTTTAGCTTCTTCCGTTCCGCTCTGTCTTTCACTGACTTTGTATTCATGTGTTCGTCTCCTGCTTGCTGAATGTAATCATGGTGCGCTGCAAGTTTCCGGGATTTGCCGGATGCGCCGGGGCCGGCAGGGCGTTTCCAAACCCCGCGGCGCGGAGCGCTTCGAGAAGCCGCTGGGGACCTCCCCAACCCGTAATCACCTGGGTGACAATGTCATCCGTATTGATGACAACCGCTGTAGGGATAAAGTGTACGTCAAATTCCCTGAAAACCGCTCTCCTGCTGTCTACCACCGCGGGAAAGCTGTAGTGGTTCGTACTCAGAAAGGCTTTGATGGTCGCCGGCTCTTCATCATCCACGGCGAGGACAACCAGGCCTTTGTCCTGATATTGCTCGTAAAGCTTCTGGAGGGTGGGCAATTCTTCCTTGCAGGGCGGGCACCACGTTGCCCAGAAGGCCAGCAGCACAAACTTGCCCCTGAAATCACTGAGCCGCACCTGATGGCCATCAATATCGCGCAGCGCGAAATCTGCCGCCGCGGAACCGATGATACCATTCTGCGGGGCCGGCCTTTGCGCAGATACGGGCCTGGCCTGGAAGAGCACCAGGGCTATTGCCACAAACGCCGCCGGCCAGAAGGCTGCGGACCTGCCCGCCGCCGGCTTGCCGAATTCCCTGAGGACCTTGTAGTACTTCATTCATCCACCTGATTTAAATGGCGTGCGACGCTTCAAATTTTTTCAAGAGAGGCGTAGCGTTCCACCAGTTTCTTGCGGCCGTAGCCGGGAAAGCTGACGGTCACCTTGGTATCTTCGCCATCCCCTTCTGAACCGAGAACGGTCCCGACGCCGTATTTGGGATGCCGCACTTTTGAACCCTGGCGCCAGCGCACCGGAGCCGCCGGCCGGGAGCGGGGAATCGCCGGGGCCGAACCTGCAGCTTTGATTGCCTGCCCGCGCTGAGAGAAAAACTTCTCAACACCCTCGACGGAATTGACGGCGTTCCCCCAGGTGGTCCGCGGCCTGGAAGCAAACATCGTAGCATTCAGCGGCTCGAGAAGCTCTTGCGGAACCTCGGCCAGGAAGCGAGAAGACCGCGTGCCTTCCTGCAATTGCTGGCCGTACGTCCGCCGTTCGCGCACCCAGGTGAGCACCAGGCGGTCTTTGGCACGGGTCATGCCCACGTAGCACAGCCTGCGTTCCTCTTCCAGCCCGGCATTGTCGTCGGCTGAAAGTTTGTGCGGGAAGAGTCCCTCCTCCATGCCCGCCAGGAAGACTAAATTGAATTCCAGTCCCTTGGCGCTGTGAAGTGTCATCAGCGTCACGTGGGCGCGCTCGTCGTAATTGTCAGCGTCTGAAACCAGCGCGGCGTGGTCCAGGAATTCGGCCAGCCGCTCGCCCCGCTCTTCGGCTTCCGCGGCGGCGTTCACAAGTTCTCGCAGGTTCTCAACGCGGCTCTCCGCCGCCGGGTTATTCTCGGCGTCCAGGATCTCCACGTAGTGAGTGCGGTCGAGGATGGCGCGGAAGAATTCGCTGAGCAAAAGCTTCTCCCGGTCCGCAGCCAGTCCGGCAATGAGCGCGTGGAAGTCTTCCAGGGCTTTCCGCGCCCGGTTTGAGAGCGTTTCGGAGCCGGCGGCCAGCGTCTGTTCCAGCGCCTCCCACAACGTCAGCCCGCGCTCCGCGGCCAGGGCCTGCAATTGCTCGATGGTGGTGCCTCCAATGCCGCGTGGAGGCGTATTGATGATGCGCTGCATGGCGGAACTGTCGCGCAGGTTGTTGGCCAGGCGCGCATAAGCAAGCGCGTCCTTGATTTCCGCGCGGTCATAAAAACTGGTGCCGCCCACTACGCGATACTCGATGCCGTTCCGGCGCAGCGCTTCTTCCAGCACCCGCGACTGCGCGTTGGTGCGGTACAACACACCCACGCTTTTCACCGAACCTTCGCCGAGCGCCTTTGTAATCTCATTGGCCACAAACCATCCCTCTTCGTCGGCGTTGCGCGCCTCATAAAGTCCCACGTGCAATCCCGCGCCGCGGTTGGTACGCAGGGATTTTCCTTTTCGGGCGACGTTGTGGCTCACCACCGCCGTGGCCGCGTCCAGAATCATCTGTGTCGAGCGGTAATTCTGTTCCAGGCGGATCATGGTGGTGCCGGGATAGTCCTGGTCAAAGTTCAGAATGTTTTCGATGTCCGCCCCGCGCCAGCGGTAGATGGACTGGTCCTCGTCGCCGACCGCGCAGATGTTTTGCTGGGCGCGGGTGAGCTGGCGGATCAGCTCATACTGAATGCGGTTGGTGTCCTGATACTCGTCCACCATCACGTAGCGGAAACGCTGATTGTATCCCTCCGCCACGTCGGCCGCATCGTCAAAAAGCGCCACAGTTTTCAGCAGCAGATCGTCAAAATCCAGCGCATTCGATTGCCGCAGCTTGTTTTCGTAAGCCTTGAACAGCGCGGCCAGGTTGCGCGTGGAAGGATCATATGCCTCGCTTTCCATTCTCGCGGGAGAAACGCCCCGGTTCTTGGCAGCGCTGATGCGCGCCAGCACTGAACGCGGCGAAGTGATCCAATCGCTCAGCCCCGAATCCTGGGCCGCAACTTTCAGCGCGCGCTGCTGGTCATCCTCATCATAAATGGTGAAGTCCCGCGTGTATCCCAGGCGGCCGATACGCCGCCGCAGAACGCTGACGCAGAAGGAATGGAACGTCGAGATATGCGGCAGCACGCCCAGCCGTCCCTGCAACAATGCCGCCACGCGGTCCTTCATCTGGTCGGCGGCCTTGTTGGTGAAGGTCACTGCCAGAATGCTTTCAGGCGGAATACCGCATACTTCAATGAGGTAGGCGATGCGGTAGGTGATGACCCGAGTCTTGCCGCTGCCCGCTCCCGCCAGAATCAGCAGCGGGCCGTCGGTGTGCTCCACGGCGGCGCGTTGCTGGGCGTTCAGTTGTTCCAGTAATGAGGTCATTTGGGATCTATCAGGCAGGAAGTTCTCGCGGCGGTCCCCTCCTCGGCGCGGTCCCTGCGTTGCTCTTTGCTGCGGCGAGCTTCGCATTTTGGAAGGCCCGGCCAGCAAGAGGCGAAGACTCGATTGTACACGATGCAAGGCAGACTACCAAACGACAGCGCAGGGGTGGAACACTCTTGCATCACGAGGAGCCATGGGGGCCGTCTGCGAATGCCAGCCTCTGCATGCCCCACTGCACTTAGTGGTCCATCTGTTCCCGGATGGCTGCCGGGTTGTCGAAGTCGGCCGAGCGCGGCAGCGTCTGGTGGTGGAGCGCGAAATATTTCGGATCGCGCGCCTGGCCAGGATTGAAGATGCGCGAATCCTCCGGCAGCGGCGTGTAAGAGCTGAAGTCGGGCCTGCCGGTAAAGCAATCAGACAGGCTGGCGGCACCGGCGTCGTATTGATTGATGGGCGGCAGGCCGAAGATCAGGTTAAATGTTTTCAGGATGCTGAGCATGCTGGTGTGAACGTGCCAGACGCTGCGCCGTGAATACGGGCTGATCACCAGCAGAAGGCTGCGATGGGCGTCCACGTGGTCCTGGCCGTCCTGGGCATCATCCTCAGTCACAAAGACAGCCATGTTCTTCCAGAATGGGCTATGGGAAAACAATTCCACCAGCTTGCCCAGCGCCAGATCATTGTCGGCCACGTAGGAGGCGCGGTATGGATAGCCATCCTTTGGCCGCGGAGCGGCAGTGTGGTCATCCGGCAGCCAAATGAACATGAACTGCGGCATCGCATCTTTGCCGCTCAGATAGCGGGCGTCGAATTCCTTCTTGAACTGTGCGAAGCGATATTGGTCCGGAATGGAAGTATTGAAGGTGGGATAGGTCCGCGACGTGTTCTTGAACAACACTTCCGGCATGGGCACGTTGGTTGCTTCGCGCACGCCCGTCGGTTCCGACCCCTCATCCTCCGTCTCTCCGGCCACTTCCAGGTTTTCGCCGTAATTGCGGAAAGTGATGTTGTGGCGCGCCAGGTGGTTCCACAGCGATCCGGCTTGCAGAAAATCTTCAGGTCCCGGTGATGTGTTCCCGATTTCCAGCCGCCCCGGTACGTTCTGGTCCGGCACAAACGCAAACTGCTTGCCGTAGGCAGCCGGCCACGCGGATTCGAATTCGGTGTTGGGATAATTTCCCACCAACCAATGATGCCCGTCCACCGAAACATCGGAATCCACGTAGTAGTTGTCGCTCAGGCCAAAACGTTCTGCCAGGGCGTGATGGTTGGGTGAAACGCGCACGTGCTCGTAGGCAGGTTCGCCCTTCTCGCTCACTGTGGCATCGTCGCCGTAGTGTGCCAATGCGGGATCGCCATTCTCGTTCTCGCCGCCTACGGATTTCAGGTCGCCGAAAATCTGGTCGAAGGTGCGGTTCTCCTTCACGATGAAGACCACATATTTGATTTTCCGGCTCGCCTGGCCGGGCGGCGGAACGGGGAAATCCGCCGCGCGTGCCGGCCCTTCCCTGGCGACAAATCCGTTGTTGCGCAGCACCTGCTCCGTCATTTCCCCGAGCTTTGCCGTTTCCGGCGCCGGCATAATGGAAATCACGCCCTGAGTGATGTCACCGATGTAATCGCCGGAAGGGCCTTCGTGGAAATCAGGCCCGCCGTTCGGCCCCGCGCCAAAACCTTTGGCATTGTCCACGTAAAGTGTTTTGCCGTCGGGGCTCACAATCACGCGGGCCGGAAACCATCCCGTGGGAACGTAGCCAAGCACCCTTCCCTGTTGCGTATCAATCACCGCCAGCGCGTTAATGCCCGCGCAGGCCACGTAGAGGCGCGCGCCGTCCGGGCTGAGCGCCAGGCCGAAGGGCAGCAGGCCGCGCAAGCCTTCAACGCTCTTCGCAGGCTGGAGAACCAGAGTTTTTTCTTCTTTGCCGGTGTGCGCGTCTAGAATGCTGATGCTGTCCTGAGCAGAGTTGCTCACATACACTTTGTCCGCCCCGGCCACGATCGCGCCAGGGCTCGATCCGCCTGCGGAGTTCGGGCCAACGGGAATGCCGGTGCGGGTCCGGGCCTTCACCTCCGGGTGCGCGGGGTTCGCAACATCGAGCATATAAACGGAATTCGATTGTGGAACGTTCGGGCTGCCCAGCCCCGGAATCTTCTTGCCGTCGACCACCGTGCCGTTTTCCGCTTCCTTCGAAGGAAACCCGAAAGGCGGAAAATCAAGCCCGGTATGCAGCGCATCCTTGGGGTTGTAGCCGGGCACGAGCGAATAGCGGAACATGCCGACGTTGGTCACATAAGCCGTCTTGCCGTCGGGGGAAAGCGCCAGGCCGAAAGGCAGCCGGCCCACGGGCACGCTGGCAATCATGCGGTGCGAGTGGGCGTCAAAAACCACCAGGCGGAAGTGTGCCAGGTCCAGCGCGTAAAGGTCCTTGCCGTCCGGCGATAGTTTCAGTTCACCGGCCAGGCTATGCTGATAAGTTTTTCCCTGGTAGCGGCCGTCGAGGCTCAGCTTCCCGAGGTCGCGCCGAGTTTTCAAATCGAATATTCCGATCCTGCCGTTGTTGCCCTCGGAAAGATAAAGCGTGCGATTGTCATGAGCAATGGCCACGCCCAGGTAGACGCTTTTCGGATCAGTCTCGGAGCCTCGCGGCGGGTAGCCAGGCGGAATCTGCTTGACCGCGGGCTGGCTGCTCGTAAGGTCTGAAATGATGGAAACGGAAAACGGCCAGGTCCCGTTGTTCGAGGTCACCAGCGTCTCGCCGTTGGGACTAAGCGCCAGGCCGTAGGGATGCGGCGCAACCTTCACCTCCACGCCCTGCGGCGTCACCAGCCGTCCGTTGGGGAGCACCGTCTCGCCCCGCGGCACAATCTGAGCGGGCCGATTGCCCGCCGGCGCCACGAGTTCAGCAATCTGCGCCGGATGTTTTTCGCATCCCGAAAAGACGAGGAGGGCGGAGATCAAAAAGACAAAAGCTCCAAAACGAATCCCTGAAACCCGCATTGATTGCACTCTGGTTCTCCCCTGCGATGAGTTGATAATGGCAAGCCCTGGTGTGGTATTGCACCCCGAAAATCGATGCCCTATTGCAATTTTTCCGGCTGAAGAAGAACCACTATAACAGGGGTTGCGCGGGAAGTACATCGCCCGGGAACAGGAGAATGCAAAACGTATCAGGCACAGCGCCGTTCACAGAGGGTGAGGCTACTTCTTGCCAGCTTTCCTCTGCGCGAACTTTGTTCGGCGCTGCAGCGTCTAAACCAAGAGGGGGAGTTGCCGAGCTACATTCATGTGACAACTCCGATGGCGGGCTGGAAAGCATGATGCCCTAGTAATTGGCATGAGCCGATGAAGAAGCGATATCAGGCTTGCCACGGGATTCATGGTTAAGCACCGTGATCACAGCCGCGGCTTAGCCGGCAGAAGTTTCCACCCCGCGTGGCCCCGGGTGGGAAGAACAAGCTGGATAGAAGAAGAAAAGAAAATTGGCGCCCGGCCATGGACGGCCATCTGGTGGGCGACGGCCAGGTCCACTCAAGAGGCGGAAATCCCCCAGGATGGAAAAGCAAAGGCTGATCTGGAAAACCGTAATCGTGTGCACTGTAGTGGTGGGCACGAATGTCATTGGCAATTACGCCCTGGCACTCGGGCTGCGCCAGGTGGGAATGATTCAAAGCTGGTCGCCCCTGCCTTACATCAAGGCGCTTTTCCAGTTGTGGGTTGGAATCGGAGTGGTCTTCATGGTGGCGTGGCTGATTGCGCGCCTCACGTTGCTGAGCTGGGCTGACTTGAGCTACGTCCTGGTGATGACTTCCTTTTCTTACGTCCTCACGGCCGTGGCGGGGGCCGTCGGACTGAATGAGAAGGTCACCTGGATTCACTGGATGGGGATTTGCCTCATCACCCTGGGCGTTGTGCTGGTGGCGCGCACTCCGCCCCAAACCACCGAGAATCCGGAGCCGGAAAAATGAAGATACTTCTTTCGCTTGCGATTGTGGTCATCGGCACTACCGTCGGTGATCTCTTGTGCAGCGCCGGCATGAAACGGCATGGCGAAATCGTTGATTACAGCGCGGGCGGCATTCTGCGCCTGTGCGCCGACCTGGTTCGCAATCCGTTTATCCTGGCAGGAATCCCGGCAATGGCCATTTCATTTTTTGCCTTGATCGCCCTGCTTTCCACCGCTGCGCTCAGTTTGGCAGTGCCGCTCACGGCCAGCAGCTACATCCTGGAAGTCGCCCTCGCCAAGTATCTTCTGAAGGAAGAGGTCCACTGGCGGCGCTGGGCCGGCGCCGCGCTGGTGACGATTGGCATTATCATGCTCTTCACCTGAGAGAATTCTTTGATTGAGTTGTTCAGGAACGGCGCTTTTGTCGCCGTCATCGCGCAGGCAGTCATAGGCGCTTCGCTCGTCTGGGACAAGGTGTTGCTGAAGCATCCCGGCACGAAGAACTTGTACAGCTATGTCTTTTGGCTGGGCTCGTTGAGCGTTTTCGGCGTCGCGCTGGTGCCGTTCGGGTATCAATCGCCTCCCATTGCGGTCGTTGTGATTGCATTCATCACCGGCGTAATGCATCTGGTCGGCGTGTTTTACTATTACGCCGCGTTAAAAGCCGGTGAAGCCTCCGAAACACTCCCCATCATGGGCGGCTTCTCACCTGTCGCTACGGCCCTCATCGCTCTGGCACTGCTCACCAGGCAGATGACCAGCCTTCAGCTCTTCGGGTTTCTTCTGATGAGCGCCGGCGGCTTTGTGATGTTTTTCTCTGACAGGCCGCCTCTCAAAAAGCTGCTCCCGCCCGTATTGCTCGCCGCCGGACTCCTGGGGCTGGTGAATGTGCTGGAGAAGGTGGTCTACAACCAGACGAATTTCGTCAGTGGATACGTCTGGTTCACCATCGGCACGTTTGCCGGCTCCCTGGCCCTGCTTGCGCCGCGCTCGTGGCGCCGGCAAATCATGGCCGAATCCAGGAGGGGAGAGCGACGCAACCGCTTCTGGTATTTTGTGAATCGCGTATTGTCCGGAGCCGGGTCGCTCCTTATCTACTACGCCGTCAGCCTTGCCCATCCAGCTATCGTTGATGCGATCTCGGGAGTGCGATACGGCGTTATCTTCATCGGCGCGCTTCTTCTGACAAAATTCAGACCGAAATGGCTGAAAGAGCATTTCAGCGGCTGGCAGCTCGTTACCAAGACGGCCGGGGTCTGCCTGGTTTGTGCAGGCCTCGTCCTGGTCGGCCTCCGTAGAGGCAGCAGCAAAGCCGGCAGCCCCGCCGCTGCCACTCAGAGGCCAACTCGGCACGCTTCCTATGTTCTCAAG
>DASSJE010000220.1:0-20942 GCA_035691365.1 Terriglobia bacterium
CGCAATTTCGCTGGTTTCAACGCCGGCCAGGTTCAGGGCAGTGCGCTGACCGGCCACAGCTTTCTCTGCCGGCGCGTTGTGCACGTGGATGCCGCGCACGCGGACCCGGCGGCCGCCGGGAAAAATTTCAGCCTCTTCGTCCTTGTGGATGGTCCCGGCCATCAGCGTTCCCGTCACCACCGTGCCGAAACCTTTCATCACAAACGCGCGGTCAATCGGCAGGCGAAAGGGCCAGCCGAGAGGGCGTTCCAGGACCTCGCCTGCCAGCCGCCGCAGTTCGTTCCGGATGTCATCCAGGCCCCCGCCTGTCCTGGCGCTCGCGGCGATGATGGAAGCTCCTTCAAGAAAGGAGCCTTTTACCAGCTCCTGCACTTCAAGCCGCACCAGGTCAACCATGTCGCGGTCCGCCAGGTCGCTCTTGGTGATCACCACCAGCCCGTTGCGGATGTTGAGCAGGCGGCAAATGTCAAAGTGCTCGCGCGTCTGCGGCTTGATGGACTCATCCGCGGCCACCACCAGCATCACCAGGTCGATGCCTCCCGCGCCGGCCAGCATGTTTTTCACAAATCGCTCGTGGCCGGGAACATCCACAAATCCCACCCGAACGCCGCCTTCGAGGTCAAGGTGCGCAAAGCCCAGGTCAATGGTAATGCCGCGCCTCTTCTCTTCCGCCAGGCGGTCGGGATCGGTGCCCGTCAGCGCCTGCACCAGCGCGGACTTGCCGTGGTCAATGTGGCCTGCGGTTCCTACAATCAGATGTTTCATTGCACAAGAATTATCAGGGATGGCAGGAGGTTCTGGCAACTGCGGCCTGTGATACGCGAAAGGCTTCGGCAGACCGGCGGACGGGGAATCAGCTTCGGACTCTGTGTTCTCTGTGCTTCAAAACCTTTCACACAACCAACGTGTAGCCCTCTGTGGCCTCTGTGTTAAATTTTTTTCAGGGCGCTCAGCCCGGCGAAGCCGCAACCAAACGCAGCAATGCGGTCGCGGCCGCGTTCATGGTCGAGATGCCCGTGCCGCGAGCGCCGGCTATTTCTGCGGCGCCGGTTTTTGCGGCTTTTCGCGCTCTTCGCTCAGCCACACGCTGGCCACTTCCCATCCGGCCGGATGTTTCTGCACGACCACGTGGTAGGAAGCGACAGCTTCGGGATTCTCAAAATCGACGGCGGCCAGCACACGCATTTTGTCAGGCGACCAGGTCAAATTTCTGATGTTGACTTCCACGCCGGGCGCCTGCCCGCCCGCATTGCCCGATTCAGGCGCCGATTCGAGCGCCGGCATAAAATAGCTGCGAACGGCCTGCTGCGCAGAACTTCCTGCGTTTTTTCCCGCCGGCGTCGCCATGTATTTCGCCCGCAGCGCCACCACCATGGCAGCGGTTTCGATATCGTCCTGGATGACGGGATCGGTGACCAACTGCTCCGCCTGGCGCAGTTGCGGAACCAGCGCCGCGTCCGAGCTGATGGATAGGGCGAGAATCGCGCCGCGGGTAACGTCGCGATCGGGCTCGTGGTCTGACGTTCGCACCTTGTCGAGGAGGATTTCAACGTCGTGCGGATCGCGAATGGCGCCCAGCGCGCCGTAATAAAAACGCCGCAGGTCAAGGTCGCGCGGGTCCTTCAGCAATTTTTCGAGGACCGACATGGACTTTTCGCCGCCCAGGTAAGCCAGCGTCTGGGCGGCAAAAGTGGCGGTGCGATCGTCTTTGAGCGCATTTTCAAGCTTGGAAATAATGGCCGGCCCGGCCGCAAACGCCGCGCGGAAGAGGTTTTCGCGCGCCTGCGAATCCCGCGCAGACAGCATGGCATAAAGCTTTGCCGGGTCCCATTGATCGTTGATCAGATGATTGCGTTCCTGCGCCACCTGCGCGGGCAACGATTGCGAACGCAGCGCCGCGGGCAACACCAGAGCCATCGCCGCCAGCAGCGCGGCAGGCCACAGCCTCCCGCCCATCCATTTTCTGCCTCTGATGCTAAGATTTCCCATTCAGCAGTTTAGGCAATTCCCGCAGGTCGTCTATCCGGACGTCGGGCGGCGCTTCATCGAGCGTCGGCGCTCCAAAACCGTAATTCACACCGCATGTCCAGGCGCCTGCATTCCGCCCCGCCAGCACGTCTGAGACGGAATCGCCGATCATCAGCGTCGTGGAGGCGGTCGCCGCCGTTTCCTCCATCAGCCGGTTGAGGCCGAAGGGGTCGGGCTTCTTGGTTTCAAAGCTGTTGCCGCCATAAACCCGCAGGAAGCAGTCCGCCAGCCCCAGCCCTTTCAGCATGTCGCGGCTGAACCTCACCGGCTTGTTGGTCAGCACGGCCATTTTGCGGCCCCCCAGCTCAGCCAGAGCCTCGCGCACGCCGGGATAAGTTTCCGTATTGTCCAGCATGTGCTCGCGATAATGCTTCAGAAAAATTTCCGTCGCCTGCTCCACCAGTTCTTCCGTGGCATCAGCCCCCAGGGCCCGGGTTATCAGGACGGTTACCCCCCGCCCTATGTACGATGCAATCCGCTCCACGCTGAGCGGCTTGCGGCCGATTTTTTCCAGCGTGGCGTTCACGCTGTTCGCCAGGTCAAGCTCACTGTTCACCAGAGTGCCGTCCAGGTCGAAAACCAGCAGATCCATCTGGTCGAGCGCCGTTTGGGGTATAGTCATCCGTCAGTCGCCTTTGCCTGCGGGCAGAATCTTTTCCGCCGTCACTTCAATCGCCCGCAAGGCAACAGCGGCGTCCTCCGCGGGGATGGGATTGTAATAAAAACTTTCCGCGTCAAAATGCCCCGTATCGGCTTCAATTTCAGGATGAATCTCAAAGTGCCAGTGATAATCGTCCCGCACCGTTTTCCATCGGTCTGAGTCCGCGTTGCTGGAAGTGATGTTGGGCTCGGTGTGCAGCACCAGCCGCAGCCTGTCGGAAATTGTCTCGACCCGCATCAGCGCCATCTTCAGGAACTTCGCCAGCAAGATCAGGCGCCCGTCTGAGGCCATGTCGCGCTCAAACGAGGAATTGTGCTCCGCTGGCAGCACGCAAATCTCATAAGGAAAGCGCGAGGCAAAGGGGCACAGGCAGACGAATTCCTGGCTGCGGTCAACAATCCGCGTGCCCTTCTGAATTTCCTGATAGAGAATGTCGCAGTAGAGGCACCGCTCCTTGCGCTGAAAGTGTGACAAGCTCCAGTCAAGTTCCCGCTCCACCAGGGTAGGAAGCACCGGGATGGCGAGGATTTGCGAGTGGCCGTGCTCCTCGCGGGCGGGGCGCGTGCGTCCCTGGTCTTTAAAAAGCGAAACGTAGCGGAAGCGCGGGTCCTGCTTCAGGTCGCGAATCCGGTCGCGGCAGATTTCCAGCACGCAGGCAATGTGCTCCGGCGCAAGCTCGGCCAGAGTCTTGCCGTGCTGGTTGGTCTCCACCACAATTTCGTGTGCGCCCAGCGCGTTCATGCGGTCATACAATCCTTCGCCCTCGCGGGCCAGCCCGCCCTCCACGTGAAACAAAGGAGCGCGGTCGTGAAAGACCCGCACGTCCCACTTGCCATTGGCATCCTTGTGCTCCCGGATGGATGCAGGCGTAAAACCCTCATTCCCCGGACAGAAAGGGCACAACTCGCCCGAATCGAGAGCGTCCGGCATGGCGGGACGCTCGCCGGTGATCACCCATCGTCGTCGAACGGGATCAAGCCGCAGCAGGGGCATAGCTGTTCCTCGATGTAGAATCCCTGTTCTTCTGCCAGGTTTCTGTTTCGCGCCCGGCAAAATGGGTCGGGCATTGGCGCAGGCGCCATCCCCTATTCTAGCCTGATTAGCGCATGGGCGGGGCGGTGTGCTGCCCGTGCGTGGGCATCGGAGCCCACGCAGAGTTTGAGAGCACAGCGAGGAAGGTGGGAAAAGGTGGATTCCCCGAACTAATTTTGAGGATCAGCCAATCGCAGGCTGCAAAAGACGGTGCGGCCAAATGCGCGCAGGCCGGACGTCAGTTGCCGCGGGGAATATGGGTGGCGAAGGGCATCAATTTCGCGGAACAGATCAGGGACAGTCGCGTCACCGGTTACCACCAGGACGCGTCCAAAACGGCTGGTCCGGAGATTTGTAACCTTTGGAAAGATCCCGGCCACGGGCGCTTTCGGCCTTCGCAGCTCCAGGATCATCCTGTCGCAACCATCTTTGGCGGCCGCGTCAAAGCATAGGGCCGCGCCCTGAATTTCAGCACCGTCCGATTCAGCTCGTGCCGAGACCAGGGATAACACATTCCGCATGATGGATGGCTTATCAGTGGTGAGGATATACCTCTCTCTGTCCTGCATCATAAATCCTCCACTGTCCCCCACCCAATCACTGAATTATCACCCCGAATAGTAACTGCGACGATAATAACGATGCAATGGTACGGAAGTACCATAACCCTTTGGACCATAAACCATAACTTCACAAAGCCTCACTCATCTTACTCATTTTATAGACATTGAATGCCACGCATAGGCATTGCACAGAGCAACTTTTCTTCCGCACTTTAGCAGTTCTGCCCACGGACCACCTTGCATAAATTTTCCTCCGTACTTTGGCAGTTTTGCCGGCAGACCGCCCCTGCGCAAATTTTCTTTCGCTCTGTGAATGTCCCGTTGACGTTTGTTGCCGTAGCGCGCCCACGCCGCTCCGGCCGCGTCATCGCACTCTCGAATTTTCAATCTGGAATTTTGAATCTGGAATTTTGAATCCGCCTCGCGAGGGCTTACCGCCTTCCGCATTCTGCCTTCCACGTTCGCGCCGCTCCGGCCGCGTCATCGCATTCTCGAATTTTCAATCTGGAATTTTGAATCTGGAATTTTGAATCCGCCCCGCGACTGCCTTCTGCGCCATTCACCGGATGGCAATTTTCAGGCGCCTTCTGACTCGAACGAAACCCCCATTTCGCGCCCAATTTTCTGAATATATCGCCGGCCTTCATCGTATTCCTCTGCCGTTTTCAAGTGCTCGAGCATCAGCGGTGCGTCAACGGGAAGACTCGAAACGCCCTTCAGGTAAGCGCGATAGTCCATCACGCCGCGGCCCGGGATCACTTCCAGCAGGCACACCTGGGAATACCGCTTCCATTGCAAGTCTTTGGCGTGGCAGGAAACAATCCAGGGCCTCAGCTTGCGGCAGCATTCATCGATCACCGCGCTGTTGTGGTACATGCGTTCCGGGCAGTTGATGACGTTGCACACGTCCAGATGGACGCCAAACGCTTTGCGGTCCACCTTGCGGAGCAGGTTTACGTAATCGTCGGGCCCCGTGGGAAAAGTGAAGGGCATCATCTCGATCGAGAACTTGGTGCGAGTGGGCTTAACGGCGTCGATAACGTGGCGGCAGTTCTCCACCGTGGCGTCGATGAACTTATCGGTGATGTTGCCGGGATCGGGGCCGTCCCATCTCTTGGGATTAAAGGAGCCCGCAATATCCACGCAGCAACGCGCGCCCAGCATTTCCGCCAGCGCCAGCCGCTCCTCGACGTAGGCAAGGTTCTTGCGCCGCGTCGCCGGATCCGGATCAAGCATGTTGACCCACGCTCCAACCTCGGCCAGCGCCACGTCGCGAGCGGCAAATTCCTTGATGATAGCTTTGATTTTGTCCGAATCGCTTGCCTTCACCTCGGGCGCGTAGGCCGCACGGTAGCCCAGCCGCCGGTGCTCCGCGGCAAGCGCAGCCGGGTCATCCGATTTCAGAAAAATGGGGCCACCCAGCCGCACATGGCGGGCGCCCGCCGCCGCGCCCGCCCGCATTCGCGGCCCTGCGCTAAGGACAGCAGCCACACCGCCTGCGTTTACCAGAAAATCCCGTCGTGTCAGGTGCTTGCTCATGAGATCCTCCCTTCCAGGTAGCCTTATTTTGCCTGAGTTTTTCGGCGCGAGATGAATTTTCTCGCAGCTCCGGGAGGCGCGTCCATGAAGCGGAGTTGCGAAGACCGTCCCGCCCTGCGGGAACTGCGGCACATGACTCGGCTGGTGCGAAAAGCCACGGACCTTAACTGCGGAGGCCCGAGCTACTTGCTTGCTCGCACTCTTGAATTTTCAAGCTGGAATCAGTGCTGTCCCAATGTTGGTTTTGAGAAATCGAGTAAGTACCGGGGAAGCATCGAGTTGGTCGCGAAAGCGAGCAAAATCGATTTGAACTTGGCGGTACTCTTAAGCCATTCCAAAAGCTTTCCGGAAATGGCGTATGGATCGCGGCCTCAACCTCGCACTCTTGAATTTTCAAGCTGGGATTTTGAATCCGCCTCGCGCCTGCTGACCGCCTTCTGCCTTCTGTTTCCCCAGGCCCGGAGGGCCGGAAGAATTTAGCCCATGGCGTGAGCCGTGGGAAACTCCGGCCGCGCCGCCGCACTCTTGAATTTTCAACCTGGAATTTTGAATCCGCCTCGCGCCTGCTGACCGCCTTCTGCCTTCTGTTTCCCCAGGCCCGGAGGGCCGGAAGAATTTAGCCCACGGCGTGAGCCGTGGGAAACCAGGCTATCACCAGCCCGCCCAGCCCTGGAAGGGGCGAAAGAAATCATTCCCAGATGTACCGCTCGTCGTATTGGATACCGTTCTTCTTGAGGAAGCTGATGAATTCTTCCTGAAATGATACGCGCTGATGGTGTTTCTCCTGCTCGCGAATGTATTTGACCACCGAGGCTGCGCTCGATTGGCTGACGCTGAACGCGCCGTACCCGGCCTGCCACCCGAACCCGCGAAGGCGGGGCCGTCTTTGATGCACCCAACGGGACGAATTGGTTTTCACGACGCGCAACGCCTCGGCAATGGCCATGCCGGGCGGTAGCCACAAGAGCATGTGCACGTGGTCCGGCATGGAATTGGCGGCGATGCATTCGCCTTGCAGCTCGCGGACGATCCCACCCATGTAGGCGAGCAGGTCCGGCTTGAGATCGCGCAAGATGAGAGGTTGGCGGTCTTTGGTGCTGAAAATGATGTGAGTTAGCAGATTCGCGAAGGTATGCGCCATGTCTTTCGCCCCTCCGGGGCTCGCAAGATTTTAGCGCGGATTTGTTCTCATGGCTTGCGCCATGGGCTAAAGTCTTCCGCTCCGTTCCGGGGCTTAAGGCCAGGAAAAACTGCAGACATCAAGCATGGAGGTCCTAGCCACACGCTCAGGGTTGTTCCGAAGCCGACCTCGGAGGTTCATCACGCTGAATCAATAGGATTCTCTTCACTTGGTTCCGGTTCAAGTGCATGATCCTCCCGCCGATCCGCAGCTGGACCTCGGACGCCGACATCGACTCCACATCACCCACCAAAACAGACCCGTCTCTAAGCTCAACCGTATCATGGGCAGATGTGCCGAGTTCGAAACTCACACTTCCTCCGGAAGCCTGGTCAGACGTGACTACGAGTGGAAAGTGACCCTGATTAAAACCCTCCTTGCTGAAAACCAGCATGTGCTCGCCCGGCGTCACGCGGATAAGTTTTGGCGTAGTTCCAGCTTCGGAACCGTCAACCTTCAAATCGGCTCCCTGCGGGACCGAGTTCACGGTTATTTCGACGGTTTTGGGAGGAAGGTTTGGCTGCAGTTCGGCCGGCAGAGATTCCGGCTCAATGGTCATCGAATCCGGAACTCCCGAAGCTTCCGTCATCACCTGAAATTTGACAGACTCTCCGGGTGCAATGTTTCGCACCAGAATCGTCCCGTCTCCGATGCGAGCTCTGTTTTTGTCGAATAAATAAAGCGAGAAGCCTGCCGACGGTATGTTCTTCTCCCAGAGATTTTCCGCAGTGATGTCGAAACTGTAATTGCGCACCTTCCCGAACGAACTAACGTGAGTGATCTTCGTAAAGGTAAACCGCAACACCGGCTTGCCTGACGATGGCCAGACAAGTACGATGTCTGGACGCTTCTTACCTTGAAGTGTAGCGGTCAGGATGAGCGTCGCCAACACACAACCGAAGGCTAACCTGCGTCGACACATAATCGCGAGCCTCCCCCAAAAGGGATTATTTTTGCTTTGCACATCTTAATTCAAAACCAGTCCCACCCCAAGTGGTAGCGCACACCGCCCTGCCAAGGCGGGATCATGGGCGAGACGCCCATGCCACCGACGGGGCCCCGTGGCGAGGTAAACTCGCCGCTACGAATATCGCGAATACACAAGAACCGAGCACCAGCGTTGCCAATGGAGCGTGTGTTAGAATACCCCTTTTCTCCACAACAGAAAGGGGCCGACTGTATGGCTGAGATTTATCCTTTTCGGGCGCTGCACTACAATTCCACAGCGGTAGATTTGCAGAAGGTTGTGACGCAGCCGTATGACAAGATTTCGCCCGAGATGCGCGCCCGTTATTATGCCGCGAGCCCCCGGAACTTTGTGCGGCTGATCCTGCGCCAGCCCGATCCGCACAGCGGCCGGAGCGTCTACGCCGAGGCAGCCGCAGAACTCCAGAACTGGATTGAGGAGCGCGTGCTGGTTTCAGAAGGCGAGCCGGCCATTTATCCTTACGAGCAGAAATATGCCGTTCCCGGCCAACCTGATGTTCGCAAGCAGCGGCGGGGATTTGTGGCATTGCTGCGGCTGGAAGATTATTCCGCGCGAGTTGTCCACCGGCACGAAGAAACGCTCTCCGGCCCGAAGGCGGACCGCATGGAGTTGCTGAAAGCCACCCGCTGCAATTTTGGCCAGATCTTTATGCTTTACAGCGATCCGAAAGGCGAAATCGAAGGCCTGCTGAAGAAAGAGACGGCGGGCAAACCCTGGCAGCAGGTGATTGACGATTACCAGAGCACGCATTCCATGTGGCGCGTTTCAGAACCGCAAATCATCGGACAGGTGATTGACGCCATGCGGGCCAGAAAGCTGGTGATCGCCGACGGCCATCACCGCTATGAAACATCGCTGGCCTACGCCCGTGGGCGCCAGAAGGAAGCGCCGGAAGACGATCGCGCGAATTATATTATGGCGACGTTTGTGCGGCTCGAAAGCGACGGCCTGCTGGTGCTCCCCACGCATCGCGTGGTCCACAGCCTGGCAAGTTTCAAATGGGACGAGCTTTGTTCTCAGGCCGCGCCGTTTTTCGAGGTAGAAAAGGTTGCCTGTTCCGGAACTGCTGCAGAGGACGCGCAAACCATTCGCCAGCGATTGGAGAAATCCGGGCGCGAACGGCCCACGATTGCAGCCTATGCCGGGCCGGAGCGGGCGGTGCTCCTCAGCCTGCGAAAGGACGCCAACCTGGCCGGAACGCTGGGCGATTTCCCGGAAAGCCTGCGCCAACTGGACGTGGTGCTGCTGCACGGGCTGGTAATTGAAAAAGTGATGCAGATTGACCGCCAGGCCGTCCGCGAGCAGAAGCACCTGCGCTACGTCCGTGAAATGCAGGACGCGATTGAAGAGGTTGACGCGGGCCAGGCCCAGGTGGCCTTTCTCATGAACCCCACTCCCATCCAGGCCGTCTGCGACAATGCCTTCGCGGGCCTGCCGATGCCGCAAAAATCGACAGACTTCTTTCCCAAATTGCTTTCAGGCTTGACGGTCTATTGGATGGATAACCCCGCCGGCCTGTAGCAAAGACCCAGTGAAAACAGCGATGCCACGGTACACCCATATCGTCGGTGTCGCGTCGTCATTCGCCGTTCGGGCAGTGGCGCTGCGTTGTGCTGCCTCTGGCTGGATGGTCTCGCGAGGCGACGTCGAAGGTCACTTGAAAGACCTTACGGCATCGTCAACGGTGTCATGCACGCTGAAAATCGTCACCAGCTTTGTGATGTTGAGTAACTCGTGGAATCGCGCTGTGACGCTGGCCAGCCGAATGTCGCCGCCTTCGTTGCGCGCGGAGGTATACGCTGCCACAAGCGTTCCCAGTCCCGCACTGTCAATGTAGGTGACTTTGGAGAGATCCAGCACCAGACGTGTCTTCCCTTGCCGCAGGAGTTCCTTGATCGTTTTCCTCAAATGGCTGCTTTCATCGCCGAGCGTCACGCGGCCTGCCAGCGATAGTACCGTCACCCCGCGCACTTCTTTCGCAACAGTGTGCAACTCCATTTTGCGCCTCCTCAGATTGTCGGCCTGGGATCAGGCCACAGTAGACCAACAGGTTCCTCTACTTGAGCACCATGCTTCTTGTCATGAGAAAATCTTATTCAAATTCCGAGCAGGACATGAAAAAACCGCAACGTGGACAGACCATCTTACAATGGTTCTGTTCAAGACGCGTTCCGCACACCGGACAGAATTGGTTGGGGAATTCCCCGCCCGCCGCGTGTTCTTCGCTTTTCGCTGCCTGATCTCCCACAAATACCTCGCAAGCCAAAAGGGCCTTCACAAGAATCCCGCAGAACTTTTTCGCTTGTGTCAAGAATAGCGCGATCAGGCCCGCACCGCAAATAGTGATCCAAGTCTGCCTGCCCAAGGCTTGTCCGACTGAACAAGCAGAGGAAGACAAACGAAAGCTGCATCGAGAAAACCGTAAAGGCCCTGCTTTCAATCTGTTTTGCCAGGAATCAGCCAGATGTAGGCTAGGGCCCAAGCCTGCGAGAGGGCCCAATACGTCAACGTTATGGCCAATGCTTTTCGAGGTATCGCGTGATCTTCCCAAGCGCCTGCTCGAGGATGGACTCGGGAGGAAGGAACACGATCCGGATGTGCCGGGTCCCCGGGACCTCACCGAAACCGCTGCCATGCACCACCAGGACAAGTTCCTCTGCCAGAAGGCCCCGCACAAATTGGTCGTCGCTTTCGGGGATATCGAGCTTGGGGAACGCATAAAAAGCTCCCCGTGGACTGACGCAACTGGCACGTCTGGTCTTGGTGGCCCACTGCATCACCAGGTCGCGCCGCCTGCGAAGCTTGTCGACGGTTTCCTTGATGTGGTCCTTCGGCCCCTGCAGCGCCGCCGGGATCGCGTATTGCAGCGGGTGGCTTGCCGACAGCCGCGCCCGAAGCAGCTTGTGGATACCCTCAACATAGGAAGTGACCATACCCGGGTCGCCGCTCACTATCCCCCAGCCCACCCGCCAGCCCGGGGCAAGATATTCCTTGGAAAGCCCGCCAAAGGTCACCACCGGAACATCAGCGGCCAGACTGGCAATCGAGATGTGAGGCTCGCCGTCCAGGATCAACCTGGCATAAATTTCGTCGGCGAAGATAACCAGGTTGTGCCGCCGCGCAACTTCCACAATCTTCTCCAGAGTGTTACGCGAATAGACCGCACCTGTCGGGTTGTTCGGGTTGATCACCACCAGCCCGCGAGTATCTCTGTTCACCTGGCTCTCGAGATGTTCGATGTCCGGTTGCCAGTTGTTGCTCTCATCCAGATTGTAGGAGTTGGATTGAGCGTTCAATTTTGCCAGAACAGCATCATAGAGCGGATAGTCGGGCAGCGGAGTCAAGACGTTCTGGTGCGGCTCCAGCAGTGCCGTCAGAACAATGTCTACCGCTTCACTGACGCCCTCAGTAACAAAAACGCTCTGGATGTTTCGAATCCCCTTCGCCTCCGCCTCCGCCCGAATGGCATCGAGCGCAGGCTTCGCACCCAGCGATGGCGCGTAACCGTTATGGCCGTCGCGCATGGCCCTGGCGGCGGCCTCAATGAGATGCTCTGGTGTCTCGAAATCGAAGCTGACCGGGTCGCCAATGTTGAGGGGAAGGATCTGCTTGCCCTGGCGCGTCAAACCGTCTGCCAACACGGCAAGATCGCGGATGGCATATCGGACATGCTCAAGCCTGGCGGCTGCGAGTATTTCATGGGCGGGAGGAAGTGTCTTTGGCATAGTTGTTGTACCTGAAGAATTCTGACAGAAAAACCTCTTTGGGGTCAACAATACCGGCGCATCGCATTGTTTCCATGAGAAGTGAAGCGGTCAGTAGAGAATCATGGGTTGAACAGGATGGACAGGGATAATATAGTTTTTAGTTTATGAAGAAAACACGGACCGTTCTGTCAATACTCTTCTATTTGATTCTTACGTCAAACCTTGCGGCGCTTCCTGCAAGGGTCGCTCGTGCCACCAACGTTAAAAAGGCAACAGGCATCCAGGAGATCCTGCAATATATCTCCAGCGGCTGGAATACACTGACACGATCAATGACCGAATGCGAAACTTTCACGGACTCCAAAACCAATGCAAAATCTGCTCTTTATGTTCCTGCAGGTTTCTCTGAACCTGCGGGCCTCAAAGCAGTAGCCGCGCGGTGCCAGATTCAGTTGATCCAGTTGCCGTCCGTCATAAAAAAGCTGGGAGACATTGATCCAGGCACCATCAAGCCACAAGGGCTGCTCTATCTTCCCAACCCCTATGTGGTTCCTGGTGGCATGTTCAACGAGATGTACGGCTGGGACAGCTACTTCATCATTCGCGGACTTATTGAAGACGGCAGGCTCGATCTTGCCAAGGGTATCGTTAACAATTTTCTCTTCGAAATCGACCACTATGGAGATGTTCTCAACGCCAACCGGACTTATTACCTGACACGTTCACAGCCACCGTTTTTAACTTCGATGATCCGGGCGGTTTACGAGGCGGAGAAGGTCAGGGGCCAGGCAGACCCTGCATGGCTGCGGACAGCTTACGAGCATGCCGTCAAGGATTACAAATTCTGGACCTCATCTCCTCACCTGGCCGGGTCGACGGGTCTCTCACGATTTTACGGATTGGGGGAGGGTCCAGTTCCTGAGCTCGGTGCTGCAGCCAATGAGTATTATGAGACCGTCGCCCGTTATTTTCTGCTCCATCCGGAGGGAAGCAGGCCCTTTCTTGAGCTGATTCAGAACAATAAGGAAGGCTCGAGCCCCAAGGTGATGGGCCCTGAATTTTCTCTTAACCTGAAATACAAAACCAAGAAGCACTCTGGATTACAGAAAGAAACCCTCGACAAGTTTGCCCTTACACCCAGGTTTTACAAGGGTGACCGCAGCATGCGGGAATCGGGATTCGATGTCTCATTTCGCTTTGGCCCGTTCGGAGCCGCCACCCCGGACTTTGCAGCGGTAGGATTGAATTGCCTGCTTTACAAGTCTGAAAAGGACCTGGAGTGGATGAGCACCCAGCTGGGCATGAAAGATGCGGCTTTGGAATGGGTGGAACGGGCGGGAAAACGCCGCGAGGAAATCAACCGCTACCTGTGGAGCCGTGAGTATGGCCTCTACTACGATTACGATTTTAAAAATGGCATCCAGTCGAGATATTCCTACGCGACGACCTTTTATCCCCTCTGGGTGGGCCTAGCTTCGCCTGAGCAGGCCAGGGAGATCATCAAAAATCTTTTTGCGTTCGATCGCCCCGGCGGAATCGTAATGAGCATGACCAACACAGGGGCCCAATGGGACGCCCCCTATGGCTGGGCGCCTATCCAGTTGATCGCTATCGAGGGTCTCCGCCGCTACGGGGACGATGCTGATGCCAATGGCATTTCACTCCAATTCCTTTCGATGGTGCTTGAAAACTTCCGCAAAGATGGGACCATCTTCGAAAAATATGATGTAAACAGCCGAACTTCCGCTACCAGTATCCAGGTGGGATATAAGACCAACGTGGTCGGTTTCGGATGGACAAACGGAGTCTTCCTGGCGCTTTACAACGCCTTACCGAAGGCGGCCAAGGAACGCCTGGCCCAGGATTGATGAGCGCACGTCAGTGGAAATCCCAAGCCAGGCTTACTTGCTTCAAACAATGAAAATAATCTCACGGGCCGACGACAGGATTCGTCAACACCCCCAACCCTTCAACCGTAACGCTGGTAGTATCTCCAGCTTTTAAGAACACCTGAGGCTTACGGAACACTCCGACTCCGGGAGGAGTGCCCGTGGAGATGAGGTCGCCCACTTCCCAAGTTAACGACTGCGAGAGGTAGCTGATCAGGTAGGGCACGCTGAAAATCAGGTTGGAGGTGTTGGAATCCTGCATCGTTTCGCCATTCAGCGTGAGCGAGATACGCAGTTTGTGCGGGTCCTTGATTTCGTCCTTCGTGACGATCCAGGGGCCGGTTGGAGCGAAAGTGTCGCAGCTTTTGCCCCGGTACCACTGGCCGTCAGAAAACTGCAGGTCGCGCGCGCTGACATCATGCAGGATTGTGTACCCGGCAACGTAATCGTACGCCTTTTCCTCGGGGATGCGGCTCCCCTTCTTCCCGATCACAACGGCAAACTCCGCCTCATAGTCCACCTGAGTGGAATTCGGCGGCAGATGAATAGCGTCGCCTGGCCCGCAAATCGTGTTGCCGGACTTGAGGAAAAAGATGGGGGCCTTGGGAGGTTCGTGGCCCTGCTCGCGCGCGTGATCAGCATAGTTCAAGCCAACACACGTGATCTTGCCCGGCTTTGGGATGGGAGCCAGAAGCCACGTCTTGGCAAGAGGCGTAAAGAGGCCCCGCGGCGCCTTCTTGGGATCAATCTCCTTTGCAAGAGCAGAGGTGACCACAGCCAGGGATTTTCCCCAGGACTGTCCGCGTCCGAGCAATTCGATCATGTCTTTGGGTGTGGCCCCGGCATCTGCAACCCGTTGCGAGGCGTTTTTGAAGTTCGCACGCTGCGCCAGCTGGCGCGGCACCCGTTTCTTCTTCACCAGTTCGATAGCCGGACTGACGCCGATGATCCAATCATTAACAACAACCCCCAGAGCCGGCTGTGTGCCCGATTCATAAGCAACTAGTTTCACAGTTTATCCTTTCTCAATAGCAGTAAGAATCCCGGACGGCAGACAGATCATTCTCCAGTCAGGAGAAAATGATAATAGCCCGAGCCGGTGCTGAACTCAATGGAATGCTCCCCTGACGTGGCCCCAGTAATCCCCGGGTCACCAGGAACAAACTTGCCGTTTTGCCATACGAGGTGATCGCCTTCCGTCACGGTTACCGTCGTCATGTCCTCTTCTTCAGGCACTACGACTCTGGCATCGCTGTTTCCAGGAATTGTGATTTCCATGGCGATAGAACCAGGCCGGTGGTTCCACGAGCAGGAGACATTTCCTCGAACAGTTTCGACGGAGGCGCTGGCCCAGTGAAGGTCTTCAACCAGGCGTGGCTCAATCAGAATGTGGCGATACCCCTCGCCGTCGGGACCAAGGTTGATTCCGCCAAGAGCGCGATAAAACCATGAGCCAATGCTCCCCAGCATGATGTGGTCGTGGGAATTCATGGAAGGACCAATCTTGTCCTGCCACAACTCCCAGAGCGTGGTCGCGCCCTTCGAGATCATGTAACCCCAACTAGGATAAGACGTCTGGGTGGCCAGTTCATACGCCACGTCGTTCTGTCCGTCACGGGTCAGCACAGGAAGCAGATATTTGACGCCGATAAACCCGGTGGTCAGGTGCGTGTTGTGCTCATAGACGATGTTATTGTACAGCTTGCCCATCACTCCGCCGCGTTCCTTTTGAGGGACCAGATCAAGAAATAAGGGCATGGCCTGGGCGGTCTGTGTGCCGTTCGCATATTCGCCGGTTTCTGCATTGAAAAACGCCTTGTTGAAGGCATCCTTGATTTGGTCCGCAAGCGCCGCGTAGGCATCGGTGTCCCCGGTTTTTCCCAGAACTTTCGCAATCTCTGACAGGATGCGAGTGTCGTAATAGAAGTAGGAATCTGAAACCAGCGCGCCCGGCGTGTGCTTGATGGCAATCCAATCACCGTAATAGCTGTAGCGGAGAACGTTGTCCCTCGCCCGGCTGCGTAAAAATTCTTCATATTTTTGCAGCCCTTCATAGTTTTCCTGCAGGATGCGTTTATCGCCATACTGTTGCCACATATACCAGCAGATCAACGAATAGGCGGTGCCCCAGGCCGGGTCAGCAGGATATTGGCCGTACTTATGCGGCACGGTGTCGGGAATTTCGCCGTCAGGCTTCTGAGCATCGCGGATGTCACGAACAAAATTGGTGTAAAACGCAGCCATGTCGAAGTTCATCATGGCTTCTTCGGCTGAAACCTGGGCGTCGCCCATCCAACCTTGCCGCTCGTTGCGCTGGTCGCAATCGGTTGGAATGCTGTAGAGGTTGGAAAGCTGGCCCCATCGTATCAGATGCTGTATCTGGTTCAGAATCTCCTTCGATGCAACAAAATTTCCGGTGGCGCGCACGTCGCTGTTTACCACCCGGCCGCGAATTGAATCGAGGCTCGGAGTGCCGGGATAGCCCGTCAATTCAACATAGCGGAATCCATGATAGGTAAAGCGCGGTTCGTATTCCTCCAGCCCGCTTCCCTTCAAGATGTAAATGTCCCTGGCCTTGGCGCTGCGCAGGTTCTGGCGATTGATCGTGCCGTCGGGATAGATCAACTCGCTGAAGCGGAGCCTGACTTTCGTCCCGCGCGGCCCGCGGACCCGCAGTTGGGCCCAGCCGGCAAAGTTCTGGCCGAAATCGTAAACGTAGACTCCCCGCTCGGGGTTCGTCATCGAGCGCGGAACCAGTGTATCCGTCACGCGAATAGGTGGCATCATCTCCGCCGAGATAGCTCCCGCCGTGCCCTGCTCCTGCCGGGCCGAGGCCCACGCCGCGTCATTGAAACCGGGCCGGTCCCAGCCGGGCTTACCCAGGCGCGCATCATAAACCTCTCCGTCATAGACGCTGTCGCTTACCACGGGCCCAGCGGTCGTTTTCCATGAGGTATCGCTGGAGACGCTGACTGTCTTCCCGTCCGCCATTTCGATGTTCATCTGGAAAAGGAGCGCTGGAGTCTTGTAATAAGCCGAACCACCTGCCTCCTGGGTGGCCCAGCCGCCGCCCAGCATCACACCAATGGCGTTCGCCCCGTCTTTCAGGTCTGAAGTAGCGTCGTACGTGGAGTAAAGCACCCGCTTCGGATAAACCGTCCAGGCGGGGTCGAGCACTTTGTTACCGATCTTCTTTCCATTAATGTGGAGCTCGTAGTAGCCCAGCGCAGTTACGTACGCACGGGCGCGGACCACTTTGCCAGGCAAGCCGAATTCTTTTCGCAGCAGGCCTTCTCCGCCGATCCATTGGCCCATCCAATCGGCCCGCTCCAGCAACCCCATTCCAAATTTGGCAGGCAGACTGTAAAGACTCGATTTCCCCCGGCTGTCCCAGGTGCGGACCTTCCACCAATAGATATGGCCGCTCTCAAGCGGCTTTCCATTGTAGACCACCTGTGTAGAGTCTCCAGAGGCGACCTTTCCGCTATCCCACACATCCCCGCGGTCCTTCGCCAGGTTCGCAGGGCTCGAAGCGACAAGAACCTGGTAGGCCGTCTGCATCACTCCGCGACCGGAGTTGTCCAGTACCCACTGAAATCGAGGCTGGCGTACATCAATTCCCGTGGGGTTTGAGAGATATTCACAGCGCAGATGGCCGGGCGCTCCGATACCGTTCTGTGCAAAATCCGAAGTGATAAAGAGGAGCCCGGCAATGAGGACCGTAATCGAAATCAGGACAAACCGCAGGGATATCTTGTCAGCGTGCATCACCACACCTCTAGCTGTGCATTGCCAGGATGGCTTGAAGATTCAGTCCTGGCTGGAGAGCTTTTTCCACCGTTTGCGGAAAGGCACGGGATCGGGCTCGGGGAAATCGCGCCCTTTGGTCCAGTTTGAAAATGGGAACATGGGAAGTCGCGAAATCCACCTCTGCGCGCTGTTTCCGCCGGCCGCAGGGAGCCAGCGAATGCCAAACCTGGCAGCGGCGCCGCCCAGTGAATACGCCCATGGCCGCTTCATCGCCCAGGCCCAAAGGCGCATGCCGGTGCGTTCTGAAACAACTTCCCCCTCATGGGGCGTGGACGGTGTACAATCCTGCGCCAGGCCGCGAAGATGGAGCAGAAGGTCGGGAATATTGATCCTGACCGGGCAGACTTCACGGCAGGCTCCGCACAATGAAGAAGCAAACGGAAGCTCGCGGGCCTGCTTGAGGCCAACGAACTGCGGCGTGATGAGCGCGCCAATCGGCCCGCTGTAAACCCATCCGTAGGCATGCCCGCCGATCTTTCGGTAAACCGGGCAAGTGTTGAGACAGGCGCCGCAACGGATGCAGTAAAGAGCCTCGCGCATCTTCTCGTCGGCCAGCGCGCCCGTGCGGCCGTTGTCAATGAGGACCACGTGCATCTCGTCCGGGCCGTCTTCGCCCGGACGGCGCGGCCCGGTGAGAATGGAAGTATAGGAAGTCAGCTTCTGCCCCGTTGCGGAACGGCCCAGCAGCCGGAGGAAAACGCTCAGGTCGCTAAAACGGGGGATGATCTTCTCGATGCCCACCAGGGCCACGTGGACACGCGGCGCCGTGGTGCAGAGGCGAATGTTCCCTTCGTTTTCAATCACGACAATGCTGCCCGTTTCTGCGACGGCAAAATTGGCGCCGCTCATGCCCACGCCGGCGCGGGCAAATATCTCGCGCAGGGTCCGCCGCGCGATCGCCGTGAGCTGCTCAGGGTCTTCCGTCCGCTGTGAATGGAGCTTTTCAACAAACAGGTCAGAAACATCGTGGCGGGTCTTGTGTATGGCCGGGGCGACGATGTGTGCGGGGCGCTCGCCGGAAAGCTGGACGATCATTTCTCCCAGATCGGTTTCAACAGCGTCAATGCCGGCAGCCTCAAGCGCGTGGTTCAGCTCAATCTCTTCTCCCACCATGCTCTTGCCCTTCACCACTTCATTGGCGCCCGCGCTCTTCACAATTTCCTTGACGATCTCGCAGGCCTCCTTCGCAGTCCGGGCCCAGTGGACTTTTCCTCCCTGGCGCTCGACGCTGTCTGCGAACTGTGCGAGATAATAGTCCAGGCGATCCATCACCTCACGCTTCAACTCGCGCGCGCGATCGCGCAGTGGCTCAAATCCCGGCACCTTCCCAATAGCTTCCAACCGGTGCGAGTAGAGCCGGAGCGTCGAGGAGCGGTAAGCCTCCTGAAGATGAGCGTCACCCATCGCCTTCCCGGCCCGTTCATGGATGGCCGCGCTGTGGACTCCCGTTTCGCTCATTCGTGTTTTTCCAGCAATTCCGCCAGGTGCAGAGTTTGAATCGGAATCTTCTCCCTGTGGATGTAGCCCGCCAGGTGCATCAGGCACCCAGCATCGTTAGCCACCAGGTATTCCGCTCCGGCTTCGGCAGCTGCGCGAAGCTTGTCGCGGGCCATCGCCACCGACACGTCGGGAAACTTCACGGAAAACGTTCCGCCAAAGCCGCAGCAAACCTTGTTGTCCTTCAGGTCCACCAGCTCCAGCCCCTTCACTGACTGGATCAGTTTGCGCGGCTCCGATTCAATCCCCAACTCACGCAATAGATGGCAGGAATCATGATAGGCGACACGGTGCGGGAAGCTGGCGCCCAAGTCCTCAGTTTTCATCACCTTCACAAGAAATTCCGAAAATTCGTAAAAGCATCCCTTCAGGCGCTCAACCTTTTGCAGCAGCTCCGGTTCATTCGCAAACAGCTCTGGATAGAACACCCGGAACATCGTGGAACAGGACCCTGACGGGGCCACAACGTAGTCGGCATCCTCGAAAAGATCGAGATTGCGCCGGGCAACATCACGGGCTTCATCACGGTAGCCGGTGTTGAAGGCGGGTTGGCCGCAGCAGGTCTGCTGCGGATTGAACGTAACCGTGGCGCCTGCACGCCGCAGGATTCTTACTACCGATTCTCCAACCTGCGGGAAAAACTGGTCGCCCAAGCAGGTGATGAAAAGCGCAACCTTGGGAGAATTATTTGCCATCAGATCTGAACATCCTGCGACTTACTGTGCAGAATAACCTCCGTCCACCATCAGGTGGCTCCCCGTGATGTAGCTCGCCTCATCTGACGCCAGGAAAAGAATGGCGTTGGCCACTTCGCGAGGCTTCCCTGCCCTGCCCACAAAGGTCTTGGCGCCTTCCTGCGCGTCAAACTCTTCCAGCGTCATGCCCACCTTTTCCATGTGCCGGTAGGATGCGGCCGTAATTATGGAACCGGGACACACGGCGTTGACGCGGATCTTGTATGGCCCCAAATCCATGGCCATGTTGCGACACATTTGAACCATGGCAGCCTTGGTGGCGCTGTAGGCAAAAAAGTCAGGCTGTGCCAGAAAACTGGAAATCGAGCCGAGGATGACGATGGCTCCGCCCTTCTGCTTCATGTGCTCGACAGCGTATTTTGTGACCATTGCAGTCCCAACAACATTGACACCGAGAGAATGCTGCCACTCTTCGACCGTCGTTTCAAAACCCTTTAGGACAAACGTGGCGGCGTTGTTCACCAGAATGTCAATCGCGCCATACGTCCTGACGGCCTCGTCGGAAATTTTTTTCGCGTCCACTTCCCTGGAAATATCGGCCTGGACAAAATGGGCGCTATTTCCCTTTTCAACGATTGCACTGACAGTCTCCTTGCCGCCCTTGGGATCTATGTCAGCTACCACAACTTTTGCGCCTTCCTCCGCCAGAAGTTCTGCCGTAGCGCGGCCGATTCCGGAGCCGGCGCCGGTTACGATAGCGACCTTATTCTGAACTCTCATAATTGCTCCATTCTATCGCGCAACTTTAGATACAGGAAACAGTCATTCCGCTCGGTGGCGCCACAACCAGGGCCCAACAGCCAGGCCCCAGTCGGTTCAGGAATGGCCGGAAGTGCTCCAACGTAAGGGAATTTTCCGTTGAAGTCAAGCGGCGAACGTTCGAAAGGGCCTGGCAGCCCTTGACAAATCGGCGCGGAAACCAACATTCTTAAAGATAGTTCGTGTGGGGTGACATGGGCCGACATTCGTTCTTCCTGGTGTTTGTTTTCCTGTTCTTCCTCAGCCAGATTTTCTGGGCCATTGCCATCAGCAAAATTGGCGCAAAGCTAATCCACAATAAGACTTTGCGCCGCGTTCTTACGGCAATCGGGCTTGCCGTTTACATCTTTTTATTTGCCTATAATTTCCTCTCGGCGCGGGGTGAGGCAGCCACAAGCTTCACGCTGAAAAGCGCCTTTCTTGAGGTGCCGGTACGATGGTGGGCCTTGGGCTCCGTCGGAGGATTCATCGTGGCCCTCCCTTTTCTGCTGACCAATTTCATCTGGGAAAGGATTCAGCAGGCCAGGCAAAGAG
>DASSJE010000221.1:0-22202 GCA_035691365.1 Terriglobia bacterium
GACGGTATAAAGCTCGAGCCCGATGGGCCCCGGCCAGGCCATTCGTCCGGTGGCAAGGGCTTCACGAATGGGTAGGGCGGTTCCGGCCGCCGCCGCACCCAGCACTCCAAGAAAATTACGGCGTGTAAACATGATGATGCCTCCTTATGTGAGGACGCCATTTAATATCAGATGAGACCCGGTGTCAACCGCCGGGGCTGGTTGTACCCCGCTCGTTCAGCAACCAGTACGGAAACGGGACAGAACTACGGGCGGGGCTTGGACAGGTGTTGAACTCCGGACCCAACCGGCCTTTCTCAATTCCCCATTGATTCAGGTAAGATGCTTCGGGGGTTTTCGATGCTTCACATTCGTCCGGCAGAGGCCGGAGACATCCCGCTGATTGTCGAGCTCATCCGCGAACTGGCGGAGTATGAAAGAGAGCCGGACAAGGCCATGGCCACCGAGGCTGACGTCCGGCGCGACGGCTTTTCTGCCAGCCCGAAGTTTCGCGTCGTCATCGCCGAGTGGGAAGGCGAGGCGGCGGGCTTTGCGCTCTTCTTTTATAACTACTCCACGTGGCTGGGCAGGGCCGGGCTCTATCTTGAGGACCTGTTTGTGCGGCCCTCGTTCCGGGGAAGAGGAATCGGCAAAGGTCTGCTGGCGCGCCTGGCGAAGATTGCTGTTGAAGAAGGCTGTGGCCGGTTTGAATGGCAGGTGCTGAACTGGAACACTCCGGCGCTGGAATTTTACAAAGCGCTGGGCGCGCGAGTGTTGGATGAGTGGTGCACCATGCGTCTCACCGCAGAACCGCTCAGGGAGCTGGCCTCATCGAGCCAATCATGAGAATAAGGGCCAGAGCTGGATTGAAGGATTAGCTTTTCGGCCGGGCCTGCGCGCGCATGCATCAGACATCAATGAGCGCACGATGGAACCATAACCCAAAGTGCAGCTTCGTGAACAAAGGGCTTTCACTTCGCGCGGGTTTCTGTCAAACTTGCCCGTTACCCGAAATGCTTTGATTTCGATTGCAAAATTCCGCAAGGAGGCCAGGCGTTTATGGCAAGAGACTCGATGACACGGCGCGATTTCATGCGAGTGGGAGCGGGCGCTGCCGCGATCGGTTCGGCGGCGAATGTGACGTTGCTGGAACCGGCGCGGGCGATGGCTTCACCCCGGCCCGTACCACCCTCGGACAGGCTCAGATTCGCTTCCATTGGCACGGGAGTTCGGGGCTGCGATGACCTGTCCACTGCGCTTCGCGCCCCGGGAGTTGAGATGGTGGCCGTCTCCGACCTTTACGACGGCCGGCTGATCGCCGCCCAGGAGCACGCCGGAAAGAAGCTCGACACCACCAAAGACTATCGCAGAATTCTCGATCGCAAGGACATCGACTTCGTCATCGTGGCCACCATGGACCACTGGCACTCCAAAATTGTGGAAGACGCCTGCGCGGCCGGCAAGGACGTTTATTGCGAGAAGCCGATGACCCACAAGGTGGAAGAAGGCTTCCAGATTATCGACGCTGTGCGAAGGTACAACCGCAGGATGCAGGTGGGCAGCCAGCGGCGGAGCAACGTGGTGTTCCACAAAGCTCGGGAGATTGTTGAAAGCGGGGCCTTGGGCGAGATCACCGCCGTCGATGGCTGGATCGACCGCAATGATCCCAGCGGGGCCTGGGTTTATCCCATTCCACCTGATGCCAACCCGCAGACGATTGACTGGGACCGCTTTCTCGGTGACGCGCCCAGGATACCCTTCAATGCCGAGCGCTTTTTCCGTTGGCGAGCTTACTCAGACTACGGCGAAGGCCTGCCGGGCGACCTCTACGTCCACATCCTCACCGGAATCTACACCGTGTTGGGACTTCAGGGCCCTCCTCAAAAGGCCGCGGCCGGCGGCGGGCTCTATCACTATAAGGACGGCCGGGACGAACCGGACATGATTTCCACCCTCTACACTTTCCCCGGCGTGACGGTGCATGTGCACTGCAATTTGAACAACAGTTCTCAGGGCGGCGGCACGCGGGTATACGGGACCAAGGGCACGCTGGAGTTTAAAGACGAGGAAGCCGTGACTTTTGTTCCGGAGAACACGCGCCCCCGGCCGGAAGGTTACTCAGTGATAGGCTGGCCCAAAAAGCTGCGCGAGGAATATTGGGCCAACTGGAATAAGGAGCATCCGGCGCCACCGCTCAGCTCCCTTACCGCTGTCGAAGGGTCCCAGGCCTTCCGCGTGCCTGACGATTATGATGAGGATCTGGCCCACATGGAAAACTTCCTCACCGCGGTCAGGACGCGGTCGGAAACCGACGAAAACCAGGTGTTTGGCAACTGGACGGCGATTGCGTGCCACATGGCCAACCATTCTTATTTCAATAAGGCTGTGGCCGTGTGGGACGAGCAGGCCAGGGCGATCCGGACGTAGAACGGTTTGCAGCCCGTCAAATAGATCAAAAAAGATTCGAACCTGTAGCAGGGGAGGTGTGCCAGCATGGGAAACCAAGGGATCACGCGGCGCGATTTTATGCGCCGGACATCTACTGCCGCCGGCGCCGCGCTGGTTGGAAAGTCGGTCCTGCTTGAGCCCGAAAGTTTATCGGCTTCACCGAGGCCTGTGCCGCCCAGTGACACCTTGCGCTTCGGCATGGTGGGCATTGGGATGCAGGGCTCCGGGCTGCTGGAAACTTCCATCCGCCTGCCCGGCGTCGAGTGCGTGGCGGCCTGCGATCTTTACGACGGCCGGCACACGCTGGCCAACGCCATTATCAAAGGGAAAACGGGCAAAACAGTTCCCACCACACGCCGCTACCATGAGTTGCTTGAGAATAAGGATATTGACTGCATCGTTGCCGCCGTACCCGACCACTGGCACGAGCGCATTATCGTAGACGCCTGCAACGCCGGGAAGGATATTTATTGCGAAAAGCCCATGACGCATGAAGTTCCCGAAGGCTTTTCCATCATCGATGCGGCAAAGAAGAACAACCGCATCGTCCAGATCGGCAGCCAGCGCCGCAGCTCGATTATCTATGCCAAGGCCAAGGAGTTGATTGACCAGGGGGCCATTGGCGACGTCCGGCTGATTGAAGATACGATGGGCAGGAACGACCCTTGCGGCGCCTGGGTCTATCCGCCGCCCCCCGGACTTTCCAATGAAAATCTGGACTGGGCAACCTGGCAAGGCTCAGCGCCCAAGCATCCTTTTTCTCCAATTCGATTTGCCCGATGGCGGGCTTTTCGCGATTATGGCGAAGGAATCCCGGGCGACCTCTATGTCCACCTCCTGACCGGCGTCCACTACGTGATGAGCGTGACGGCGCCTCCCGAGCGTGCCTGCTCCATGGGCGGACTTTTCCAGTGGAATAAGGATGACCGCGATTATCCAGACCAGATGTCGACGATTTACGAATACCCCAGCTTCCGCTCGATGATCCGCGTGACGCTGGACAATGAAGAGAATGAGGTGGTGCGCATTTTGGGGACCCGCGGAACCATCGAGCTCAATGAACGCGGACTCACCATGTCACACCAGGACGGGAAGGACCATGCGCCCTGCTATTACACCTCCAGCTATCCGCCCAACCTGCGCGCCGAGTATGTGAAAGAGTGGGAGTCTGAGCACAAGACAGCGCCGGGCACCGCCCAGCCGATTGAAGGCGCCAGCTATCACACGCCGCCTGGCTACAATGAGGACAGCGAGCACCTCTGGAATTTTTTCCAGTCGGTCAGGACACGGCGGCCTTCGGTGGAAGACCCGGACTTTGGCAATAACACGGCCATCGCGTGCCACATGGCGAACTATTCGTACTTCAACAAGACGGCGGCCGTGTGGGACGCAACGGGCAGGGAAATCAAAGCGTCGTGAGCGCGTGCTGCGGGCAGCCGCTTTACCCGACGGCCTGCCTCTGGCCGGTCTTCTGACCCTGAGCGCGCAGGTCAGGCAGCGAATCGTCAACGCCGGGGCAGCCGGCGTTTCCATATCATGGCAGAATAGAAGTATCCCGGCCAATCACCCCTCTGTCACGGGCTCTGCGAGTTGGAAACATGGCCCAGGAACCTACAATCCGGCAACTGCTGGACGGGGTCGCGCAGCATGATGAAGCGGCGCTGGCCCAGCTTTACGATCTGGCCGCGCCCGATCTCTTCGGACTGATCTCGGAAATTGCCACTGACCGCGAAGCCGCGCAGGATATCCTGAAAGAGGTTTTTACGCGCCTCTGGCGGGATGCAAAACGCATCCAGGGGGCCGGAGGCAGCGTCCGGGTGTGGCTGGCGCTCGAGGCCCGCGCCAGGGCTGTGGACTGGAAGCGTGCCCAGAACGGCATGCGAAACACGGCCCATCCCCGCCTGCAATGGTTGATGAAACTGAATTCCTGGATGCCCCGGTCCACCGATATTGACCATGTTGAAAAACGGCGGCACCTTCTTGAGAAGCTGGTCCGGCGCCTGCCCAAACCTCAAAGCGAGTTGCTGGAACTGGCCATTGTGAAAGGTTTTACAGAAACAGAAATCTCCCGGCAGGTTGAACAGCCTCCGGGCCGCATTGAGCATGAGTTGCGCGCCGGGCTGCATTTTTTGCGACACCGCCTGCGCGCTGTGATGGGAACATGGAGTGCCGATATCTAGACGATGTTTATGAGCTGTTCCTGCTGGGCTTGCTGAAGCCGAAGGAAACGGCAGAGGTGAAGGAACACCTTGAGCGGGGGTGCCCTTATTGCGTGGACCATCTCCGCGAGGCTGCCCAGTCCGTCTATTTCCTGCTCTCCAGCTCCAAAGGCCGCAAGCCTCCGGCGCAGGTGAAGAACCAGATCCTGCACAGCCTCCGCCGGCCATGAGAAGGGGTTGCTGCCTGCCGCGAGGCTCATGGGGTTTGGCAACATCCGCGGGCCGGAACAGGGACGCCGGTCCCAAACTGGAAAATCCTGAACAAATTCCCTTGCTTCTTTAGAAGTACGCAGGGATTACCCATAAAAAGCACGGGCAGCCTGTTGGTGATTGCTGCCGGATGAATGATGGCTGAACCTGTACACAAGGCGGGCCTGCGGCGCGAACTGGGATTTCTCCACGCCACCTCTCTTGCCATTACGGACATGGTGGGCATCGGGCCGTTCATCACCATCCCGCTTTTTCTGGCGACTATGGGCGGGCCGCAGGCCATGCTGGGCTGGCTGGTGGGGGCCGCGCTGGCTTTCTGCGATGGACTGGTGTGGGCGGAACTGGGCGCCGCCCTGCCCAAGGCCGGAGGAAGTTACCACTATCTGCGGGAGGCTTTCGGGCCGAGGGGGGCCGGCCGCTGGCTCTCTTTCCTGGTAGTGTGGCAAATCATGTTTTCGGCGCCGCTCTCGGTTGCCAGTGGCAGCATCGGCTTCGCCCATTATTTCCATTACCTTGTTCCCGGAATGACGCCGTGGGAAGTTCGCATTTTCGCGTCGATGGTTCCCCTGGCTCTGATCCTGGTGCTCTACCGGCGCATCCGCGCCGTCGGCAACCTTTCCGTGGTAATGCTGGGCGGCGTGCTGGTCGGCTGCTTCTGGATCATCCTTTCCGGACTGCCGCACCTGAGCGCTGCGCGCATCTTTGATTTTCCGCCCGGCGCCTTCCACCTGAATGTGATTTTCTGGGCGGGCCTCGGCCATGCCACGCTTTACGCGCTCTACGACTACTTTGGCTACTACAATGTCTGCTACCTGGCGGAAGAGATCCGCGAGCCGGGGCGCGTGATTCCGCTGGCCATCCTGTTTTCCATTGGGGCCGTGGCGATCATCTACATCCTGATGAACACGTCCATCCTCAGCGTGATTCCGTGGCGTGAGGCGCAGAACAGCCACTTTATCGCTTCCGAATACATCCAGGAACTTCAAGGACGTTTTGCAGGCCAGATGATGACCTTGCTGATGCTCTGGATCGCCTTCGCTTCCGCTTTCTCGTTGCTGTTGGGCTATTCGCGCATTCCTTACGCCGCCGCGGCCGATGGGAACTTCTTCAAGATATTTGCCAGGCTGCATCCCAAACACGACATTCCGCACGTGTCGCTGGTCACGCTGGGAGTGATTGCCTCGGGTTTCAGCCTGCTGCGCCTGCCGGAGGTGATCGTCAGCCTGGTGGCCACGCGCGTGCTCCTGCAATATCTGCCGCAGGCCGTCGGATTCTTCATCCTGCGCTTCAAGCAGCCCGACATGGAGCGCCCGTTCAAGATGTGGTTTTACCCGATCCCGGGAATCATTTCGCTGTTTGGATGGCTCTACATCCTCTCAACTTCAGCGCGCGGAGCGCTGCTGTTCGCGCTTGTGGTGTTTCTGGCCGGCACCGCTGCTTATCTTTTCCGCGCGCGCAGGAAGGGTGAGTGGCCGTTTCTAAGGGCGGGAAGCGCTGGAAGAGCCGGGGCCTCTGAATGAGGTTGAATGGAGTTATGCCTCGCCTCGGCGGGCCAGCAGAAACATCCCTTCGTTGTGGATGATCTCGATATCGTCGCCCTGGACCTGCGGTGAAAAGCCTGCCTTATCGCCTTTCGCCGAATTTTGGATCAGCCTGCGAGCCTCCACGTAACGCTTGTCTTCGGGCGGATGGCCCGCGCGCAGCATCCACTGGTTGAATGAGCGCTTGTGGCGCCTGAACGACTGGGTAACAATCTCGAGGCCCAACTCATCGAACATGCGCATGAAAGTAGTGAGCCGCAGCGACCGCGTGTGGGAGGGATCGCGGACAATCTCGATGCGGTTGTGCAAATCGAACTTCTCGTCGCTCTCGGGGCCCAGCGTATCATCCACAAAAATGCGGCCCGCCGGTTTGGCCACGCGCACCATCTCCTGGAGAATGAGTTCCGGCTTGGGCATGTGGTGGAAGGCGTACTGGCAGCTCACCAGGTCGAAAGTGCCGTCGGGATAGGGAATCCGCTCGCCTTCGCCGCAGATGAAGGCCGCATTCGCAACCTGCTTTTCAGTCTGGAACTGTCGGGCCATGCGCAGCATTTCGCCGGTCAGGTCCATTCCATAGGCATATTTGAGCCCGGGCGCCATGGCCACAACCAGCGCGCCCGGCCCGCAGGCGACGTCGAGATAAACCATTTCGAATTGAGGCTTGAGGAAACGCACTTTTTCGGCGATTACTTCCGGATTGTCGCGCACGGCAAATTTTGAAAATGCTTCCGCCGTGTTCGTGAATTGTTTTTGAACCGTTGCCTGATGCTTCTTTGACATGACCTCTTTTCCAATCCCTTCTGCGTCACTTTAGCTTATCTGAATGTAATAGAATGCTCTTTCCTTGGGAAGTGTGAACCGCCATCGCAGATGCCGGGCGGCCTCCGGCGTCAAACTATTGCCTCAGCCGAAGGCCAGAAGGCGCGGAGCAGTTTTTCTGGTTTCTTTTTTGCGCCTGAAAATGCAATCTTAGATGTTCAGTGATCATTTTTTGTCCGGAGGCTTGAAATGGCACTTGGAAGCGATGAATTGAAATCGGCGCTCGAGGGAATTGTGGGGTTCGGCGTGACGCCGTTCCGTGACGACCTCAGCGTTGACATGGACGCGCTGCGGCAGAACGCGGCGTTCCTGGCGGAACATTGCGAGGTGGTGGTCCCGCTGGCCGGGAACGGCGAAATTTATGCGCTATCGCCCGAAGAGCACAAGGCAATCGGGCGGGCCGTAGTGGAAGAGGTCAAGGGGCGGAAACCGGTGCTGGTGGGAGTGGGATTCACCATGCCGATTGCGCGCGATCTGGCGCAAGCCGCGCAAGCTTACGGCGCCGACGGAGTTCTGGTGCTTCCTCCCTACTTTACGCACGCCAATGATGACGGCCTGTTTGAATACTATCGTTCCGTTGCACAGGCGACGAAGCTGGGAGTGATTCTGTTTCAGACGCACTCGACGAATTTCAGTCCATCGCTGCTGCGCCGCCTGGCGGAGGTTCCGAACATCGTGGGGATGAAAGATGAGCATGGAGACATGGACCAGTTCGTCCGCCAATGGGCAGCAGTGGGAGACCGCATGGCGCTGCTTTGCGGCGTGGGAGAGATTCTCGCCCCCAGTTATTTCGCGCTGGGAGTTAAAGCGTTCACCAGCGGCATTGTCAACTTTATGCCGGGGACCTGCCGGAAGATTCTGGCGCACCTTCGGGCCGGGGAGTTGCAGGCCGCAGCGCGCGTGGTGGACGAGGAAACGATGGCGATCTACGATCTGCGCGTCAAAAAGACCGGCTATCGGACGCTGGTCATCAAGGAGGCGATGAATTTGTGCGGATTGAACGCCGGGCGCGTGCGGCCGCCGCTGGCGCCGCTGCCTGAACAAGACCGCCAGGAACTGCGGGCCTTGCTTGCCGGCCTTGGCCTTTTGAGGGGCGAGGCCGCGCGCAAGTGACGGGTGCGCGAACGCAATGGATTCCTCAACCGCCGGGAGCCCGCTTCCGGTCCTGCTGAAAGGATGGCAGCTTCCTCGATGACGAAAGCGCAACACGGACTAAACTTCGCTGCGCGGAACACGATTTGAATGGGCATGAGCAAAATCGCCGAGCCTTGTTGTGTGCTGATTCCCGCCGGTGATTTCCGGATGGGCTGCGCGACAGGCCGGGACGATGAAAAGCCCGTCCATCGTGTGTGGGTTGACGCCTTTGAGATGGCCGTTTTCCAGGTGCGGAACAGCGACTGGAGAGCTTTCATGGAAGCCACGGGCCACGCCGCTCCGCCCGAATGGAAGAACCCGGACTTAAACCATCCTGACCAGCCGGTGGTGGCGATAACCTGGTTTGAGGCTGAGGAATACTGCCGCTGGCTAGGCCAGCAATGTAGCAGAAATTACCGGTTGCCCACGGAGGCCGAGTGGGAGAAGGCCGCGCAAGGCGGGCGCGAAGGAGCGCTCTACCCCTGGGGCGAGGAGCCGCCGCAAGATCACAGTGAATACGTTCGCCGCTGGAGGGGCAAGGTTTCCGGCCCGCTGCCGGTGGGCCAGGGTACGCCCAATGCCTTCGGGCTTTTCGATATTTGCGAAAACATTCATGAGTGGTGCGCCGACTGGTATTCGAGCGAGTACTATAGCGGCTCGCCCGAGCGCAATCCTGCCGGGCCCGCCTCGGGTGAAAGGCGGGCATCGCGCGGCGGTGCGTGGAGGCATCACATTAAAGCAAGCCGTTGCGCCGCTCGCTCCAGCATTCCGCCTGAATTCCAGTATGCAGATTACGGCTTTCGAGTGGTCCGCAACATCGCTTGAGACGGTCCTGGGAAAGGAGGCTCGCCGTGCCTGAATTACGCCACAACGTTCTGACCCGCGAATGGGTCATCATTGCTACAGAGCGCGCCAAGCGCCCGCACGAATTCGCCAGGAAAGATAATGAGAAAAGGGTGAAGCCGCCCTACGTCGAGTCCTGCCCTTTCTGCCCCGGCAACGAACATATGACACCGCCCGCAACCCTGGTGATTCCCGATAACGGCTCCTGGAAAGTCCGTGTGACGCCCAACAAGTTTGCGGCCCTTTCCTATGATGGAGAGCGCCAGCGTGTGGTCGAGGGCATTCGCCGCACCGTGACCGGTGTGGGCGTCCATGAGGTCATTGTCGAATCGCCGGACCACAGCAAAGCGACCGCGCTGCTGGAGGATTCGCAGGTTGAAACGCTGATCGATGCCTATCTGGACCGGTTTAATTTTGCCTCGCAGGACCCGCGGGTGGATCAGGTCACCATCTTCAAGAACCACGGCCTGGCTGCAGGGACCTCGCTTGAGCATCCACATTCCCAGATCATCGGATCTCCCGTCATCACATCGCAGATCCGCGACAGGATGATTAATGCGCTGCGCCACTTTGATGAATTCGGCGAGTGTATTTTTTGCCGCGTGCTTGAAGTTGAGCTGCGGGAAAAGTCGCGCATTGTCATTGAGGCCGAGCACTTTGTGGCGTTCGTGCAGTTTGCCGCTCTTACTCCCTTTTCCATGCTGATCATGCCCCGCCGGCACATGTCATGCATCTCGGAAATCAGCGACGCGGAGGCGGCGGACCTGGCGCGGATCCTCCGGCGAACCCTGGCCAAACTTTATTACGGGCTCAACGACCCGGACTTCAACTACGCCATCCGGACTGCTCCCAAAGAAGCCTGCGGCGTCAAGTATTTCCACTGGTATTTGAGCATCATTCCGCGGCTGACCAGGGTGGCGGGATTCGAGCTTGGGTCCGGCATGTTCATCAACACATCGCTGCCCGAGGAAAATGCATCCTTTCTGAGGGATGTCGCCGCCGGCTAGGCTGCCGCAGCAAGGCAGACGGGCAGGATCCGATTTAGCATTGCAGGCAAGCTGAAACGCCGGCCAATTGTGCGCGTTGGCCGCAGGGGCAGGGGGGGCAGTGAAAAGAAGAGAGTTCCTGGGTTGTCTCACCGCGGGGCTGGGCGCCGTTGCGCTTGATGGACAGGCCGGCCGCAGAACTCGACACTCACGCCGGAATTCTCATTCGGCGTATGTTTTGAGCCAGCGGATAGGAGTTTCATCCTGGAGCTTTCGCAATCATTTCCCTCAGGCTCGCGGCAGCGATGAGCGCGGACCCGAAGAGATATTCGCATTGCTTGATTTTCCGCGCCTGATCGCCGACCGTTACAAAGTTCATCACCTGGAACTTGTTTCTTCACACTTTGCTTCCACGGAACCCGCCTATCTGGATGGGTTGCACAGCCAGTTAACCCGCGCGCGTTCTTATCTGGTGAACCTTCTGATTGATGCCGGAGATTTGTCGATGCAGGGCGGCTTGTCTGATCCAAACGATTCTGTGCGGGGCGCCGCAATCGAGGCTGCAAAGAACTGGATTGATATTGCCGCGCATCTTCGCGCGCGTTCGGTGAGCTGCGACCCGGGCGAGTTGAATCCGCAGAATCCGGCGCCCACCATTGATTCCTACCGGCAGCTTGTTGCACATGCGGGCCGAAAGGGCATCTACGTATTAGTTGAAAACCACGCTGGCGCCGGGTCTGAACGTGCCGAAGACCTGGTCAAGCTTTTCAAGGCTGTGAACAGCAGATATTTCGGCGCGCTTCCGGACTTTGAGAACTTTCCGGATGCGGAGACCCGCGCCCACGGGCTGGCTTTGCTTTTTCCGCATGCCCTGACGGTTTGTCACGCCAAAGGCCTGCAATTCGACTCCGGCGGCAATGAGACGAAATATAATTTTCCGCAATGCGTCGAAATCGCCAAGCGTGAGAGTTTCCGCGGCGTTTATTCGGTGGAATTTGAAGGGCCGGGCGACCCTTACACCGGGGTCCAGAACGTCATCGATGAGCTATTGAAAACAGCATAGCGTGTTGTGCCTGAAGACCCACCGCTTGCGCCTGGAACTACAATGATTGTTCGGCATAGGAGCCTTCCAATTTCCAGTCTTTCCAGGAAATCTTCATTAATTAATTCGCCGTGGCCCCGCGGGATGCTCCAAAGCGTTGCAGGGAGCTTTTAACCTGATTGTGAAAAAGCGAGGCTGAAATGTGGCGTTTTTTTCCGCAAAATGCGGCGAGGGGTTGCGCGGCCGGAAGGGCAGAATTACTTGCTGGGTTTGCAGGACCGGCCCCCAAGTTTGCCGGACTTGCCTTTGCAGTTTCGATGTCTAGGAAAGTGGCGGATGCTATAATCCCACCGTGCGCCAGCGAATAGCGATTATCGAAGACGAAAAAGATATTGTTGACCTTGTCCGGTACAACTTCCGCAAGGAGGGCTTTGACGTCGAGAGTTTTTCAAGCGGCAGGGACGGGCTGGAATACATCCGCAAGAATACCGTGGACCTGGTCCTGCTGGACATAATGCTGCCCGATCTTGACGGCATGGAGATCTGCAAGCGGGTGCGGGCGGATGAGCGACTGAAAGGGTTGCCGATCATCTTCCTGACGGCCAAGGGCGAGGAAATTGACCGTGTGGTTGGCTTGGAGCTTGGGGCCGATGATTACGTCGTAAAGCCTTTCAGCCCGCGGGAGCTGGTGGCCCGTGCGAAAGCTGTCCTGCGCCGCCAGGAGGCGGTGGCGGACAAGGCGGAGGTCATAGAAGTTTCCGAGCTGCGTCTCGATTCGCGAACTCGCGAAGTGACCGTTCACGGCCGTCCCATCCAACTCAGCACTCTCGAGTTCAAGCTGCTTCACTTCCTGGCCTCGCAGCCCCGGCGGGTCTTCAGCCGGGAGCAGTTGCTGGATAACGTCTGGGGCCGGGACCGGTTCGTGACTCCGCGAACGGTGGACGTCCACATTCGGCGTCTTCGTGAGAAGATTGAAAAACATGAAGGGTCGCCCCAATACGTTCAGACCGTGCGGGGGTCCGGATACCGGTTCTCTTCCGGCGATGCTGACTCGCAAGAGAGTTGATGCTGATCCTGCCCCTTTTTCCTGACACTCATGGCCCTGACCAGTCCCATATTCCGCAAGCTGCTGGTTGCCGCCTTCCTGCTGATGGTGGGAACGCTGCTGGTGATGAACGTTTATCTCACGCGATTCACCATTCGGCTGCAAACTGAAAACATCCATCGCCGGCTGAAGACGGAAGCAGGGATGCTTGCGGCTGAAGCTGCAACGATTCCCCCGAAAGAGCTTGAGCAATGGTCTCTTGAGTCAGAGGCTCGCGCGCATGCACGCGTGGCGGTCATCGATCCTCACGGTATTGCGCTTGCTGACTCAAGAGAGCCCTCGGGCGAGTTTGCCAATCGCTCTGACCAGGATGAAGTGCAGAAGGCCCTTCAGGGAACCACTGGAATTTCCATGCGTACCGACCCTGCGCTTAACCAGGAATCCTTTTTCCTGGCGGTGCCCCTTAGTTACCAGGGGAAGCCGGGATACGCTTTGCAGCTTTCCGTAGCTCTGACGGACGTCCAGTCGGCAACCGAATCCCTGCATAATGAAATCTGGCTGGCATCTCTGGTGGCGCTGCTGGTTGCGCTGGTGATTGCCTATTTCTTTTCGCACTCGTTTACCCGGCGGGTCAATAACCTCAAAGCTTTTGCTGAGAACCTGGACAAAAAGCCTGCCGCGGGAAGCGCCCAGATATATGGGAACGATGAACTGGGTGATTTGGGCCGCTCGCTTGATCGGACGGGAGCTCGCCTGCGTGATCTGGTTGACCGTCTGAGCCTGGAGTCGGCACGGCGGGAAAGCATCCTGGCCAGTATGGTGGAAGGAGTGCTGGCCGTGGACAACGAGTTCAGAATCACGTTCTGCAACGATTCATTTCGCCGGGCGGTTGGAAGCGCCGGACCCATCCAGGAAAATCAATCATTGCTTGAAGTCTTGCGCGATCCGGAATTGCTGAGCATGTTTACCCAGGTGCTGGATACCCACCAACCCATGAAGCAGCGAGTCCGGCTTGCCGGGGCGGAGGGACGTTCGTTTGAAGTCCAGGTGACGTCTCTTGCAGGCACCGTGCGGGGTGGCGCCATCGCCATTTTTTACGACATTACAGACCTGGAGCGTCTGGAGCGCATTCGCAGAGATTTTGTCGCTAACGTTTCACATGAGCTGCGCACACCCCTGACGGCCATCAGCGGTTATGCCGAGACACTGTTGGAGGGGGCGCTGGAGGACCAGGAAAACAACCGGAAGTTTGTTGAGATCATCAAGGCCCACGCCACTCGACTTGGCAACATCGCCTCAGACCTTCTGGCCCTGTCGGAACTGGAATCGGAAAGGCCTCCCGCGGAATCCAGGCCTGTCTCTGTGAGCGCGGCAGTTGAGACGGCGTTCAGGATCATTGAACCCGCGGCCCAGCTTCGCGGGGTCACTATCCAGCGTGGAAATCAGGATGAGGCGGAAGTCCTGACGGAGAGAGGGCGCTTGGAGCAGGCTTTGGTGAATCTGCTGGACAACGCGGTCAAATTCAACCGCCCCGGAGGCCAGGTCCAGCTGGACGTCATGCGCGAAACTGGCGACAGCGTTCGCATCGTTGTGTCTGACACCGGCATTGGCATACCTTCCACGGACCTCTCCAGGGTCTTCGAGCGTTTTTACCGGGTTGATAAAGCTCGATCGCGCGAAATGGGTGGTACGGGCCTCGGGCTTTCCATCGTGAAACATGTTATCGAGCGAATGAACGGAACCGTCAGCGTACAAAGCCAGTTGGGGAAAGGATCGACTTTCACCATTCTCCTTCCTGTTTGCCCATCCGATTCCCCAATAACCGTGTAATGCGGGCCGGACTTTTCGGCTCAGCAACCAGGAGGGCGATCCGCGGCGTGATCGTGCACTTGCAATTTTCTCTTCAGCGAGATAAGTTCGCATTCTCCAGTGCCGCGAGGGTTGGAATAGTGCCTGCGAGGTCGCAGTCAGAATCGGCTGCGCATTGGGAGTGGAACAAATGTCTCGGGAAGGAGAACTGATGAAACGCCGAACTTTTCTTCAAGCCGCAGGGTTGGCAGGAGCAGCTACGGTCACCGGGAAAGGAGCTGCTGACCCAATGCATGATGCGCAACGTCCCGCCGGCACTGCATCACGACCGGCAAAGGGCTCTGGCATGAAGATTACGCGCATTCGTTTCTACCACAATCCCCAGTCGCCGCCCACCTTCAACCAGAGCTTCCACATTGTGACGATCGAGACCGACCAGGGAATCACGGGCGTGGGCGAAGGCGGGTCGCCGGACACCGTCAAGCAATGCGCTGCCATGCTGATTGGCGAAGATCCTTCGCGCATTGAGCACTTGTGGCAGATAATGTTCCGCGGCTACTTTTACCCTGCCGGCCGCGAAAAAATTGATGCTATGGGCGCCATCGATCTGGCGCTTTGGGACCTGAAGGGCAAGGCGCTTGGCGTTCCGGTTTATGAGTTGCTCGGCGGCCTTTCACGTGACCATGTGGAGTGCTACTCAACCGCTTATCCCCGCCACGGAACACTTAAGGAATCGGCGCGCGCCTGCATGGAGGATGGCTTCCGCGCTTTCCGCTACGCCACCGCCGATCCGGCCAGCGGGCAGCCGTTCAATTCACACCATGCGGTCCGCAAGACTTACCAGGACTGCGCCGAGATTCGTGATGGCGTAGGCCCCGATGGTGACTGGTCGCTTGACTATCACACGCGGCTTGATTTTCCGGACGCCGTGCGGCTCTCCACCCTGATCGAACCGCTGGAACCTTACTTTGCCGAGGACCTGGTCCGCTCGGAAGATCCCGGCGTTTACCGCGAATTGCGCGCTCATGTCAAGGTGCCCATCGCTGTAGGCGAACAGTTCGGCAGCAAATGGGACATCCGGTGGCTCGTTGAAAACCAGCTGATCGATTATGCGCGGGTGACATTGCCGAACGTCGGCGGCATCACGGAATACATGAAAATTGCCGCGCTTTGCGACGCGCATTACGTCGGTCTGATCCCGCACTTTACGGGCCCCGTGTCAGAAGCGGCGCTGGTGCATTGTTGCGGTGTTTTTCCCGGGCCGGTGATGATGGAAATGCTGGGCAATGGCATCCACAACTACGCCCACCTGCCGCAATTTTATGATTTTCGAAACGGCAAACTGTGGCCCAACCGCCGGCCGGGACTCGGAGTGGAGCTGGATACGAAACCGCTGCAACTGGCAGCGGAGATTACCGAACGCTCACGGCCCATCCCCATGCTGCACCGCCCCGATGGCTCCTTTACAAACTGGTAGGAGAGCCTGGTCAAAATGATGGCCTTTCGTTCGCGACAGGCGTGAAGTGGAGCGCCGCTTGCCCGGCTTCCTGGTCTGGTCCTTGCGCCAGGCCTGAACTGCGTGTGATCCCGCCAAGTTTTTTCCACCCTTTGTAATCGCATATTCATGCCTTTGTCATCAAGGCGTAACAGTCATCCTTGATTCTGGTAGCGTGAGAATAGAACTGACACTGGAAAACTAAAAGGGTGGATTGATTATGAAGCCTCAAATCAACGCGTTATTGGTGCACCACAGGAACGACCGCTTTTACACTCTGCAAATGGTGCTCGAGGCGCTCTCGATCAGGGTGGTCCGTGCAAGGAGCGTCCAGGAGGCGGAAAAGCAACTTTGCGGGATCCCGTGCCCTCATCTGGTGCTGAGTGACACGGTACTGCCGGATGGCAACTGGATGGATGTGCTGGACGTCGCGGCCAAAGCCATTGAACCCGTCAACGTCATCATTGTTTCTTCCATCGCGGATACCAGGCTCTACCTGGACACGATGGACCATGGCGCATATGACTTTATGACGGATTCGTTCACAATTCCGCAGATTGTTCACGTCCTGAAGTGTGCCATTGAAAATGTTGGCAGGCGCAGGAGTTTGCGCCTCTGTCTCGCTGCGATCGCGCCAGTGGAGACTAAGCGTCTCGCTATTTAGGTTTTCCCCGAAGTGGCAGCTTATCTGAGCACGCAAGGATGTTCCACAAGGCGAAAGGCCCCTTCTCCTGGCAGGACCGGTGAAGGCTCGCCGGTCCTGCACTTTTTGAAACCAGGACTCATCACGCCGGAAGCCTGCAGGCAAGAGGCTCGGACCGTCCTCCCCACGACGTGCGCCCGGCTCTGAAAATTAAAACTAGGGGTTCAGTTTCCAACCCCGGCGGGCGAGTTTGTAACACTAATGTAACAAGGCCGTAATACTGCATTCATCTGGCCCCCATACAATGGGTTTTGTCGCCCTGTGACAACCGAATCATACATATGTTCTGGCCTCAAATACGAGAGTACTGAACGCTGGAGAAGGAGCACATATGCATCGAAAAGTGACCAAGTCATGGCTGCGGGTGAGTCTGGCACTCCTCGCCACCTGCCTAACAGGCATGGCTTTAGCACAAGCAGCAGAGAAGCCAAGCCAGCCAGGAGACGTGCTCGGAGTTTCTGCAAAACACGCTACGGCCAACATAGGCCCACAGAAGAAAAAGCAGGATCAGAACTCCAAGACCAACAAGAAAGCAGATGCCAAAAAACTGGAGTCCGCTGGCTCGGCGAAGGAAATTGCCCAACTGAAGAAGCAACTCGCCTTGCAAGAGCAGCAAATTGCGCAGCTCCTGCAGGCGGTGAACAAATTGCAGGCAACAGTGGCGGCTGGTGCGAAGCCGAAGGCGGTCGCGTCCGTGGTTCAGCCGCCGCGGAGTGTCGCGCCGGGATCCGTCCCGCAGCCCTCGAGCGACAATGAGGTTGCAAGCCTCACTCCTGTTCTTCCGCCCCTGCCGAAGGCGCAGCACGACGATACAAACCAGGTTCTGGCGGTGAACACCCCGATGAATCTGCTGCGAGCCAAAGGGTCGGGTGCAACCGTGACAGGAACTGAATCATCGACGCGTTCCGCCGTCACCAGCGCGGTGAGCTCCCCGGCCGGACAAGCTAAGGAGTCCGGGCCCTTGACCCTCGACAACGGAAAAATCAAGCTTGGCGCAACCTTTTTTGGACTCTACCGATACTATACCCACACCGGATTCGGTCCTCAAACCCTTACCCTTCTGAATACTCCCGGGCCCGGCAACGGGGGATTCAACTCGTTTGACGTTGACAGGACCTACATCAACTTCGAATTTTCGCCGACCGACGCATTAACATTCCGTGTGACGCCCAATATCTACCGTCAGTTTAGTTCAGCAACCGGGGTAAAACTGGGCAGCACGTCTGGCACCGGCTCTACAGAAAATGGCAATCTCGTACTTCGGCTCAAGTACGCCTACGTTGATTACAACAAGCCTTTTGCAAATAGCGAAATGTTTGGAAAGGACAAACTCACTTTCGGCCAACAGCAGCAGCCTTTGACGGACTGGGAAGAAGGCCTCTACGGCTACCGTTTCGTCAACCTGACCCCATGGAACTACCTGAGCTTGAGCTCCACCTATCCTGGCGTTAAGCTCCACGGGCCAATCATGTTTAATGGAAAGCAATATCTTGATTATGAAGTCGGGGCCTTCAACGACCAGAGCTTCCACGCTTACGAAACGGGCGACAAGAAGCAGGTTATGGGGCGCCTGTCCTTTTATCCGATGGGCGCTATCTCCAAGTACCAGGGCCTTGGTTTTACCGGCTTCGTGGACTACGGCTATAAGGACGCCGCTCCCGATACGAATACGAAGGTACCGATAACGCGCATCGCGGCGCTGGTTCATTACCAGAGCAAGTCCGGGGATTACGGCATCGCCGGTGAATACGATTACGGCCGTAACGCATTCTCAACAGGTAATCTTTTTTCCGGAAGCGGGCCGGCGGATGCTTTCGGTTTCGGGCCGACGCAGTATGCCCCTTTCAATTCACTGACGGCGGCGCTTTTGGGTGGAGTCCACACCAATCAAAGGGGGTATGACTTCTTTGGCCATGCCAGGCTTGGCAAGTCCCCCTTCTATCTTTTCGGAATGTTCGAGCAATTCAATCCCAATACACATGTGACTACAAATCCCCTGGATTTCCGGACTGTTGTCGGAGGGATCAGCTATAAGTACACCAAGTACTGGCAATTCGCCCTGGACAGCCAGAACGTTATCTACTACCACAAACAATTCGCTTTTCCAGCCGCTGAGCTGGCAACGTTTAGCCAGAGTCTGGCGGCCAGCAATCCGAATGGTATTGCCAATGCCGTTCCTGACAGTTCGAATGCGATCTTTTTCAATGTGCTGTTCAACTACTGATGTGTCCGGGATTAAGCGCAACACAGAGGCTTAAAAACCTACGGCGGGTGGTGACCCATAAAAACAAGGCACGCCTTCCTGGGAGCTTACAGTGCGCACTGATTCAGTTTGCTCCAGGGGGTGTGCCTGACCCGCCTTGTAAACTTGGCACAGATTTGCAGAATAACAGCGGAGGCCTCGACGACCAAGCCACGCTGATCTTAACAGACCTGTAACAGAAGCTTAACACTCCTGTAACAATCGGGAATCAATCTCAATGAGAGGAACAGTAAATGAACATGAGACTTAGAGGCACGTTAGCGGCCTTGGCCGTTTCCTTTGCGCTGTTGGGGTTCGTCACGGCATGCTCGCAGCAGGAATCAGGGCCATCCGGGTCGAGCGCGGTTAATATTAACGAAACTGGTTCGAGCTTGTTGTATCCCCTTTTTAATCTTTGGGTTCCGGTTTACACCAAGGCCAGTCCGAACGTGAGGATTACGACACAATCCACGGGTAGCGGGACTGGCATTTCGCAGTCGATTGAAGGCATTGCGCAAATCGGCGCCTCGGATGCCTATATTAGCGATGCCCAGATGAAGCAGCACCCGGAAATGTTGAACATCCCGCTTGCCATCTCCATGCAGATGGTGAACTATAATGTTCCCGGTCTCAATGACAAGCACCTGAAGCTGAGCGGACCCGTGCTGGCCGGAATTTACCAGGGCAAAATCCGCAACTGGGATGACGCCACGATCCGAAAGCTCAACCCTGGGGTTCAACTGCCGCATCACGCTATTGTTCCGGTGCACCGGAGCGATGGCAGTGGCGACACCTTCATTTTCACGCAGTACCTTGCGTCCAGTACGCCGGAGTGGGAAAAGACCCTTAACTACGGCACCACAATCAGTTGGCCGGCTGTTTCTGGCGGGCTGGGGGCGGTGGGCAATCAGGGTATGATTACGGCGGCGCAGGGCAACCCTTATTCGATTGCCTACATTGGCTCAAGCTATCAGGATGCCATCGAGAAAGCCGGACTGGGCATCGCTTTGCTCGAGAACCATGATGGAAAGTTCGTCCCGCCTGACGCGAAAACGGCTGCCGCCGCAGCCGCGGTGATGGTCCCCAAGACTCCCAAGGACCAGCGCATCAGCCTGATTTTCGCTCCCGGGCCCGACTCTTATCCGATTATCAATTACGAATATGCACTCGTGACGAGCAAGCAGCCATCGGCCGATATGGCGGCGGCGCTGCGCAAGTTCTTCACATGGGCGATCAGCCCAGGCGGTGGCAATGCTGCCAATTTCATGGAGCAAGTTCATTTCGTGCCGCTTCCGGATGCAGTAGCGAAGCTTAGTGCGGACCAGATCGCGAAGATTCAGTGAGCTTCTCACTGGCAAGTTCAGGTGTTTTTCACCCGCGTGCCTGCAGATTTTTTGTGGGCGTAGCGGATGAAAGCCACGTGCGCGCCGCCTTCCAGGCTCCGCAGTCGCGATTTGGTTCTGCGCGAACCGGTTTGCCCGGCCTCGGAGCAGTTTAATGACTTTCCGAAGATTTACGGCCCTCCTTGCTTCTCTCGGGGTCGGAATCATCGTCGTCATTGTCGCTTTTCTGACGATTTACGCCTGGCCGGCCGTTCGTCTGAACGGTTTTGGGTTTCTGTATGACAATAGTTGGAACCTCGGTAATCAATATGGCACTCCGATTACGGTTCATGGCCAGCAGATCCTCCCTGGCGCCCATTACGGCATCTTGTTCCTGATTGTCGGCACGCTGCTCAGCACGGCAATTGCGCTGTTGATTGCCGTTCCTGTCGGCGTGGGCGCCGCCCTGTTCCTGGCTGAAGGCATGCCGCCATTCTTTCGTTCCTGGCTTTCCTTTTTTGTCGAGCTTCTGGCTGCCATCCCAAGCGTCGTTTTCGGCCTCTGGGGCTACGTTGTAGTGATCCCGTTTTTCGGCAGGCAGCTCTTACCCTTTATGGCCAAATGCCTCGGCTTTATTCCATTTTTAGGTGGTATCACGGGCAGCGGCTACGGTCTTTTGACCGCCGGCTTTGTACTTTTCCTGATGATTGTGCCGCTGATTGCGGCCACTTTACGCGACGCCCTGGTCAGCCAGCCGGCGGCCCTGCGCGAGGCGGCGGTTGCCCTGGGCGCAAGCCGTTTTGAGACCATGCGGACCGTGCTTCTGCCCGCGACGCGGCGTGTCCTCATCGGCTCAAGCATTCTGGCCACCGGCCGCGCACTCGGTGAGACGATGGCGGTGCTGATGGTCAGCGGCAACGCGCTCAACTATCTGCCCCACAACATTTACACCCCCATCTCCACGATGGCTTCTTTCATTGTTTCGCAGCTTGATAGCGCCCTGCAGGACCCGACTGGCATGGCGGTACGCTCGCTCGCCGAAGTGGCTCTGGTCCTCTGCATGATTTCCATCGTTGTCAACGGCTTTGCTCGTCTTCTCCTCTACTATGAGGGACGCCAGAGAGCGAGGGTGGCCTGATGGGTCTGTCAACCGCTGAAATCCGTCAGGTCGGAGTCCGGCCCGTCAGCGGCCGCGGACTGCAGCGGCGCCTGTTTGATTATTTGGGCTGGGGACTATGCGGCCTTGCATTTCTGCTTCTGGGCAGCGCCATGATGTGGATCCTGATAATTGTCTTCATGCGTGGCGCCAATGCGCTGAACTTTTCCGTCATCACCCATGTTACGGAGGGAACGGGAGGCGGCCTTCTCAACGCGATCGAAGGGACCCTCGTCCTGGCTTTGGGCGGAATTGCCCTGGCCGCGCCGCCAGGCCTCGCGGCCGGCATTTATCTGGCGGAGTTCGACCGCGGCCGTCTGGCCCCGACCATGCGTTTCCTGGCCGATGTTTTGGTTGGCGTCCCTTCGATTGTGATCGGCTACTTCGGCTATGTCACCATGGTCGTGGCGCTGGGCTGGAAGTTCTCCGTGGCGGCCGGAAGCGTTGCCCTGGCCATTATCTCCCTCCCTTACATTTGTCGCACTACGGAAATGGCGCTCCGCCAGGTGCCGAGGGCCCTTCGCGAGGCTGCCTATGCGTTGGGGGCCGGGGATGGCAGGGTCACCATGGGCATTTGCGTGCCGGCTGCGCTTCCCGGCATTTTGACCGGTATTCTCCTGGCGCTTGCCATCTCAGTGGGCGAGACAGCCCCGCTGATCTATACCGCCGGTTGGTCCAGCTATCTCTGGACGGGCCATCTTACCAATGAACCGATTGGCTATCTGACTTACGTGATCTGGAGTTTTATTTCAGAGCCCTTCGAAACCGCCCATGTGCTTGCCTATGCGGCGGCCTTTTTCGTCACCCTCTTTGTGTTGGTGATCAGCATCCTGACGCGTATGGTGCTGGATGAGAATGCAGGCTGGCGCCGGCTGAGGCCCTGGGAGAGACGGAAGGGATGATGCTGTGCTGTGATACAGCACCGATCGCTGCGCCGGCTTCTTCCGGGTTGTTCTTGCTGATGATGGCACTTATTGTTACGATGAAAGCACGGTCGCTTTTGCCAAGAAGGAGCCCGGTGCCGCGTGGGTAATCCGATGAATAATCTAACCGAATCTGACGTGTTTACCGGAGTGCCGGGATCGGAGAGAATTGCTCAGGACTCTCAAAAGGCAGCCAGTCATTCTTTGGTTAAACTTTCTGTCGGCCATCTGGATTTCTATTATGGCCCGCGCCAGGTCCTGTTTGATGTCTCGTTGAATATTTCCG
>DASSJE010000222.1:0-28714 GCA_035691365.1 Terriglobia bacterium
GGAAATGAATCAATCAAAAAATGAATCAATCAGGAAATCGGTAAATCAGCAAATCAGAAAATGACGGGAGAGAAAACGGTATGAGCAGCAGCTTACGGCAAAAAGAAATTATTCGAGGCAAGATTCTGTACTACCTGAAACTGATCTATCCGCAGCCGGCAACCCTCCCGTTGCTGCAGGGCGAGCTGGACATCTTCGGCTATCCCGTCCCGCTCGACGACCTGGATTTCCACGTGGCCTACCTGGCGGAAAAAGGCCTGGTGAACGTGGACAACCTTCGCGGCCCCGTACCGTCCGGTATGGGGCGCGGCCCTCACGCGCGCCGCTACATCACCCTGGTGAAGATCAGCACCAAAGGGATCGATTACTTTGACGGCCGGCTGCCCAAAGATGAAGGGGTCTATCTCGAGCCGGAGTTGTGAAACAAAATTACGAATTACGAATTACCAATTACGACAGCTATTTGTGATTGGTGATTGTCGCGTGGCGCAGATACTGCGTTCTTTGCGATGCCCGCGGCCCGGCGAAAGCGGCTACAAATTATGAATTACGAATTCGATTTGCGAATGAAAGATCGCCTCGTTGATTCATTGAATGATTGGTTGATTTGTTGATTGATTCATTGACTCATTGACCGATTGAAAGAAAGGCGCAATTACAGCCATCGCCTTCCAGCCTTTCAATGAATCAATGTTTCAATCAGTCAATGAGTCAATCAGCCAATGATTCAATCGCTCAATTGAGCCGGTAATTCGTAATTTGTAATTGGTAATTGAGGAAAGCGACGCAACTGGAAGTGAGAGACGATGGAAAACAAAATACAATTGGCTGCAACTTCCAATGACGCATTTTCGGCAGACACCACGGAGAACGCGATAGCTACGCCGGCCGCGCGGCGGCGCCCTGTGACCGACGTGGCGAAGCTGCCGGCCGAAATGCGCGAGCTGGTGGACCGGATGCTGGTGGAAGGCGCGACGTTCGAGGACGTTTACGACGCGCTGGCCGAGCGCGGCACGCCCGCCACGCTCCAGGCCGTCCAGAACCGTTACCGCGGCGACGTGGCACTGCAGAGGCGGCGCATCGAGTTCCAGGTGGAGCGCGCGCGGGCGCTGACCGGGGCGCTGGGCGATCCCGACTCGGCGGACGCGGAACTGGCCCACGCCGCGCTGCTCACCGGGATGCAGGCCATTTCGCGCGCCGGGCGCGAGATGACCGTGAGGGACGCCGTGAAAGTGCTGCTGGACCGGCGCAACCTGAGGCTGAGGGCCCGGCTGCTGCAAATGAAGATCAAGCGCGAGGAGGAAGAGCAGCGCTTCCGCAGGACGCGGCGGCACGCGGAACTCATCAAGGCGCAGATGGCCCGGGAAAGGCTCGCGCAGTTGCAAGCGGAACTGAGGCGGAGCGAGAACAGCTCCACCCTGGGGCGCGCGGCGCTCGAAAAAATCCAGGAGATTTACGGCCTGCTGCAGATTCCCGTGATCCCGCGCGACGTGGAAATTTTGTGCGAGGCAAAGCGGGAGGAGGAACTGGTAATTGAGTGATCGGGCGATTGGGTGATTGAAAGAAATGCAATTATGAATTGTGAATTATGAGAGCGATTTGTGATTTGCGATTGGTGATTTGTGAATGAAAGGCGCTGAGTTCTCCAATCGCCAATGAATTGGTGGGCGGCTCAGGTTTCGCGCTCTTTGCGATGTCTGCGAGTGGGCGGGAGAAAACGGCTCGCAGTCGCGATGCGAAGCCCGCAAATGACAACTCTGTGGCCTCTGTGGTCCAAAAGACACTCAACACAGAGAACACAGAGGCCCTCCGTGTCCTCTGTGTTAAATCTTTTCAACGCACAGAGAGCACGGAGCGGAAAAGAAATTATGAATTATGAAACGATTTGTGATTTGCGATTAGTGATTTGTGAATGAGGGATTGAGTGATGTATTGATTTATCGATTGATTCATTGACTCATTGGCTGATTGAAATGATGTGCGATTACAGCCTTGGCCTTTCAATCTTTCAATGAATCAATGACGCAATCTATCAATGGGCCAGTCGGGCAATGAGTCAATCAGCCAATGATTCAATCGGTCAATTGAAAACGATGCCAAAAAAGAAAACACAAAACGGAACAAAGAACGCGGAGAAGGCGACGGGCCGGGTCGAGCTGGTGACGAGCCCCATCCGGCTGCTGGCTTACCAGCGGCGCTGGGTGGAAGACCGCTCGCCGCTGAAGATGGTGGTGAAGGCCCGGCAGATCGGCTATTCATTTGCCGCCACGCTGCAGGCGCTGCTGCGCTGCCTCGAGCGCAAGACCACCTGGATCTTCCTTTCCAAGGGCGAGCGGCAATCGAAGCTGCTCATGGAAAAGGTGCAGGAACACATCCAGAGCTGCGGCATTGTGGCGCAGGCGTTCGAGTCGAGCTTTTTCGAGGGCGCGAGCCTGAAGCAGCTTGAAGTGCGGCTGCCCAACGGCTCGGTGATTTACGGCCTGCCCTCGAATCCCGACACGGCGCGGGGCTATTCCGGCAACGTCACGCTCGATGAGTTCGCTTTCCACGCCGACGCGGCCAAAATCTATTCCGCGCTCTTTCCCACCATCACGCGCGGCTACGCGCTGGAAGTGATCTCGACGCCCAATGGGCAGCAGGGAAAATTTTTTGAATTGGCGAAAGCGGCGGGACTGGCGGACAGGCGATTCGTGAGTAGTGGGTCGGGAGTCGGAAGAAGAGCGGGAATCGTGAGTGGTGAGCCGGAAGTGGGGAAAGAGGCACTCTTCATTCCCGATTCCCTACTGCTGACTGCCGACTCAAGTTCCCGTTCTTCACGCGATTGCCGACTCCCGACTGCCGACTCACGCTTTTGGTCCCCACATTGGTGCGACGTTTATGAGGCCGTGCGCCAGGGATTGAAGATTGATATCGAGCTGCTGCGCGCGGGCTGCGATGACGAATCGACTTTTCAGCAGGAATTCTGCTGCCAGTTTGTTTCCACGGCGGAAAACTTCTTTTCACCCGAGCTCCTTGCCGCCTGCCTAAGTGCCGAGGCCAGTACGGATACTCCGGCCCACCATCTGGCCTCGGCGCGCGGCTTCGTGCCAGACGGTACAGGGCGCGGCCCCGTACCAGACGGTACAGGGCGCGGCTTCGAAAACCAGGAAATAGGGAACAGGAAATGGGAGGCAGGGCAATCTTCTTCTTCCCCTACTTCCTACTTCCCACTTCCTACTTCCGAGTTTTTTCTCGGCATCGACATCGGCCGGCAGCATGACCGCACGGTTTTCTGGCTGGATGAAGTGACCGCCGCAGGCCGTCATCCTGAGGCCGCTGATGCGGCCGAAGGATCTGCTTCATCGAACAGCAGATTCCTCGCCCGTCTTAACGGGCTTGGAATGACGGGAGGTGAGGGGCGCCAGGAGCCGGGAGAACATCTCGCCATTGCGCGCATTGTGCGCACGCTCGATCGCGCTCCGTTTGCCGGGCAACTCGAATGCGCGCGCGAACTGCTGAGGATGGAACGGGCAGACGGCCAGCCGCTGGTGCGCCGCGCGGCGATTGACGCCACGGGCATCGGCGCCATGCTGGCGGAAACTCTGGCGGAAGAATTCGGGCCGCGCGTCGAGCCCGTGACGTTTACGGCGGCGATCAAAGAAAACCTGGCGTACAGGACCAGGCGGCGGATGGAAAAGCAACTATCGCTGCTGCCCGACACGCGCGATGTGCGGCGCGCCTTCAGCGCCGTGAAGCGCGTGGTGACCGCGAGCGGCAATCTGCGGTTCGACGCCGCGCGCACCGCGGCGGGGCACGCCGACGAGTTCTGGGCCAAGGCGCTCGCCGACCTGGCGGCGGAATCGGAACCCGCCCCTGTGGCGGCTGACGCGTATCTCGCCGGCGGCGCGGCCATCATCAATCCGCGGGCGTTCCGGGAGCTGGATGGAGGGTGGGACATGCTGGCGTAGCCACATCGCGGCGCGCAGCTAATTACGAATTATGAATTACGAATTACAAAACCCGGTCGGTCTTTGCAGCGCCGAAAGAGAAAGCTGCAACCAACAACTCTGTGTCCTCTGTGGCCCGCAAGCTTTAACACAGAGAGCACAGAGACACTCCGTGTCCTCTGTGTTGGATCTTTTCAGACCACGGAGAACACAGAGAAGGCGGCAAAAGAAATTACGAATTGCAAAACACGGGTGACGGGCGCTTCATCCAGCAATCGACTGGCAACGAAGATTGAGGAGAAACGATGAAACTTGGACCGATTGATATCAAATGGGGAAACGCGGCGCTGGCCGAGTCGCAGGTGAACGTGCCGATGGAACGGACGGCGGCGGCGGCGGAATCGCTGCCCGTCGGCCTGCCCGGCACGCCCATCTTCCACGGATTTCTGGAAGATTTTGGCGAATACAATCCGCAGCTTGAAGGGCTGACGGCGATCCGCACCTACGAAAAGATGCGGCGCTCGGACGCGCAGGTGGCCGCCACGTTGCTGGCGTGCGAGCTGCCCATCCGCGCGGCCAACTGGGACGTGCTGCCGGCAAGCCCTGCCGCGCTCGACCGGGAGATCGCCGCGTTTGTGAAAGAGAATGTTTTTGGCGGGCTCGAATACGTTTCGCCCGCGGGCGTGAAAACCACCCAGTGCTGGGACGACGTGCTGCGCAATGCGCTGCTGATGCTGCCGTTTGGTGCGGCCGCGCACGAAGAGATCTACGCCGTGGACGGCGCGCAGGTGCGCCTGGCGCGGCTGGCGCCGCGGTTGCCCGTCACTTTCTATCGCTGGATTACCGACGCGGACGGGGAAACGCTGCTGGCGCTGAACCAGTACGGTTATCGCAATTCGAATTTTGAGAGCGTCGAGATTCCCGTGGACCGCCTGGGCGTGTTTACGTTCAACAAGGAGGGCGCCAACTTTTTCGGGCGCTCGATGCTGCGGCCCGCTTACATGCACTGGTACATCAAACACAACCTCTACCGCATCGACGCCATGGCCGGCGAGCGCAACGGCCTGGGCATTCCCACCATCGAGCAGGGCGCCAACGCTTCGAGGGAAGACCGCCAGGCGGCCGCGTCGTGGGTGACGCAGCTCGCCGCGCACGAAAAGACCGGCATCGCCCTGCCCGCAGGATGGAAGCTGACCCTGCAGGGCGTGCAGGGGCAGGTGCGCGACCTGTTTAATTCTATAGAACACCACAACATTGAAATATCCAGAACGGCACTTGCCTTTTTTATGAACCTCGGGCAGAGCTCGAAATCGAGTGGCAACCGCGCGCTGGGGCAGGAGATGACCGACTTTTTCTTCCTGGCCGTGCAGGCCACCGCTGACCAGATCGCGCGCACGCTCAACGCCACCGCGGTAAAACGCCTGGTGGATTACAACTGGGAGGGGGTGGAACGCTACCCGACGCTGCAGGTTTCAAACCTGCGCGCGCGCAGCCTGGATGCCACTCTCACGGCGCTGAGCCAGCTTGCCACCGCGAATGTGATGGCCCCGTATCCCGAGCTGGCGCAGCACATCGCGCGGGAGCTGGGCCTGCCGCAGCCGCCGGGAGCGCAGGGGGCAGGGGAAAGCGAATAGCGAGTAGCGAATCGCGAGCAGGGACTTGAAATTTGAAATTTCAAATTTGAGATGGGAGACAAAATGCTGAGCACAGTGGAACAGACAACAACACCTCGATTTATGGCCACGCTGGGCGCCGGGGCCGGCGAAGCGGCAGGGAAAGTGCGCATCCCGCTCGCCGTCACCGGAACGTGGGTGCGCGGAGCGAACACATTTTCCATCACACATGACGATTTGGAATCGATTGTGCGCAACTTTGGCAAGCGGCAGAACGGCGAGATCAACGTGGATTACGACCACGCCAGCGAAATGCCGGAAGTCGCCGCCGGCGGCCCCATCCCGAGTGCGGGCCGCATTGTGGGGATCGATGCGCCGGAAAAGCTGGGAGCGAATGGCGAATTGCGAATGGCGAATAGAAGCGACGACTCGCTATCCGCCACTCACGACTCGCGGTTTATTTTGTGGGGCTGGTTTGAACCCACGGAGCGCGCCCGCACGCTGGTGAAGAACGGCGAGTACCGCTACATTTCGCCGGCCATCGACTGGGGCGCAAAAAACAAGCGGACCGGCAAGGCGCAGGGAGCGACGCTCACTTCGGTGGCGCTCACCAACCGGCCGTTCCTGGAAGAGATGCCGCAAATCCGGCTGTCCGATCCGGGCTACCGCCTGGTGGAAGATGATGCCGGAAACAACGACGAACGATCCAAAATTCCAGATTCAGGAATCAACACAGGAGGTTTTATGAAGAAGCTTCAACTTTCCGTCGCGGACGGAAAAATCAAAGCGAGTCATCCGGACCTTGCGGACGAGTATTACGCCGATCCGGAAGATGCCGCCAACGCGCTGGCGGCGCTGGCCGGCCACCAGGGCGGGACCAACGCCGCGCCGGACGCCGGCTCGGAAATCCCCATGGCGCAGGCGGCCAACGTGCTGTCCGAGGCCGAAGCGCAAGGCAAATCGATTCCCGCCGTGGAAGTTTTTCGCGCGCGGGTGGAACGTTCTCTCGACGACGCGGTGCGCAGCGGCAGGATCCTGCCTCGGCGCCGCGACGACTGGCGGCGCATCGCGCTGGCGGACTTCAGCGCGTTCACGCGGCTGATGTCCGAACAGCAGGCGCGCGTTCCGCTGCAGCCTGTAGGTTTTTCCGGCGGCGTTCCGGAAAACGTGCAGGCCCAGGTGAAGTTCATGGCGGAACAGCGCATGAAAGAGCGCGGCGTCAGCTACGGGCAGGCGCTCACGGAAATCGGGCGCGAGCAACCCGACCTGATCCATCAGTACCGGCGGTCGGTGAGCGGGCAATAGTTTTTCCATTGACTCATTGAATCATTGGTCCGCCGAACGGCCGGCGTGGATCGGCCCGCTTCGGCAGATCAATGGACCGATGGGCAATGAATTAACGATCCGATCAATCAATGAATCAATTGGAGGATAAATGGCAGGAGCAACATACGTTCTCGATAAGACTTACAAAATCACCAGCGCCAGCGGCGTCACGCAGTATCGCGCCGTGGTGCCGGCCACGAACGACGGCGAGTGCAAGCTGCCCACGGCGGCCAACCAGCTTGCCTGGGGCATCACGCAGGAGGACCAGCCGAACCAGAATGAAAACGTCATCGTGCGCAAATACGGCATTTCACGCGCGTACGCCGCCAGCTCCATCACCAAAGGCGCATACGTTGAAGTGGCCGATTCCACCGGCGCGCTGCAGGCGTCGAACCTGACGTCCGTTCCGGGCACAGCCACGCTGCACAACGTTCTGGGCATTGCGGAGAGCTCGGCCAACGCAGGGGAAGTGCTGTTCGTGTTTCTCTCGCCCGGCCCGGTCGTGGTGCCGGTCAGCTAACGCGATTGGCTGATTGAATCATTGACTCATTGAATCAATGAGGCAATCAGCCAATGAGTCAATCTTGACGCGGGTCAGGCTCCGTACCAGACGGTACGGAGCAGGCCCTGGCGGTCAGCCGCCGGGGTACTACGCTCCACTTTGAGAAGTGCGACCTGCTGACAGGTCTCCGCGTTTTGGAGCTTTCGGCCCTCAGCGGCCGGCTTCCAGCAACAGCTTGTTTGCTGGCGGCTGATCGCTGATTGCCGACCGCACCTCAACCCGCGCGCGGAGCGCCGACTCAGAGTGGATTTGGAGAATTGTTATGCCAGACATTTCGATGGTCCATGTTGATCAGGCCCTGACCAACGTCTCCATCGCTTATCACAACGCGCAGTTCATTGCCGATCAGGTGTTCCAGCCGATTCCGGTGAGCAAGCAGTCCAACAAGTATTTCATTTACTCGAAGGACCGCTTCCGCATTATGGATGACGCACGCCGGCCCGGCGCCCGCGCGAATGAAATCAATTGGACGCTTTCCACCGACACCTACTTTGCCGAAGGGCACGCGCTGGCGCAGGCCATTCCCGACGAGCTGCGCGCCAACGCCGACCAGGCCATCGACGTGGACGTGGACACCACGGAAACTCTCACCGACCTCATTTATCTGCAGCGGGAGATCCAGGTGGCGTCCGTGGCAACCAACCCGGCGGTGGTGACGCAAACCTCGGCGCTTTCCGGCACCAGCCAGTGGTCGGACTTCGTCAACTCCGATCCCATCGCCGCCATCGAGACGCAGAAGGCCACCATCCAGCAGCAGATCGGGCAGCCCCCGAACGCCCTGGTGGTGGGTTACCAGGTGTTTCTGCAACTGCGGCAGCACCCCAAAATCGTTGACCGCTTCAAGTACACGCAGGTGGGCATCCTGCAGCCTGACCACTTGAAGAGTGTCTTCAACGTTGACTACTTCCTCATCGGCGGGGCCATCGAGAACACCGCCAAGGAAGGCGACCCCGACAACTTCCAATACATCTGGGGCAAGAACGCGCTGCTGTTCTACAAGCCCCCCACGCCGGGCCGCCGCACCGTTTCGCTGGGCTACCAGTTTTCCTGGCTGTTCGGCGCCAACACGGACGGCTTCCTGGTGAAGCGCTACCGCGATGAAGCGTGCACCGCGGACGTGGTGGAAGTCCAGCTTTACTACGACGCCAAGGTGGTGGCCGCCAACGCCGCCTACCTGTGGACGAGCGCCGTGGCGTAAAACAATTGGCGATTGGGTGATTGGTGATTGAGTGATTGGAGATTTACTGATTGAAACATTTGCTCATTGATTCATTTTCAAGTTTCGGATGCGCACCTTTTGCGCTTGCAATCAGACAATGAGCCAATGGGGAAATCTATAAATGACCCATTCACCCGATCGCCTAATCGCTCAATCGCCAATTCAAAAACGATAGCGGGAGGGCAAAGTGAGCTTTACAACCATCGACGCCGTTGCGGCGCATTATCCCGGCTTTCAGCGGGGCGTCACCAATCAGAACCCGAGCGACGCGCAGATCCAGGCGTGGATTGATAACCAGGCGGCGCGCATCACCGCGTTGACCACGGCGCGCGGCTACGACCTTACCAGTCTGGACACCGCCAACCCCACGGCGCAGGCCGTGCTCTCGCTGATGAATGAGAGCGGAGCGGGGGCGGACCTGGGCGACGCGTTGTTTTCCATGCTCGGTCCCGGCACCTCCACGCAGGGATGGGCGAACCCCAACACGCTGCGGAAAAGTTTTGAAAACATGATGACGGAACTCGGCCAGGGCACCTACGACAAGTTGTTTGTCTCCGCCGCGCGCACCGGAGATGTCTATCCCGCCTTCGGCGGCGTGGCCGGGCAGGAAACCGACCCGACCGACCCCGAAACGGACAGCAACCTGGCGTTCCGCAAAAATGACGTTTACTGAAGTATGAAGTGTGAAGGATGAAGGATGAAAGGCAATTACGATTTACCATGCGCTGAGGGGATTGGCGGGACCTCAGGCATTGCCAAGAGCGCAACGTCTGCGCCATCCGCGAATCGCCAGGATGCCAGGGCGAAGGCGCCCTGTTGGGGGTTCTCCGTGTCCTCTGTGGCCCCAAAGGGGTAACACAGAGAGCACGGAGATCCTCTGTGTCCACTGTGGTGAAACTTTTCAGCGCGCAGAGGCCACGAAGAAGACGGGGCCATCGAAGTCTGAAGTGTGAAGGGTGAAGAATGAAAGGCAATTGCAAATTACGAATTACCGAACCTGACAGTTGGGATTAGAGACGAATTGACCGTGACTCACCGTTGTGTGGTGTATCTTATTGAGCGCAAACTCGAGAGCGTCATGATTGTAGCAGACATAGGAGGAACGAAATGGAAGACTACCTGAGGTCCGTGGAGGAGCACGTAAAGTCGCAGGATGACCTGGAGTTCGGACTGGGCGACACCTTAGATGTCAAAACAAGTATCGCTGTCGTCGCAATCACGTTCTTGGCAACCCAATCTGCCGGATTCCTGGATAGCAAACCGGCCCTCCCACCGTGGTTGCACTTCGCACAGTTTTTCTCAATCCTGTTTCTTGCCGTCGCTGGCGTGCTGGCCCTCGGGGAGTTATGGCCGAGAAAGTATGCTGCAAGGACGGCACCCGGAGAGTTCCAGTCGTGGGTCGAACGGTTGTCGACATTCTACAACGGCGACCCAGATTCCGCGTCAAAGGTCATAACGGAAATAGCTAGGCAAGAGATTCAGAAGAGCACTAAGAGATTCGAGCACAATAGCAAGGTCAATACCCAAAAATTCTGGTTCTTGGAGTGGTGTTTTCGGTTGACCCTCTTCGCCCTCATGCTGAACCTGCTAACGCTGGTGGTGCTAGCCTTTGGCCACTAGGCTCCCCCCTTTTTGACCCAACGGTCTGGCGGTGGTGGCGGAGGCTGATCCTGTCGGTCAGAAGGAGGGACATCAGAAAAGGTACCCCTGTCAGGGCTTCGACGCTCTGGCTGTTGAGGTCGGGGGGGCGGAGGTGACGGAACTTTGCGCTCGTCGGTCATAAGCTTCAACAAGGCGGGATTTTAAGCCCTGATAAGCTTGGAGTCAAGAACTGGTCAATTTCTCCAAGCTTACATTTCATGAGAACGAGGACATTATGATACCGAAGTATCAAGCCCAGTTTGCCAAACCTCTGGTGGACCAACTGATCGCCATTTTCCAGCGAGACCAGCAGGCGGCGCTGGACATTGTGAACGCCACGCGCCCCGCAGGCCGCTCGCTGCTGCCCTTCGCCGCCTTTCTGAAAGAAGCGACGCCCATCCAGAACTGGCCCGCGCTGGTGCTGGTGGCGCAGCAGATTGACTTTGACCTTGTGAGTGACATCGACCTGCGCAGCGAGACGCTCAACTTTTACTGCGCCATGGCGCTGATGGGCACCGATCCCGAATGGCTGGCCGAAGACGCCATGGACACGCTCCGGGTGGCCGATCTGGTGCTGGCTTCCGTGCCGCTCGAGGATTTTTATTCGCCGCTGGCCATCAGCCACACGACCGTTCCAGGCGGCACCACAAGCGGGCTCGATCCGGCGGTGTCCAGGATCCTCGACCTGCGGATTACGCGGCACAACCTTGGCGCGCTGGTGCAACGCAGAGGCGGCGCGCTCGCCCGCGGCCCGCAGATCGAATTCGCCATCGAGTTGGAAGAGCAATGAAATTATGAATTATGAAAACAATTACGAATTACCAATTACCAATTACGAATTGCCGCCCTAAGCCTCGGGGTGGTGCACAGATGGGGCTGGGCGGCGCATACGTCGCGGCCTTTGCGATGTATGCGGCTGCACCTTCAGCTACGCCAGGATCTGGTAATTCGTAATTTGTAATTCGTAATTGAAAGCAAACACGGAAGTTCGAAGGCGGCGCGACGGGCTGACGCTGCTGTGACAGAAAAGGCATGATGCAATTTAACGGTTTCATCAATTCGGACGCGGCTGAAAACAGCCTGAATCTTTTGCAGGCGCAGCTCGCGGACCTTTCACCCTCGATGCGGATGATTGCGGAAGACCTCTGCGAGATGGAGGCCGAGCAGTTTGCCAGCAGCGGCGCCGGCGGCGGTACGCCCTGGGCCGCGCTGGCGCCCTCCACCCTCAAGCGCAAGCACGGCGCGGGCGGCATGCTGGTCGCGAGCGGCGCGCTGCTCGCTTCCCTGACCGATCCGCAATCGCCGGACCATGTGGAAGTCATCGACCAAAGCTCGCTCGAATTCGGCAGCGGTCTGCCCTACGCCGGGTTCCAGCAGACGGGCGCCGGATGGGGATGGGGGGAAGCCTCGCTGCCGCCTGCCCCGCGGCGCGGCCACGGAGTCCCCATGCGCCCGTTGCTGGTGCTCACCGCCGACCGCGTAAACAACTGGGTTGGATTTGTTATGCAACAGGTGGAAGGCAATTATGAATTGTGAATTATGAATTATGGCAGTAATTATGAATTACAAATTACGAATTACCAATTACGAAACAGCAGCGAGTGGGGACGAGAGCGTGCTATTGGCGCTTCTTTGTGCCCTCTGTGGCGCAAAAGCGGTAACACAGAGAGCACAGAGATCCTCTGTGGCCTCTGTGTTGAAGTTTTTCACGTGCCGGGACCACAGGGCAGGCGCGGCGGCTTGAACGATTCTGGAGGATGCGAATGACAGGGAAAAGTGGAAGCGAAAAATCGGCGAGGCGGCTCGAGATCGTGATGGGGGGCTGCGAGCCGGGGATGAAGCAAGAAGCAGCAAATAGCGAGCGGCGAATGCTAAAACCAGCGAATAGGGAATTGCGAATGGCGAAGTGGGGGTTGAAAGGCCTTCCCTTACTCGCTACGCACTACTCGCTACTCGCAGTTTTCCTAACCCTACTCGCTACTGGCTACTCGCCAATCGCTGCTTTTGCGCAGGCAAAGACCACCGTCGCCGACACAATTCACGCGCCTGACGGCTCGCTGCCCAGCGGCAGGATCGTGATCAAAGCCGATTCCACCTTCACCGCCGCGGACGGCACGGTGGTTTTCCAGGGCACAGTGGCGACGGCCACGGTGACGAACGGGGCCTTGAGCGTGGCGCTGGTGCCCACGGCCGGATCCACGCCGGCGGGCGCGAGTTACCAGGCGCTCTATGAGCTGTCCGGCGTGCCCTACCATTCCGAGAACTGGACGGTGCCCGCTTCCGGGCCGGTGACGCTGTCCGGCGTGCGCAGCGCGTCGCTCTCGACGCCGACGACGATGGTGGCTTCGAGCCAGATGCCGGCGCTGTCGGGCGCGGTAACCAGTTCGCCGGGAAGCACGGTGACGACCTTTTCCGCCGGCGCCATCACTACCGGGATCACCGACAAGGGCGGCCAGCTTTTCAACGTGAAGGCGTACGGCGCGAAGGGCGACGGCTCGACGGACGACACCGCCGCAGTGAACGCTGCCTTCGCGGCGGCCTACGCGGCCAGGGGCGGCGTGATTTACTTTCCGCCGGGAATTTATCTGATTGCGGGCGCGCTGACGGTCCCGAATGACGGCGCGTCGAGCCCGAAGCAGCCGCCTTACCGGATTGAAGGCGCGTCGATGGACGGCAACTCGGCAAGCTGGGGCCTGGCGCCTTCCAACGGATCGATATTGATGATGACGGAAACTTCCGATGCCCAGGGCAAGATTGACACGCGCGGCGGCGGTTACATGGAGATTGACCACGTTTCCTTTCAGGACAGCGCGAGCGATTCCGTGCCGTTCATCTTCACCACGAACACCACGCTGCACGTTCACGATTGCAGCTTTACGTCGAGCCAGACCGGCACGGCCAATGTGCAGGACGCCATCATCCTGGGCGGCCCCAACCCGGCGGACCTCGGAACGGGCAACGCCGACGCGCCCTTCCAGGGTTACGGCACGGTGATTCGCGACGACTACTTTAACCGCGTGCGTCATGCCGTAGTGGGCAATACCTACGCGAATGGCATTCAGATTGTAGATAACACCGTCGGCCAGGGCAGCGGCAGCGCGACGGCGGGCGACGCTCCGTTCAAGTTTGTCGGGTATGGCGCCGGGGCGCAGAACGACAGCGGCGGCTACATCAGCGGCAATCTGATCGAGGAGACGTACTATTCCTACGGCGTGCGGCTCGACCAGAACGCGGAATCGTTCACCATGCTGGGCAACAATGGCTATGACGCGGGCGCCCACACGGTGGCCACCTATTACCTCGGCGCTGGATCGGACACGGAAGTGATGAGTTGCGGGCAGGTGGCCGGGACGTGCATCGACACCAGCTCGCCGGGCGCGGCCGGGCAGAATTATGTGGCCTTCACAACCAATGTGGACTCGAGCGGCAACGGCTCGTATCTCGGCAACATGCCCATGTTTCCGAAGGGCTTCACGGTGCGTTCCGGCGAGACCATTAACCTGCAGACGCTGGTGGGGCAGCAGACGGAGATATACGAGCAGTCCTACTCGACCTACATTCAACCGAATGACGGCGGGGCTTACGATTCCATCATCACCCACAACGGCCTGTGGGGAATTCTGAACACGTCGCCGCAAGCGGCTTTTGACGTGAAGGGCGATATCCGGAGCGAGCCCGTAACTTTTGCCTCCGCGCCCGCGTGCAGCAGCACGATCGAAGGCTCCATGCAGGCCATCAGGGATTCCACTACGGCAACGTGGGGCGCGGCCATCACGGGCGGCGGAACGAACCACGTGCTGGGCTATTGCGACGGAACAAATTGGACGGTGGCAGGAAAGTAAGAGATTGGTGATTGAGTGATCGGGCGATTGAGCGATTGAAAATCGCAAACTCAAAATCGCGCAATCACCCAATCACTCGATCACAAATGAACGGGAGGAACTATGGCAAACGTTGATGCAACAAAAATACACCAGGGACCGGGAAAATTGTGGCTGGGCGTCGCCGTGCCGACCTCGGGCAACCGGCTGACGATCGATAGCGGCGGAAATCCCACCGCCGGGACGCCGCTGTTCGCCGGAGCCACGGATGGAGCGGCCACCATGGTGCTGACCCCGAAACTGACGGAGATTACGGCGGACCAGGTGACCGGGCCCGTCGACGTGGTGATGACGGGCGAAGCAGCTTCCATCGAAGTGACGCTGAAAGAATCCGACCTGGCGAAACTGAAGAATTATGTGGTGCACGGAAGTTTTTCATCGGGTACCGACAGCTCGCTGCCGGCCGGCTCGCAGAACTACGAAGAGATCTCCTTCGGCGGGCTGATGGCCATTCCGAAGACTTCTGTGGCGGTGGTTTCCGCGCGGCGGGACGCGGCGGGCAAGTTTGTGGTGACGCAGCTTTACCAGGCCTACCAGGCCGAGGCCGTGCAATTGCCGTTCCAGCGCGCCAAGGAGACCACCTACAAGATCAAGTTCGAAGGCCTCGCCGATCCCACTCGCGGCGTGGGCGACCAGGTGGGGAAAATCTATCGACAAATTTAAGGATTGAATGATTGATTCATTGACCCATTGAATCATTGAGACAATCTGCCAATGAGCCAATCAGAAAATGAGTCAATCAGCCAATAGACTGGGGGTCGCATGAGGAAAGGCAATGGAATCGCTACAACGGAAACCTGGCGGCACGCGGCGAAGGCGGACCGCGAAGCACGCGCCGAACTGCTGACGCTGCCGAGCGGCGCCACCATTCTGGCCGTGCGGCCCGATCCGCTGGAATGGGTGATGAGCGGGCGCATCCCGCAGGGGCTGCTGGCCGTGGCGCTGGAAGATCCGCTCGCGTCGCCAGGCGAAGGCGACCGCGAACTGACACGGGAGGAAATTGTCGACCTGGCCAACTTCGCCGCCCGGCTGGTCGAGGCCAGCGTGGTGGACCCGCCCATCGGCGACGGGCCGGACGAGATTCCTCTGGACGACATTCCCATTCGTGATCGCGCCTTCATCTTTGAGTGGGCCTGCCGCGCCCTGGACGGCGAGGGCGCTCCAGCGGCCAAAGCGCCAGCCGGCGCCGCAACCCGATCGAAAAAGGGGGAACACTCCAGCGCTTCGCTGGAGGGGTTTCGTCAGAAGTGAAAACTTTATGCTGCTGGCGATGGCGGCGGAGAAGTTCGGCTGCCGCCCCAGCCGCATGGTGGGGCTAAGCGATCCGGTGCTGGCGCTGGATTTTGATCTGGCCGCCGCCGCCCGTTTGCTGGGCGCCGAACGCGCGGCCGCCAACGCCCTGACGGAATCCATGGATGAAGCAGACGCCGGCCAGCGGGCGAGAAACGTGCGCTGGTAGAGCGACGGAAAAATGATGGCTACCAACAACGCAGCAGAACTTTTGATCACCATTGCCGCCGATCCTTCGAAGGCGGATGCGAGCATCCAGTCGTTTCGCCAGAACTTCAGCGGCAACCTGAGCGGAATGACCTCCGACCTCACGCAGTGGTCGAGCAGCGGCGCTTCAAGCTTCGGGAACGTGCAGAAATCGCTGCAGGGACTCACGGGCAATTTCAGCCTGGGCCTCAGCAGCCTGAACACGGCGCTCAGCCGCAACCAGGAAACTCTCAGCCAATGGGGCACGGGCGCGCGCAACGCTTTCTCAAACGCGCTGAGCGCCTCGGACGCGCTCGGAAGCAGCCTGCTGGGCAGCTTCCAGGCGTTTGATTCAGCGCTGGTGCGCAACACGGGAAACGCGAGCGTCTGGCAGAAGAGCATCGGCCAGGCTTTCGAGAAGGCCGCGCTTTCATCCCTTACCGCGATCGCCAAGGAGGCCGTGGTGCGCGCGATTTATTCCACCGCGCTGGGCTTTTACATGCTGGCGGTGGGAGACTTTGCCGGCGCGGCGCAGGCGTTTGAAGCCGCGGCGGTGTTTGGCGCGGTGGGAGGGGCGGCAGGACTGGCTACCCAGGCGCTGAGCGGAGGCGCTTCCGGCGGAAGCTCGAGCCATAAGACTGCTTCCAGCAATTCATCGTCGGGTAGCAGGTCCTCCAGCGCAAAGTCCGCGAGCTCGCAAAGCGCCTCACCCAATTCGCAAACGGTCCAGGTGATTTTCCAGGGACCGGTTTATGGCGGACAGGCGGGAGTGGATGAACTGGTGCGGCACATCTCGACCGCCGTGATGGAACGCGACGTGAACCTGGTCGCCTACACCGTGGTGCGGCAGCCGGCGACGCGGGCATGAGAAGGAAATTCGGTATGTGGCAGGTAGCATGTGGGCCCGCATACCACATGCCACCTGCGACATGCGGACTCCGGGAGGACGAACGAAGTGAGCTATCCGAAAATTGTTTACACCCCGACGGGCGGAACGGAACAGACCCTGAACTTTACATCGGCGCCGCGGCAACAGCCGGGCTACTCGAAGAACGCCGTCCGGCACGACAACATTTCCACCGCCGGCGTGCGCGAATCCGTGCTGGAACGGATCGACACCTTTCTCGAGTTCGGCGTTGATTACATCCGGGCAGGGAACGATCTTGCAGCCTGGTCGGCATTTTTTGATTTTGCGCTCACCGGCGCGCCCTTTGCGTATTATCCCGATGCTTCGCAGAGCGCGTTCACCAACTGCCTTCTGGAAGACACCGGCGAGACCGTGGCCTATGTGGCGCCGGGCGTCTACAGCGTGAAGGTGAAGTTCCGCGCGGCTGTTAACTGATTAGCCGGGTGGTCGAGCAGATACAAAATGTTGCTTTAAGAATGGAACAATTCGATGCCGGTGATGACAAATCCGAGTTTTGACACGAACAACGCGGCGCTCGCCAAGCGGCCGCTCTACCTGGTGCAGATTGAAGGCGTCATGGATCTGTTGACCACTTTTCGGCCGGAGGACATGAACGTGCTGCACACCGGCTATGGTGTGAACGGCTACGGGACCACGGGCTACGGTTACTGACAAAATTGCGAGGAGCACGGGATGGCGGAAGTCAAAGATTATTATTCCGGAGACCTGGCGGCGGCGCTGGCCCAGGAACTGGCGTGGCTGCAGGGCCAGATTAACGCCAACGTTTCGCCGTTTGCGGGCGTCGTGCTTTCCACCGACTCCACCGCGGCATTCGTTGAAGGCGCGGTAGTCGCGGTGAACGCCCCTCTTTCCGGCCTGGCGCAGGATGCCGTGCCGAACATCGTCCTCGACCCAATTGCCGGCCTCAGCGCCGATGGCCAGACGGGCCCGGACGGTTTTCCGCTGAACTATTCGCCCACGCCGCTGCTTTCCGGCAGCCTGCTCATCAACCTTTTCACGCTCGGCGCCGCCGGCGCCATCAGCGGACGCGCGCTGAATCTCGTCCAGGCCGCTTCCGCTTATCGCGTGGACGTTTACTCCTTCACCAGCAATTTCCACTACCAGGGTTCGGCAACGATTGCTTCTGACGGCACCTGGAGCGTCGCGGGCGTGCAGCCGGGAACCGTGATCGCCTTCCTGATGGACGCCGGCAGCGCGCAGCCGGCAGCGGGCTCCTCAACTTCTTCGGTGACGGACTGGATTGCTCACTCCAACATGGGCGTAGGCGCGAAGCTGCACGACTATTTTGTCCGTGTCTACGTCAAAACCTCCTATGTGGAGTCTCTGGTGGAAGACAACATCCCCATCATCGTTCAGGACTCGACGCACGCGCGGTTTGGGACCAGCCTGACGTTGGGTCCGGGCACACCGGTGGCGCACGTGTATTACAACCATCCGGCGCTGGGCCCCGTCGATCTTTATTCCACGCGGCAGAATCTGGCGGCCTACGCCGATCTCCCGCGCGAATTCGAGGCGCCTCCCGGCGACCCCGATTTTTTCACCGGCGGGCAACTGACCAGCTCGAACCTTCCGGCCGTGCAGAACCGCTGCTGGATTTACAGCGCAGCCCTGGCCGTCATCAGTTTTACCACGGGCGGTTTGTGGGACGCTGCGGCGCGCATTATTACCCAACTCAACGCGCTGCTTGAAAGCCCCGGCTATCTCCCGACGGTGATTCTCGAAGACGCGCAGGATGGCACCACATCGCGGTGGGCGCTCGGGTCGGGCGCAGGGTCGGTGACCAATGCTTTGGACGCCGCCGAGCCTCCGTCGGAATCGGGCGGCTCAAACATCATTTACTTCCTGGCCACCAGCGCTCCGTCAGCGTGGAACTTTACAGGCGCCGGGCTGCCAGACGCCATCGATTCGCTTATCGAGTGGCGGTTCAAGGCCAACGTCGATTTCAAATTCAAGGTGGGGCTCACGAGTTCCACCGGGCAGGTGACTTCATTCTGCCTGGTATCGTCCGGGACGGCGGGATACGATGCGACGGCGAAAAAGGTGACTGCGGTCATGCCGCTGCAATTGAACGCCTGGCAAACCTATCTGGCCGATCTGAACGCACTGATCGGAAAGTACATCAGCGGCGAGTCGGTTGTTTCCATTACTTCGTTCGCGGTTGAGCTTGAAGCCGCCGGTTATCTCAGCCTGGACGATCTCTCAGCGGGCGCCCCAAAGCGCGCGGGATCGCTCAGCGTTTCCTATGACGTTTACAACGGCCAGGCGGACCAGGCGACCATCCGGTCCAGAGACGTGGCCTGGGTGACCTATGCCTATGGCATCTACATGGAGCGGACCGGAGATTACGAGCGGGCAGCGACAAGCCTCCAGAGCATGCTCAACCTGCTTTTCTTCCTGCAGTCCACCGCGACCGATGCGCGCCAGAAACTGATCACGGCCGGCTGGGGGACTTACCAGGACCCTGGCTATCAGTACGTGCCGGGGCAGATTGCGAGCGTCAACACCAGCGACAACATGATCTGCTGGTTTGCATTTGACAAGGCATCGCGCGTGCTGACGACAGCCGCCCAGACTTTGCTGGCGCAGGGAATGGTGACCGAGGCTGAAGCCGCCCAGTTGAGCGCCGCGGCGGCGACGGCTTCCGCCAAAGCCTCCGACATCAGGACCGCGCTTCTCGACCAGCTCTGGATACCGGCGGCGGGAAGCGTGAAGGGGCATTTTGCGCGGGGGGCATCCAGTTCCGGCATCGACACCTCGTTGCAGTTGGAAGCCGCGAGCTCGTGGGCGGCGCTGTTCTGCCACGATATCGGCGACGACACCAAGGCGGTTTCGTGCCTGGAATTTGCCTATGAGAATTTTTTCCTTCCGAACCAGCAGATCCTCGCCAGCGCCACCGCGAATTCCTACAACCAGGCTTACCAGCAACTGACGCCGTTTGACGGTTTCAAGCCGTACGCAGACTCAGCGGGCGGCTATTCGGGCTCTCCCGCATCGGTCTCGATGGAAGGAACGGTGGCGATGCTGGGCGGCCTGCTGCGGCTGAGTGATAACGCCGACCTCGGGACCTATTTCAGCGCCAACTATGCAGGCGGGCTGCCCTCATTTATCAGCCGCCTGGTGGACAGCCTGAAGATTGTTGCGGGGACAACGCAGTCGGATGGATTGCTGTCCTGCTCCCTGGCGTCGAGGGCGCTCCCATGGGAGATGGTCGTTCGCAAGACGGTGTCATCAACGGCCTGGTTCTGGCTGACGGCGCTGCGAAACGACATCCTCCTGGCCACGTCTCCGGTTGATCTCGGCAGGCATCCCTGCCTGAAGGTGCCGCAGGGCGTGCATCAGAGCATCCAACAGTTGCAGGGGCAAAGCTCGATTGGCGCACTCGAGATTGACGCCGTCGACAGCGGCGGGTACATGACGGCGCTGGCGAGCGGCGGCAAGCTGGTGGGACGCAGGCTGACCCTCAGCGTGGGTTATCCAGGCATGAACTCGACTGACTTCGTCACGGTCGCCACGCAGGAAATCGAAGGTGTCGAAGTGCTTCCCTCCGGCGGCGGCCTGCGCCTCGATTGCCAGGACCTGAACCGCTACGCCAAATCGCAGATCTTTACCACGGGAGATGATGGAGCGGCCGTCACAAGCAAGAATTCGCGGACGCTGCTGGCCAATCCGATGGACGCGCTCCTGATCGTCATCCAGAATGAGCTGGGCCTGGGGCAATCCGCGCTGCTGGAGCGTTCGGCGTGGAAACTTTATGATCCCGCGCAGTGGGATGGCACATTCACTTCCAACCCGACGCTGATCAATCCGAATCCTTATCTCGACATTGACCAGGTGCTGTTCTACCGCAACGGGATTTTCGCCGGCTACCTTTTCGATTTTGAGTTCAAGCAGCCGGTGGAAGCCAAACAGTTTCTGGAATTTGAGATCTTTCATCCGCTCGGCGGTTATGCGGTGATCCTTGCAGACGGGCGCATGTCGCCGAGATTTTTTGTTCCGCCCTATTCGTTTGTGGGCCTGGCCTCGCTCAGCGAGCGGAACATCACGGCGCTCCCGGGCGTCAAGCCGGAACCCCTGATCAATCAGGTGACGTTCCGGATGGACTACGACGGGAGCCAATTCCAGACCGAGCTGCTGTTCCTTTCAGCGCCTTCGCTGCAGCAGTTCGGTCTGGCCGGGGAAAACATTATTGAATCGAAGGGAATGAAACTGGAGCGCGGCGGCGCTTCACTGGCGAGCATTACGGCCAACCGGATCTTCCAGCGCTACGGCGGGATGGACCCTGTGTCGGGCTCGCCGCGCGGCGGGGCAGCCACCTTCAGCCTCACCAGCCAGTTTATGAACCTGACGATCGAGGCCGGCGATTTTGTCCATTTCTCCCATCCCCAGTTGCCGAATCTGGAGACTGGGACGCAGGGAATCTACAATCGCATAACGGAAGTGGTGGACAAGCAACCTGATTATACCCGGGGCAACATGGCTTATCAGTTGCTGGATACGGGCTGGATGGGTTCCAAAGTGCTCTCGCGGATCGCTCCGCAGGGCACACCCGCGTGGAGCGCGGCTTCGGCCAGCGAGCGCGAGCGCTACATGTTCCTGTCGCAGGAATCCACCCGGACGTATTCCGACGGGACGAGCGGGAAAACAACTTGGTGATTGACTCATTGAATCATTAACCCATTGAAACCCTTACCCGGCCGGCGGCCGCCAATGGGCTGATGATTCAATGAAGCAGTGAGTCAATGGAGGAATGAAATAATGGCACAAATGACGTTTGCGACAACCCCGGGCTTTGTGGACCTTCCCGACTCGGTGCTGCAAGCTGACCAGCCGCTGACCGACTACGATTTGACCAAGATCAACAACAACGCGAAGTTTGCGGCGGTGCGGCCTGAAATTTTTTATGGATGGTACAAGAACGGCGAGACGGTAACGATTCCGGTGAGCCCGGTGGATGGCTACGTATACGCCCGGCAGGAGCTGGAGTACGAGGTGGCCGCGTGGTGTTCCCGCGCTCCGGCCAGCGGCGCGGCGACCAACGGAGCGCTCGTCAAGCCCCCCAGGGCCAGTGTGAACGCCGGTCCCGGCAGCCTGTTCCTGATGGACTTCTGGGTGGAAGAAAAGAACGAGGCGAGCCCGGGGCTGGTCCACTGCGACGTCCATTACTGGGACGGCGGAACGGAAACGCCCACATCTGACGGGCTAGTGAAAGTGCGAACGCTTGCGACAAGATTGAGTGAGTGAACGATTGACGGATTGACCGATTGACTGATTGACTGATTGATTCAATGAGTCAGTTTCTCAAATCTTTCAATCAAAAAATCAGCCAATGAGGAAATTATAAAATGGCAGTCGTCCGAACAGTTCTACCACGCAAGGGAATCATCGAGCCCCAGCACGGGGCGAATTACGAGACCGATCTGGACACGAACTGGCAGATTATTGACAGCCTGCTGCAGGACGCCAACGATGTGCAGACGGCCATCCAGGCCGCCCCCACAGTGACCGCCTGGGTGAATGACCGGGGCATCTCCGGAGTGGCCAGCGGCTTCACTCTGGCGACTTCCGCCACGCTTGTGCCGGGGCTTTCCACGGGCGCGCTTTATGCGCAGGGACTGCGTTATGCGCCGGGCTCGGCTCCCGCGCTTGCCGCTGCCCCGGCCAGCTCCACCAGTTATCTCTTCTATAATTCCAGCGGCGGGTTCTATTACAACCTGACCGGTGCAGCCAGCACTCACGGTGACGCCTTTATCGGCATTGTGGTGACCACTGCTACGGCCGTGACTTCGGTGACGCAGGCCACGAAGATCTGGGGAAGCCTGGCGGTTGCGCCGGGAGTGGCGGGAAATATAACGGTGGCCCATTTGCTGGGCCGCACGCCTGCGGGTGCCCTGATTCAGATGACCTCCAGTGGCGCCATCTGGTTCCAGTCATCGACAATGTATGACGGTACAAATCTCTATCTGGTCGCGTCTGATCCGACAGTGACCGCAAAGGTGGTTATATGGTGAAACGTGTGAATAGCGAATTGCGAGTTGCGGGATTAGCGAATTGCGAATTGCGAGCTACGGGAATAGCGAATTGCGAATCGCGAATAGCGAATAGGGGCCGGAAATTCCTTCCCCTATTGGCCATTCGCTACTCACTACTCGCTGTGTTTGCTGCCGGCTATTCGCTAATCCCTGCCTTTCCCCAGCAGCCGCAGGCGCCGGCGGGAACGCCGCTGTATTCAGCGAACGCGAAATACGTGAACGGCATGGCCCCGGGTTACTGGCCCACGGCGGGGAGCGGCCTCACCTTGAACCTGAGCGCGGGGACTTCCTACTGCGGTAATCCGCCTGCGCCGGTCAGCTATCCCGGCGGCTCCCTGCCCCTGCCGGCCAGCTCCACGAACTACATATACCTTGATCCCGCGAACAGCTGCTCTCCCGCCGCCGCCTCGACTTTTTCGGCAGGGCAGATTCCCATCGCGAAGGTTGTGACCGGGGCATCGTCGATCACCACAGTTACCGACGCCCGCACATGGTTCCAGCCCCAGCCCTGCGTGACGGGATCGGCAGGCGACCTGCACTGCTCATCGCTCGGAACCAACCAGAACATCTCTTTCGGCCCCAGCGGCACCGGCGCCACGGTCGTGACGAATCTCGAGGACAAAGGCGGGCAGGTTTTTAACGTGAAGGCCTACGGCGCAAAGGGCGACGGAACAACTAATGATAGTCCGGCATTCCAGTCAGCCTATAATGCCGCCGTGGCCGCAGGCGGTGGAACGGTTCTGGTTCCTCCTGTGGGCGGTTCAGGCTGCTATCTGCTGAATACCGCAATCAACATGACGAATGACAATACCAAGGTGACCATTAAAGGCTCCGGTGGTGTGGGCGTAGCGCAAAGCGGCACCTCCGGCTTGATCTGCGCGAACACCGGCGGGGTGCTGTTTGATATCACCTTTTCAAACAACAAGACCTTCCGGGACCTGGACGTCACCGCCCAGAAATCCGGACTCAGCAGTCCCAGCACGGTGGGTATCCTGTCGGGGCGCAACTCGTCAGGCCAGAACGGCCAGAACGAGCACATTGAACACTGCACTTTTTCGATGCCGCTTCACTTCAGCGGCACGACGTATTCATTCGGGGTTTACCTCTTTGGCGGAGAGATCACGTTCCTGTCGGATGATACCCTTGAGGCGGATTATCCGCTGGTGGTTACGGGCACGAACAATTTCAGTATCACAAGTCCCTTCGTCACTCTCAGCACGGGCACATTTTCCGAGACGGACTTGTCATTCAATAACCTGGAGTTGCTGACCTCCGGCCTCGGCCCTGCCGTGTATCTTTACGGCGTCAGCGACGTAACGCTGTCCGGCCACAGTTGGAACTTCAGCCAGGCGAATCCTTATCCGTCGGGCCTTTATAACTACGCCATCTATATCTACAATTCCCATGATATTCACATTCATGGCTGGCGGCAGGAAGGGTATCCCGGCTTTGCCCTGATCGAAAAGGGCCTGTACAACAGCCTCATTCAGGGAACGCACGCGCCGAGCCCTTCCCCTACGGCGCATGGCGTCGAGTTCAAGGACGCCTCGTCGGAGATCGTCGATGATGATTTCAAAATCTTCGATGAATTTTCCACTTCATCTAATTGGTACTACGACGCGACAGGAACTTCACCTACCGGCGTGGCGGTTCTTGACGACGTGAATTTCTACTGCGGCAAGGAAAACAATTGCGTCAACGTTCCGATTGGGAATTTCAGTACCGGCGCGACAACCTATTGGTCGAAGATACGATGGTCAGGCGTTGGAACGAACTCGAGCCCGATTATCCGTCTGGACAATGGCGCCTACCAATTGCCGGTGACGGGCGGTTTTAGTATTCCAACAAACCCGGTCGCCGCGAATGGCTGCACAACCTTGTCCTTGGTCAGCGCTGCGGGCTCGCCGGCCAATGCTTTCGTCCAAATCCATCCCCAAACCTGGTATGGCTTGGTTGTAACCGCCTCATGGGGAACCGGCGGGTTCTTCCCCATGCTCTGCAATCCTACGAGCTCCTCGATAACTCCAGCCTCTGGAATCGGGGCAACTTTCAGGATTGTTCAGTGATCTTTTCAGGGCCACTGCGGCAGGGCGGGCAGGCCTGCTATTGAGGAAGGCGCTCGTTGCGGAATTTTCGTGATATATTGGCTTCGATCCATTTGATCTCATGTCCCAGGAGCCGCCGGTACCGGTCGAGACCTTACTGGAGTCATTAACGGTGATTCCTGGCGTCCGCTGGTTTCATCTCTCGGACCCGCCGTCTCCAGCACTTGACCAACTGGCAGGGCATTTTGGCATTCATCCTCTGCAAGTGGAAGACTGCCGGCATCGCCGCCAAACCGCGCGGATTGAGGAACACGACTCCTACACTTTTATCGTTATCAAAGTGCTTGCGCACGCTCCGGGAGAGATTCGATCAGCCCGCGGCGCGCCCACTTCCGGCGGCGCGGAACCCGCGCAGGAAGGCGCGCCGGACGCAGGCGGGCGAACGGCCCAGGAGCCGCCGGGAAAATCAGCTTCGGGGGCGGACCGCCTGAAATTTGAGGATTTTGACGCTTTCCTTGGGCCTGACTATCTCCTTACGGTGAGCGGCGGCGAATCGGCGCTGGTGCAAACGGTGGCCGCGCGGGTGAAATCTGAGTCCGCCCTGCACAATCTCGAGCGCATTGCGCATGCTCTGGTGGATTCCGCTGTCGACGAGTATCTGCCGGCTCTTGACCGCCTGGGCGACTTTATCAACCGCCTTGAGGACCGCGTGATTCGCAACCCCATTCCGCCGACCTTGCGTGAGATTTTCCGTTTAAAGCGCGTGCTGCTGGATTTTCGCCGCGCTGCGACCTCCATGCGCGAGGCCGTGAACAGTCTGATCCGGCGCTATGACATCCCGCACTCGGGGCAGGGAGATTTGGTTGAGCGGGACCTTCGGTTCTATTACCGCGATGTGTACGAGCACGTTGTCCGGGTGATCGACTTCATTGAAACTTACCGTGACCTCCTGACCGGGTCGATCGACATATACCTTTCCGCCGTTGCCAACCGCACCAATGAGGTGATGAAGATCCTGACCCTGTGGGGCACGATTGCGATGCCTCTGCTGGTGCTCACCAGTTTCTACGGCATGAACATCAAGCTTCCGCTTGAACAAGACCCCTACGCGTTGATTCCGGTTGGCCTGGTGATGGTGGCTTCAACCATTATTGTCTTCATCTACATTCGCCGGAAGCATTGGATGTAGAGGCAATCCGGCGGACCCTCCCCAGCCGATTCAAGCTTTCGAAAAGGATTGACGATCAACCAGTGAAGGGTCCAGAAAGCCTGTGCGTTTTTCGCAATGGCCTGTTTTGACCTGTGTGATTCCCGGCGGCCGGCGCCGAATGTTGCGCCGGTCAGGACCGTTGGCAGGGGAACGCGGTTAACATGGCGCTTGGCCTGAAAGCTTCAATGCGTCGCAGCACTCGAGTCCAGGTGCGCATCCCGGTGATTGTCACAGGAGTCCTGCCGGGCGGCGATGCCTTTTCCGAAGAGACTTATGTGCTGACCGTCAGCAAGTTCGGGGCGAGACTCAAATGCAGCCAGCCTCTGACCCCGGGCATGGAGGTCCGGGTCAAGCCGAAGGCCGGGAACACGGATGCGCTCTTCCATGTGGTGTGGGCGGGGGGCCGGTCGGGGAAATCGGGTGAAGTGGGCATCCAGTATGTGAAACCCTCAAATCTTTTCGGCATCGCATTTCCGGATTGATTCGCAGGGTGGGGCCGCTGGGTGAGGGGCAGACAAGGCGATCAGTACCTTTCATTTGTCCGGTGGAATATTGCCCAAATCCGAATTAGAATTTCATCCGTGGCCGAAGTATCCAGAACGGCGAACCCAGCCCGCCGCCTGCTTTTTGTGGCGGCGCTGCTGCTTGGGCTTGCTGCGCTGGTGATGCCATTCAGGCTTGTGGCATTTCAGGGCCAGAACCAGCCGCCGGACATCTCATTTTCTGTCAATGGGACCATTACAGAAAAATCTGCCGGAAAGCTGACTGTGGACAGCGGCCAGAATCTGCTGTTCACCGTCAAGTACGACTCCACAACCCAGATTCAACATGAGGATGGAAGTCCCGCCAAAGATTCAGACCTTCGCGAAGGAACAAAAATCCTGGCCAAAGGCACGTTGACGGAGGCGGGTGACGTGATTGCGAAAATCATCACGATTGAAGCGGGAACGAAGGGCCCGGCGAAGAAAGAATGAAGCCAGGCTATTGGGGCAGGTCCTCCCAGATGGCGAAAGACTCGCCTTTTTTCTTCCGGAACGCTTCACGGTAAATAAATCCTGCGGCGGTCACGTCCCAAATCGCAATTCCACACGACTTGAAGACCGTGATCTGCTCGTTTGATCCCCGCCCGGTTTTGTCTCCGCTCACAACGTCTTTCAGCTCGACCACGTCGTCCCAGCTTCGATGGGCTGCGGGGAGTCCGTGGATCAGGTCACCCGCTTCTGCGCGAATCTGTTCAATGGAATCGACGGTGATGATGCTGGCCCGGCCGAGCACCGTATCGTCCATTTCCCGCCGTTTCGCCATGTTGGCTCCAATCGCGTTGACGTGGGTGCCAGGGCGGAGCCATTCTCCTTTGAGGACGGGTTCAGCGGAGTTCGTGGCCGTAACCACGATGTCGCCAAAGCGCGCTGCTTCCTCGGCGCTTGCGGCGGCTTCAACCGGGAACTTGAGATAGCCGGTCATCTCTTTGGCGAACTCTGTGCGATGGGTCTCGCTCCTGGCATAAACCCGTGCGGCCTGGATTTTTCGAACCCCGGCAACTGCTTCCAGTTGCGTGCGAGCCTGCCGCCCCGCGCCGATCAATCCCACTCTCGTAGCGTCGGGGCGCGCCAGATATTTTGTTGCCACGCCGCTTGCGGCCCCGGTCCGTACGCGGCCGAGGTGGTCCGCCTCTATCACGGCAAGCATTCCGCCGGTATTTGTGTCGAACAGCAGCACCAGAAAGCGGGCTGTGCCGGAGATGATGGTGTAAATCTTCATCCCCGCTAGGCGCTCGTCCGCCAGGGCCGCCGCCATGTAATGGAGCGAGAACCCGGGCTGAAAAAGCCGCCGGCGTGGGTGGTTGGCCGCACTGCCGCTATGCTGTGCCCCGAAACTGGCCTCGATGAGTTCCAGCGCCTTCTTCATCGGGAAAAGTTCCAGAACATCTTTTTCAGAAATGAAAAGCGTCATTGTTTCCCTCGCGTATCAGTAAAACCAATGAAAGATGGCCCACGCTGCCAGCGCGGTGAGACGCGTGCGGCTGAACACTGACTCGCGATGCTCAGGTCACATAAGTGGTCTACCGCGCTGCGGAGGCGGCCGGCGGATTCAGAGTGTAAGCCGTGTACGGGGACTCGATGATGTTGGCCAAGGTGATGCATTCGCGAGCTCCCCGGACCGGGCGGCGGGTTCTCGCGGGAAATTCGTCGTAGGTTTTCCCCTGAAGCAATCGTCCGGCGGCCGATTTTCTGACGCCGCCCCACTGTTTGAAGAAAAATGGAACACCTGCCCGCCGGCATTGATCTCGGATGGATAAAACCCAGTCCTTTTTCATCATTCGAGCACCGGGGCCGCTTTCGCCACCCACAATCACCCAGTGAATGCCGTCAAGGTTTATCTTTCCCACGTCCTCCAGCAAGGGCTCGACAGATAGAAAACGGACCGCAGCCGGGGCACGACGAAGATCATCAACTCGCGGCAGCCCGTACTTCCGGTTCTCGACACTGACGCCCCACCAGATGTGAGGATCGGAGGCGAAGTCCAGGAGTTTTGTGGAAAGAAGCTTGAGGAGACGGTCGGCGCGCTTGGTGAGCACCTGAAACGTGTGCCAGTTTGCGTGGGCCATCACCCGTGCAACGGCCACGATGTAATCGTCAGAAACACCCTCCTGGAACAGGTCGCTCATCGAGTTTACAAAGACCATCTTCGGGGAACGCCAGCGCAGCGGTTCGCCGAGTTTTTCCGGTACAAGCCGCAGATCGAACCCCTGCTCGTAAGGATGGCCCTTTACGCCCCGAAACCGCTCAGCAAACGTTTCAGCATAGCAGTGCTTGCAACCGGGGCTGATTTTGATGCAACCTCGCACCGGGTTCCAC
>DASSJE010000223.1:0-7964 GCA_035691365.1 Terriglobia bacterium
TGGTGGCCGTTCATCGTTTCCACCTGGAATTCCTGTGCACTGAGGGTCTTGAACGGGGCCGTGAGGCGCTCGAGGTGCTCCCTGGTGTGGTGCCGCAGCGTCACGCCTTCCCCGAGCTCGAACACCCCATAGCAGCCGTGCGCGGGCCCGAAACGCTGGTAGCGCTCCCGGTTGCGCGCGTCGCTGTTGATGAGCAGATCGCTCACGTAGAGAATGCCGCCATCCTTCAGCACCCTCCACACTTCACCGAACAGGCGGAGCTGGTCGCGCGAATCCGGCGTGCAGGTCAGCACCGCTACGAGCAGGACCGCGTCAAACGACCCGTTAGAGAAGGGGATTTCCGCTCCCGAAGTGCGGACGTAGCAGGCGAAGGGATTTTCCTTGCTCGCCCGCCCTAACATTCCGGAAGAAGAGTCGGCGCCAAAAAGATGCGTGAAGCCGGCCTGGCGCAGTTCGCGAATGCTCCTTCCGTAGCCGCAGCCGTAGTCGAGAACCCGGGCATCGAGGCCCGTGCGCGCTACAAGCTCGCCGGTGACGAGCGGATGGCCAAACCTCTTCTTGTGCGCGACCGAGTCCCAGAATTTGTGCTGCGAGTCCATGCTCCGATCATAAGCAAGAATTTCGAGCGTTGAAAGCCCGCGGTTGAGGAAAGATGTGCGCGGCCCGCCACAAGCTCGCCCGGCAAGGCTGCCCGGCCAGGCTGAGGCGATGGCCAGCGCGCTGGCGTCGCGCCACCGCCCCACCGCCCCGGGGGCGCGCGATGGTACGCTAGCGTTGTTGACTATCGCCGCGGCGGCGGGAGCGGCCGAAAAATTCCGGGGTGGGGCTTTCGGGCCTGGAAGCGGCGCTGAGTGGGCCGCGTGTCGATACGCTCGTAAAGTAGGCTAGATTCGGCCGGTATTCAGCCCCAAATGGGACGTTTGGGACGTTTGAGACAAAAATTCCAAATCCTGTAACTTGCTTGTTTACAATAATTTATAACGATAAATTCACGCTATGGGGACCCTTTGCGCGAATTTGTGTCCAATTCTAGGACAGCGGGTAAAAATTACAATTTAGCACTTTGCGCCAATCATCGGGCCCTTGACTTTCCCTTCTTCAGGCGCGCCAGGCGGCGCCGTTCGGGAACTCGTGCCGGTCGAGCGATTCAGCCTTCATGGTGATGCTGTAGCCGGGTTTGGACGGCGGCATGTAGCGCCCGTTCCGGATCACCACGGGCTCCAGAAAGTGCTCGTGCAGATGGTCAACGTATTCCAGGATGCGGTTTTCGAGTGATGCGCCGATGGCGATGTAGTCGAAGATCGCCAGGTGCTGGACGTACTCGCACAAGCCCACGCCGCCCGCGTGCGGGCACACCGGAACTCCAAACTTTGCGGCCATCAGCAGAATGGCCAGGATCTCGTTGATGCTGCCCACGCGGCAACTGTCAATCTGGCAGAAGCTGATGGCCTTGCTCTGGAAGAGCTGCTTGAAGATCACGCGGTTCTGGCACTGCTCGCCGGTGGCAACTCCGATGGGCGCAACTGCGCGCGCAATGCGGGCGTGGCCCAGCACGTCGTCGGGACTGGTGGGCTCTTCAATCCACCAGGGTTTGAATCTGGCCAGCACCTTCATGTTGGCGATGGCTTCGTCCACGCCCCACACCTGGTTGGCGTCCATCATCAGCTTGCGGTCCCAGCCAATCTCCTCGCGGATCAGCGTGGCGCGGCGCACATCGTCATCGAGGTTGGCGCCCACTTTCATTTTGAAGTGTGTCCATCCCTGCGCGATAGCTTCGCGGCAAAGCCGGCGCAGCTTGTCTTCCGTATAGCCCAGCCACGCCGCCGAAGTGGTGTAAGCCGGGAACCCGTGCTGCAGCATTTCGGCCTCGCGTTCAGCACGTGTGGGCTGGTTCTTGCGCAGGATGTCCAGGGCTTCCTCGGGCGTGAGCGCATCGGTGATGTAGCGGAAGTCGATGGTAGAAACCAGTTGCTCGGGCGTCATATCGAGCAGCAGCTTCCACACGGGCTTCCGTTCGGTCTTGGCGTAGAGGTCCCACACGGCGTTGACCAATGCGCCTGTCGCCAGGTGAATGGCGCCTTTCTCCGGCCCAATCCATCGCAACTGCCCATCGCTGGTGAGTTGCCGCCAGAAGAACTTCATGTCTGACGCGGTCGATTCAATTTCCCTGCCCTGCACAAAAGATTTCAGGGCGTTGACAGCAGCCACCACGACTTCCGTTCCACGGCCGCAGGTGAAGGTGAGCCCGTGTCCTTCAAGGCCCTCGGGGCTGTCGGTTTTCAGCACCACGTAGGCGGCGGAATAGTCCGGCGCGGTGTGCATGGCGTCTGATCCGTCAAGCGTCCGCGAAGTTGGAAACCGGATGTCGCGGGCGATAACGTCGGTAATAGTCATCTAAGAATCACCTCGTTCTGCATTGTTGGAAAACGGAAGTCCAGTCCAAGGAATGTAAACCTTCACGCCGGGAAGTGCAATGCAAGATTGCTTCCTTGGGGAAATTGCATCCCGGGCATTTGCCTGCCGCTTCGGGCGTGCAGGCCGTCATCAGCAGTGTTAATCTATTGGTTGCCGGACCGGCAAGGGGCGAAGGGCATCGAGAACAGCCAGTGGCAATCGGCGCCTGACCACAAGCGCCAACTGTGAATGCCCTGAAGCGATGTGGCGCGGCCGGCTGCAGATCAGGATGGCATCATGAACACGGGAACTGATTTTCAGGGTGTTAATCTCGGTTACGTTCTGGAATTATACGAAAGGTATCTCTCCAATCCCAATTCTGTGGGTGCAGGCACGCGGGCCTACTTTGAAACCTGGACCCCGCCTGCGGAAGTTCAGGTTTCAGCAGAGGCGCTCCCGGCAGGACGGATCGACAAGATTGTCGGCACAGTCAACCTGGCGGAGTCGATCAGAAAGTTTGGGCACATGGACGCCCGGCTTGACCCGCTGGGAAGCGAACCTCGCGGAGACTATTCCTTGCGCCTGCAATCGCACGGCATCAGCGAAGACGATCTGCGCGAGCTTCCAGCCAGCCTGATTGTTGGCCCAATCGCCGTGGGCAAGTCGAGCGCCTTTGAGGTGATCGAGGCGCTGCGCAACGTGTACAGCACATCGACGGGATACGACTACGGCCATCTGCGCGACCCGGAAGAGCGGCACTGGCTGCATGAGGCGGCTGAGTCGCGCCGCTTCCGCGATCCCAACGATCCGGTGGATGCCGAGGCGCTGCTGGAACGGCTGACGCAAGTGGAAACTTTTGAGCATTTTCTGCACCGCACTTTTCCGGGCAAAACCCGGTTTTCGGTTGAAGGCCTGGACATGCTGATTCCCATCCTGGATGAAATCGTGGGCGAGGCGGCCGAGGCCACCGTGCACAACATCCTGATCGGCATGGCGCACCGCGCGCGATTGAACGTGCTGGCCCACATTTTGAAGAAACCATATGCGGAAATCCTGGCCATCTTCAGGGACCCGGTTCAGGCCCGAAACTTCCGCGAAGACCTGGGCTGGACCGGCGATGTCAAATACCACCTGGGCGCGCAGCGGGCCATCAAGGGCGGGGAGGAAGTCGGACTCGTCATCACCATGCCTCCCAATCCCAGCCATCTCGAGGCGGTGAATCCGATCGCCGAGGGGATGGCGCGCGCGGCGGGGACCGCGGTGGATAAGAAGGGGGCTCCGCAGTTCGACCCCACGCGCACCCTGCCGATCCTCATCCACGGCGACGCGGCGTTTTCCGGCCAGGGCATCGTTGCAGAGACCCTCAACTTCTACCGGCTGCCGGGTTACAACACCGGGGGGACCATTCACATCATTGCGGACAACCAACTGGGATACACCACCACGACGGAGGAGTACCGCAGTTCGCATTATGCCAGCGGCCTGGCCCGTGGCTTCAGGATCCCGCTGGCGCACGTGAACGCTGATGATCCTCTGGCGTGCATTGAGGTCGCGCGCCTGGCCTTTGCTTATCGTGCAAAATTCGGCAAGGATTTCGTGATTGACCTGGTCGGCTACCGGCGCTATGGGCACAACGAAGGTGACGAGCCCGGCTTCACCCAGCCGCTTCTCTATGAAAAAATTTCGAGACTTCCCAGCGTCCGTCAGAAGTGGGCAGAGACCCTGGTCCAGCGCGGAGCCGTAGCCGAAACCCGGCCGGATGAACTGGCACAAAAATGGATGGGAGAGTTTCAGCAGGTCCTGGAATCGCTGAGCGCCAAGGAAGAGATGGCGGAAGAGCCCCCGGAACCGCCGCCTCCCGGTGCGGCTCTCCACGCAAAGACCGCAGTGCCGCTCGACACCTTGCGGGAGCTCAATCGGAGTCTTCTGGATTTGCCACAGGATTTCAACGTCCACCGCAAGCTGGAACGCGCGCGCAAGCGGCGGGCGGAGGCCCTCGACGACCCCGATGCAAAAACCATCGACTGGGCAACCGCAGAAGAGCTGGCTCTGGCTTCGATCCTCATTGATGGCACCGCCATCCGCATGACGGGAGAAGACGTTGAGCGGGGAACATTCAGCCAGCGGCATGCCGTTCTTCACGACGTCAAAACCGGGCAGAAGCACACTCCATTGCAGGCGCTGGAGCAGGCCCGCGCGGCCTTTGAAATCCACAACAGTCCGCTGACGGAAAACGCCGTGGTGGGCTTCGAGTACGGCTACAGCCTGCAGGAACCCAGCCGGCTCGTCATCTGGGAAGCGCAATACGGCGACTTCATCAATAATGCGCAGGTGATGATTGATGAATTTCTGCTTACCGCCCGAGCCAAGTGGGGGCTGACGCCTTCTCTTGTCATGCTGCTGCCGCATGGGTTCGAAGGCCAGGGGCCCGACCATTCCAGCGGCCGGCCGGAGCGATTTCTGCAACTGGCCGCAGGCACCAACCTTCGCATTGCCAACTGCACAACGGCGGCTCAGTATTTCCACCTGCTGCGGCGGCAGGCGTCGCTGCTGAAGGTGGATCCTCTGCCCCTGATTATCCTGACGCCCAAGAGCCTGCTGCGCCATCCCGGGGTCGCTTCAGCCCCGCGCGAACTGGCCGAAGGAAGCTGGCAGGCAATTATCGACGATGCCGAGGCCGGCAAACGGCAGGACGAAATCCGCCGGCTGGTGCTGTGCAGCGGCAAGATCTATGTGGACCTGGTGACCAGCGAGTACCGCGAAAAGAGGGAAAACATTGCGATCTGCCGGGTTGAGCAGCTCTATCCGTTCCGTACGGATGAAGTCCGGCAGGTGCTGGACCGCTATCCAAAACTGCAGGAAGTTGTCTGGGTGCAGGAAGAGCCGGAAAATATGGGGGCTTGGGAATTTGTCCGGCCTCTGCTCAGCGAACTGGTGCGCGACCGGTGGCGGCTGCAGTATATTGGCCGCTCACGGAGTTCCAGCCCGGCCGAGGGCTCCACGGCCCGGCATGCAGTGAACCAGGAGTCTATTGTGCAGAAAGCTTTCAGCACCCGGCTCGCCGAGCGGGAAGAAGATATGGTCCTGGTAGAAAATATTGCGGAAGGTTCAGGGGGGAGGAGAGACCGTGCCGACCAAAATCGTCGTGCCCGAACTGGGTGAATCCGTCGTGGAAGCCACAGTTGGACATTGGAGAAAGCAGCAGGGCGAACGCGTGGCGGTGGGAGACGTCCTGGTGGAGCTCGAAACCGAAAAAGTCGACCTGGAGGTCGGGGCCGAGCGGGCGGGCGTCCTGGCGCGGATCGAGAGGAAGGAAGGCGAGGACGTCAAGATTGGCGACCTGCTGGGAGTGATCGAGGAGTCATCCGCTGAAGAAGCGGCTGCAGCTAAAGGCGGTGAAACAAAACCCGCCAAAAAGGAAAGCGCCGAGGAAGCGGAAAGCAAGTCCAAAACCGCGGCAATCAGAGATGAAGCCGAAGAGGAAACTGCGGAACCCGCACCCAAACGGATGGTGACGCCGCTGGCCCGGCGCATCGCCGAAGAGCACGGCGTGGATCTAACGCGGGTCCAGCCCAGCGATGCCGCGGGCCGCATCCAGCGGCGTGATGTCGAACATTTCATCGAGGCCCACAGCGCGGAAGCCAAACCCGCGACGAAGCCAGCGGAAAAACCTGCTGCTGCCAGCCAGCCCGGGCCCCAGCTTGTACGGGAAGCGCCGGCAGGAAGGCCACGGCTGGAGGAGCGCGTGCGAATGTCCCGCCGCAGGCAGACGATCGCGCGCCGCCTGGTAGAAGCGCAACATTCCGCCGCCATGCTCACCACTTTCAACGAAGTGGACATGACGGAAGTCATGAAGCTGCGGGCGCGCTGGAAAGAAAACTTCAAACGTCAGCACGGCGTCAGCCTGGGGATTGCCTCATTCTTTGTGAAAGCTTCCATCGGCGCCCTGCGGCAGTTTCCTCAACTGAACGCAGAGATCCAGGGCAACGAGATGGTCCTGAAGCATTACTACGACATCGGCGTGGCTGTCGGCGCAACGGAGGGGCTGGTGGTTCCCGTGCTTCGGGACGCAGACCAGATGAGTTTCGCGGAAATCGAATCTGCCATCAAGGAATTTGCCCGCAAAGCCTCGTCCGGTGAACTGACGCTCGATGAACTCCGCGGCGGGACCTTCACCATTTCCAACGGCGGCGTCTATGGCTCGCTGCTCAGCACACCCATTCTGAACCCTCCGCAGGTAGGCATCCTGGGTCTGCACAAGATCGAAAACCGGGCCGTGCCCGTGGAAGGCCGGGTTGAAATCCGCCCCATGATGTACATCGCTCTCAGCTATGACCACCGCATGGTGGATGGCATGGAAGCGGTACAGTTCCTGGTGCGCGTGAAAGAACTGGTTGAAGATCCGGCCAGCTTGCTGTTCGCATTATAGAGCAGAGCGTCGCGCTTCCAGGCCGGATTTAGTGCCTCACGGCCGCCTGTCGTGCATCGTCGTCTACCCGCTCGAATCCTTGCCTCCTGCCGCGCATCAGTACCAATCAGGGGCAGAATAACAAACAAGGAGTGAGGCAATGCCACAGAGTTTTGACTTGATCGTGGTTGGGACCGGAAGCGCAGCCTCGACAGTGGCTTCAGCCTGCAGTTCAAAAGGCTGGAAGGTAGCCGTCATTGATTCCCGCCCTTTCGGAGGCACCTGTGCTTTGCGCGGTTGCGATCCCAAGAAAGTCCTCGTCGGAGCAGCGGAGGCCATCGACTGGACCGAAAGGCTGAAAGGCAAAGAAATTCTGCAGGGCCAATCCAGGATCGAATGGCCCGCCCTGATGCGGTTCAAACGGACCTTTACGGATCCTGTTCCCGAAGAGCGTGAAAAGAGATTCTCGAAACAGGGCATCAAATCCTTTCACGGCCGCGCCCGATTCACGGGCCCTTTGAAGGTGCGGGTGGGAAGTGAAGATCTCGAGGGGCGTTGCTTTCTTGTTGCCGCAGGCTCGAAGCCGATGCGTCTGGGAATTCCGGGCGAAGACCATCTGACGACGAGCGATCAATTTCTCGATCTTGAGGCATTGCCCCCGCGCATTGTTTTCATCGGCGGCGGCTATATTTCCATGGAATTTGCTCACGTTGCCGCGCGTGCCGGAGCGCGTGTGACTTCGTTGCATCGCGGTGAACAGATTCTTCCCGGCTTTGATCCCGATCTCACCACGCCATTGGCTGAAAGAACACGCGCACTTGGAGTCGACCTTCATCTCCAGACCAACGTGGAGGCTGTCGAAAAGTCAAGTGGCGGCCTCAAGGTGATGGCCAATCAAAAAGGGAAAAAGGTGGCCTTCGAAACAGAGATGGTGGTGCACGGGGCGGGACGTGTCCCGGAGATTGAAGACCTGGACCTCGCGGCGGCGGGCGTCAAGGCCGGGACAAAGGGAGTCAGCGTCAACGAATATCTCCAGAGCGTCTCCCAACCCAACGTCTATGCGGCCGGTGACGCCGCGGCAAGCGGAGGGCCTCCGTTGACCCCAGTGGCCAGCTATGAAGGCAACATTGTTGCTGCCAACCTGCTGGAAGGCAATCACGTC
>DASSJE010000224.1:0-7628 GCA_035691365.1 Terriglobia bacterium
GGCGTAGAGCCCCGGGCCTACCTGTTGGACGGTGGGTTTGGCCGCGGCCAGCACGGAGCAGGCTATTACTACCAGTGTGGCAGGGCGGAGCGTGCTTTTCAGGAAATGCATTCCCATCAGAAACTGAGCTTCAGGGCAAACTGAATGAGCCGTGGGCCGCCCGAACCTAATCCCACATTGTTCTGCGCCGCATCCGGTGTGGTGAATAGCGTTCCGAAATTAGGCGCTGCCAGAATATTGGCGGGCAAAGCAAAGCTGGGGTGGTTGAAGATGTTGAAAAATTCCGCCCGGAATTGCGCGTCCATGCGCTCGCCGATTTGCGTGTTCTTCAGAACAGAAAAATCAAAATTGCGATATCCAGGGCCAGTAACGATGTTGCGTCCGGCCGTGCCGAAGGTCAGCGGCAGGTTATCGACGAAAGCGGCGGTATTGAACCATTGCTGCACCGTGTGAGGTCCGGCGTTGGGGTCGCCGACCAGGTTCGGCCGGTCATTGCCCAGTCCAGTGCCGCTCAATCCCTTTCCGGTGAGAACCGAGAAAGGCTGGCCCGTTTGCAGGGTCAAAATGCCGCCCAGTTCCCAGCCCGTGCCCACGAACTTAGGCAACCGGCGGACGGTGGGCACCAAATAGTTGAAACTCCAGCTCAAGCGATGGCGAATATCAAAATCAGAACTGCCGTGCTCTGCCTTCAAATTGTAGTTGTCCTGGGGGAAGATGGTAGTTGCGTTTGCGCCCGAACCGAAAAAGACCGACGCGCCATCTATGGAATGGGACCAGGTGTAGGAAGCTAGGAACGATAGCCCGTGGCTGAAGCGCTTGTCGAGCTTGGCCTGCAGGCTGCTGTAATTGGAGCTGACCGTGTCCTCAGCCTGGAACAGCTGAGCGTATCCGAAGTACGGGGTACGTACCACGCTGGGCATCGCGCCCCAGAGCTGGTTGTCATACAGGAAATTGGCGATGCTAGGCGGGATGCCGATGAGCTCCATGCGGCTGACGACACTGGGCGTCAGTTGATCAATCTGCTGCTTGGTGATGTAAGCCTGGTCAATTTGTACGAAGCGCGGCAGCTTGGTGCCCGTGGTCCCTACGTAGGCGACATCCAGGAGCATCCGCCCGGGGAGTTGGTGCTGGATGCCGAAGTTGAACTGCTGGGCATAGGGAGTGCGCAGGTTTTGCTGGGTGATGGTAAGCACGGGGAAGCCGGAGGGAGCAAAGGCGTTCGGCCATCCCGCAAAGGGAAAAGGCGTAAAGAAGTCCGGCAAGAAGGGCGGGTTCAGCATCACGTTGCCGGGAATGTTGCCGATGATGGTCTCGTAGAAGATCCCATAGGCGGAGCGGAGCACAGTCTTGCCGTCGCTGAACAGGTCCCAGGCGAGGCCGAGGCGAGGAGCGAAGTTATTGTGATCGCCGTTGTAGATACCGTCCACCGTATCCTGGGTCACGATACCCGAAGCCTGCAGGGCCGGAAGGTTGCTTTGAATCGTGGGGTCGGTTGGATTCAGGAAGGTAGTGAAATTCTGCGGACGCCAGGAACTGAGCCGCCCATGCGCCTCGTGCAACACGGTGTTGAGTTCATAACGAAGGCCATAGTTCAACGTAACGTTGTGGCGTAGTTTGAAGCTGTCCTCGGCGAACAGTCCATAGCTGCTGGTGCGAAAGTTGCGATGAGAATCACCCACGAACTGCAGCGCACCGTCGGGGATGCCTTGGGCGAAATCAATCAGCGCGTTGGGGATATTAACCGGGTTGCCGCTGGTGTCCTTGCCTGCCAGATTGTCGAGCCCGCTAAAGGTGATCTGGCCGTTGAAGGCGAGGTCATAGAGCCGGTTCAGCTGGACGTAGCGAATGTCTCCACCCACCTTGAATGAGTGCCGGGCGGTGGTGTGGGAAAGATCGTCGATCCACTGGAAAGTATTGGTTGCGGTGCGGTTGGGCTGGTCTATCCCGCCACCAAGATTGCTGACCGAGGCACTGCCGCCGACGAATCCTCCCGCAAATGCGAGTTGCGGGATGTTGCCTAGGCTCAGGGGTGCGTTGGCGGGCAAGCCGGTATTAAAGCCGTAATCGGCTGCTTTGGGGCCGGACTGCGTAACCAGCGAAATGTCGGAGCGGGTAAAGCCGAAGCGCGCCTCGTTTAGCGTGCGGGGACCGATTACGCGAGTGTAAGACAGGGCCACAAGATTATTGGGGCCGTTCTGATTTAAGCCGTAGCCGGGAACGTTGGTTCCACCTTGTCCCGGGGTGAAGGGAAAGAAGGTGTCAATGCGGGTCCGGCTGTAACGAGCTGACAGCGTATCGGAACTGCGAAGATGGTGATCCACTTTCACCAGGAATTGATCGGTGCCGTCGGTTTGGTTGGGAGAGGAGATAAAGTTCCCGGAAGGGTTGCTCAGATTGGGCTGGGGGAACAGATCGAATAGCTGCGCGCTGACTGGGTTAACAGGTATCTTGAGGGGATTCCCGTTATTGTCGGTAAAATTGCCTGCGCGTTCGGCAAGGGTAGGCACGTTGGTGATACGAGTGATTCCCGCCTCGCGGCGGAAGCCCTCGTAGTTCAGGAAAAAGAAGGTTTTGTTTTTGACAATGGGCCCGCCCAACGTACCGCCGAACTGGTTGAGCCGCAACGCCGACTTGGCAAAACGAGAATCATTGAAGAAGTTGCGGGCGTCGAGCGCATCATTGCGGAAGAACTCATACACCGAGCCGTGCAGCTGGTTTGATCCGGACTTCGTGACCAGGTTGACAACGGAACCGGAGTTTCTTCCATATTCGGCGGAAAAAGTGTTGGTCTGGACTTCAAACTCCTGGATGGAATCAATGGACGGTATCTGGGCCGCCGCTCCGCCGAAATAGTCGTTATTATCAACGCCATCCACCATGAAGTTGTTGGAGGTGGAGCGCTGACCATTGGAGGAGAAGCCGGAGACGCCGCCCTCGCCACCTTGCTGGCCTCCGCCGCCGCCAGAACTGGCCACGCCGGGATTCAGGCGCGCCAGTTGAGCAAAGTCGCGGCCGTTGAGCGGCAGGTCCTCGACTTTGCGGTTATCAATAATTTCGCCACGCTTGGAGGTCTCAGTCTGGGTGAGGATGGCATCCGCCTGCACTTCGACGGTTTCATTTTTGACGCCGACGTGGAGAACGACATCAACGGTACGTATCTGATCCACGCCCACCTCGATGCCGGAAGTGGTAGAGGTCGCGAATCCCGGCGCCTCCGCCTTCATCTGGTACGTCCCCGTGGGCAGAGCTATGAGGCGGAACAGACCGTTGCCGGCCGTAGTGGTTTCGCGTTGCAGGCCGGTGGCGGTGTTGTTGACCGTGACCTTGGCCCCCGCAATATTGGCGCCCTTCTCATCACGGATAGCACCAACGATTCCGCCCTGGGTGGTCTGCGCCAAACAGTTGAGACCGCCAGCAAGAATCAGAAACATCCACATCACGATGCGGTTCAGTGTCGAGCGCCGCATAGATCCCCCTCGTTACAGCTATCAACTAACCGACTTGCTAAACCGTTCACTATTTGGCTTCCGCGTGGCCGGCCGATATTTGGTCCTTGTAAACGACACCATCCTTCATCACAAACTGGACATGCTGGAGCACACGAATATCCGCCAGCGGATCGCCCTTGACGGCGACCATGTCGGCAAACAGTCCCGGGCGGATGGCACCGATTCGATCGGACCATCCCATCAGCTCCGCGGCGTTGCTGGTGCCCGCCTGGAGCGCCTGCACCGGGGCGAGGCCGAGGGTCACCATGGACCAGAACTCGCCTCCGTTGAGGCCATGAGGATAGACACCGGCATCGGTACCGAGGGCAACGCGCACGCCATTGCGAAAGGCATTGGCCATGTTCTTCTTGGCTGCGGGAATAATCATGGCCGCCTTCTCAATGACCCACGGCGGGAGGTTCATCTGGGATTCGTGCTCTTCAAACCAAAACAAGGGATAAGACGTGGGCACCAGGAACGTGTGGTTCTGCTTCATGAGCGCAATGCCTTCCTGGTCGAGAAAAATGCCGTGCTCAATCGAGTCCACGCCGGCGCGAACGGCGTCCTTGATGGCGACGGCAGAGTGGGCGTGAGTCGCGACTCTTCGTCCGAGTCGGTGCGCCTCGGCGATCAGCACCGTCATCTCTTCCGGACTGTACTGCTCGAGCAGAGGGTTATCGCCTTTGGAGAAGACGCCTCCGGAGGCGCAAAACTTGACCACGTCGGCGCCATACTTGATGACCTCGCGGACGCGGTGCATGATTGCCTCGGGGCCATCGGCCACCCCGTCGGCGGAATAGTGGAATTCGAAGGGAAGCAGGCTGTTGTCGCAATGTCCGCCGGTGATCCCGAGGGGAGGCCCGGAAACTTGCATGCGCGGTCCAATCACGTCTCCATCATTGATGGCATCGCGTAGCGCGACATCGGCATAGCCCTCGGCACCTACATTGCGGACGGTCGTAAATCCCGCCAGCAGGGTTAGGCGCGCATTCTTTGAGCCGATCAGGGCCGCGCGCGGTGTAGAGATGCCCAGGTTCTCGTAGCCGCCGCCACCTGCGTTCATAGTCAGGTGGGTATGCACGTCAACAAAACCGGGCAGAAGTGTGGAGTCTCCCAGATCAATCAGTTTTGCGCCGGAGACGGGAGCCCTGGTTCCGAATGAAACCGAGTCAATTTTGTTGGCTCGAATCACGATCACCGGCCGGTCGAGCATGCGGCCGGAAGAGGAGTCAAACATTTTCCCGGCCTTGACGACGATGGCCGCAGCGGGCTGCCTCACCGTGGCCGGCAGAGCCGGTCCATAGAAGAAACAAATCGCGAGCAAACCGATCCGCCGGAACCAGCGGCTGCAGCGATGGGTGAAGGCCATGGTTCTCCCCGGGCACAAAACGATCCTTTGCCCAAGGCGCGGAAACGTACTCCAGCCATGCTGTGGTGTCAAGGTCTTTCTGCCACGATATATGAGTGGTATGCTACTTGACGTTAAGAGGGGAGCCGCCACGGGCAAACGGGGCACGCGAAATGCGATTGACAAGCCTGTAGCGCCGAGGTAAGTTGCATGGCCGGCGTCTTTCGAGGACGTTCATGCCCCGGCAGCGCTGCCACGCAGAGACATTTCATGAACCTTTACGGGAGAGGACCCAGATACAAGTGGCCACGCCTGTAATTCGGAAGCGAGCCCGCTCCCCTCGTACGTCCGGCACTCGAGACAAGCTCAGCGACAAGGTCTACAAGGTCCTGAAGCGCGACATCATCCGCGGCCTCCACGCTCCCGGGCAGGCGCTGACGGAGAAAGATCTGGCACGACGATACAGGTCGAGCCGGACACCGGTGCGCGAGGCCGCGCTGCGCCTGCAGGAAGAGCGGTTACTGCGCATTGTTCCCAACCGCGGCTACTTCGTCAGCCAAATCACTCTGCAGGAACTGAACGATGTTTACGAGTACCGCACGGCGGTGGAATGCGCCGCGGCAGAGTTGGCCGCGCAAAAGGCGGTTGATTCCGCCTTGCTGCAGGAACTGGCAGAGTGGGCCGAGACTTCCTATCGCACTGACAGTCTGGAAAGCTATGTGGAATTCATAGAGGGCGACACGCGGTTTCACGTCGGAATCGCGCGGCTATCGCGTAACCAGATGCTGGTAAGGGCCGTGACAGAAGCGCGCTCGCTGATGGAGCGAATCATGTACGCGGCGATTGACATTAATTACTACGGCGAAGTCCCCACGCAGGAGCACCACGACATCATCAAGGCAATTCGCGAGCACGACCCCGAGGCAGCGCGAAAACGCATGTACGATCACATCGTCCAGTCCAAGCGCAAGGTCCTTCGATTGACTGCTCCTTCGAGCACACGTCACTAAGCCGAGCTCGCACCCCGAACAATTTAGATTGACACTTGTCTAGCGCGATCAGCTCGTTTTGGCGAAATGGTATATCGATTGTATACAAAAACAATTCAGGTTGACATGCAAATGGAATTTCTGTAGCTTGCTTGTCCTCGGGACCAGCTCAGTGCAGGAGGTGGTCATGAAAAAGACTCGCCTTGCTTTCCCCCGTGTTTTTCTGATCCTGGTATTGCTCGCCCTGGGAGCTCAGTTTTCCGCCGCCCAATTGTTTCCTGGCCGAATTGCCGGCACGGTGAAGGACGAGCAGGGCGCGGTCGTGGCTGGCGCCGCCGTCAAACTCGCCAACATATCGACTGGGATGGAGCGTTCCGGAGTCACCAACCAGAACGGGGAGTTCAATTTCCCCGAACTTGCTCTCGGCACTTACCGCCTGACCGTCGCCAAAGCCGGTTTTCAAACGACGGCGGTAACAGCCATCACGACCTCGCTCGGGCAGGTGAATACGGTTAATCCGGTGCTGAAGTTGGGAACGGTGAGCACTGAGGTGGAGGTCACCACCCAGGCACCTCTGTTGCAGACGGAAACTAACTCCGCCGGAGGACAGCTCTCAGAACAGCAGATCACTTCCTTACCCATCGGCAATAGCGACTACACCCGGTTGGCCCTGGTTCTGCCGGGTGTGGTGCAAAACAGCAACTTTGCCTTCGCCCAGTACAGTATCAACGGTTCTCGTGCGCGTTCGAACGGGTTCAATATTGACGGCGCCTCCAACACCGATCCCTCAACCTACCTGCCGTCCATCAACGAAGGAGGCAATTCCGCGACCGCCGCCACCCGCCTGCCGCTGGACGCGATTCAGGAGGTCAGTGTTCTGAGCGCGGGCGCGAGCGCCGATCTGGGGCAGAATTCGGGCAGCGTGATGAACGTGGTGGTCAAGAGCGGTACGAACCAGTTCCACGGTTCGGCCTATGAACTTCACCGCGACGCAGCCCTGGACGCTACCAATTTCTTCGAGAACCTCGCGGGAATTCCCAAGGCACCCTTTGTGTGGAATGAGTTTGGCGGGTCTGCTGGCGGTCCCCTCTACATTCCGGGACTGTATGACGGCCGCGACCATACTTTTCTTTTTGGCGCCTGGGATGGCAGTCGCTTGCGGCTGGGTACCACGCTCAACGGAAACGCTCCCACGCCGAGGCAAATTCAGACGGCGGAGGCGATGCTCGCGGCGCACGGCATTCCCGTCAACCAATTGGGATTAAACATCCTTGGCCTGTATTCGTCGCTCGGGCTCTCAGGCCCGTTCGTAGTGGACAACCGGGGGCGACAATCGCCGAACAGCTTTGTCATCAAACTCGACCACCTGTTTTCGACCAAGGATACGTTCTCGACGCGTTTTTTGTACGGCAACGGAGAGGATGAATTTCCGGGAGGAGGACCCGGGCCGGGGGGCGGGTCGCAGCTGAACCCCTGGTTTGGGGTAACACCAACGCATGTAGCGAATTTCGCCATCAGCGAAGTACACATTTTTGCCCCCACGCTGCTCAACACGCTGCGGCTCGGGTACAACCGCTTCAGCCAGTTCCAAAAGGGGCGTGATGCGGATGTGAATCCCAGCACGATCGGATTGAATACAGGTGTTGGACCCCAAAGCTATGGCATTCCGGAGATTGACATTGGCTCGGGGCCCGGCCGCTTTTCCAATCTCGGCCTGCAATACGGGGTGGGAGGGCGGGTTGCCACAACTTACCAGGTAGCCGATGACGTTGATTTGACGCGCGGCGGACACGCCATGAGATT
>DASSJE010000225.1:0-11040 GCA_035691365.1 Terriglobia bacterium
GTGCGCGAGGCACTTGCCGGCATACGGCGCGGCTATTACACGCACAACATTGCCTGGTATGGTGACCCGGACGCCCTAGTGGTCCGCCCGCCGCTGACACTTCAGGAAGCGCGGACATGGACTTCTATCCTGGGGCTCACGGGCCAGGTGCTGATGCTGGGCGACGATGAAACAAAGTTGCCGCCCGAGCGCCGCGTCCTGGCGCGAAAAATCATGCCCGTGGCCGACATCACGCCCATGGACCTCTACCCCTATGAGACGGACCGTCCAGTCTGGGTGCTGCACATCCAGCGGCCGTTTGGATCGTGGGCTGTGGTGGGCCTGTTCAACTGGGGCGAGGGGCCGGATGAAATGCCGGCCTCGATGCAGCCTGGGGCGGAGAAAATCCTGGGCCAGGATGATGAACTGCTGGGAACAACCCACGAATACGGCCAACAACTGGCTATTTCTTCCAGGCTCGATAACGCCGAAAAACAGAACCAGACCCTGGCGACCGCATCCACAAAGCCACCCGGGCTGCAACTGCTGCCGGCGCCGTCTTTTCTGAGTTCTCCGGCGCCGCAGAAAATTGTGCTCAACTTTGCCGCCGCAGGGCTTGCCCCCGGACGCGACTATCTTCTGTTCGATTTCTGGAAGCAGAAGTTTCTGGGCAAGGTACGCGGGGAGTATTCGGTGACGCTTCCTCCCCACGAATGCCAGGTGATTTCCGTGCGGCCTGACGAGGGCCATCCCCAGCTGGTCGGGACGGACCGGCACATCACGATGGGAGGAGTTGAGATTGTGAATCAGGTCTGGGACGCGTCGAAAAAGGAGCTTCGGATCAAAGCGTCTCTGGTGCAAAATTATCCGACCACGCTGACCGTTTACACTTCGGGCGCCGCGCTCAAGCGCCAGCGGGCCGAAGATGCCCGCATCAGCGCCCTGGCGCGCGGAAGCGATACCGTCCGGGTAACGCTTCTCAGGCCCAACAACGGAGACGCTGAACTCACCCTCACTTTTAATTGAGCTGCCCCGCCTGGATCCTTACCGGGTTTTCAATCTGGCCCGCGACGATCAGAACAAATGGGTGTGATGGTTGAAAACTCGCGAGCCCCTGTCACGCGCCATGAAGAAGCCCCTCCGCTGATGCGGCCTTCCGGCCTCTTCCTCTTCCGGCTTTCAAATTGTTTCGCCATCCCGGCAGGCATAAAATAAAGGTAGCGGGACGAGGCGCGGCCTCATCCTAATGAATAGAGCGGGCAGCAGGTAGGGAAGCGTCTGGTTCGACCGGAAGGCCGTGATTGCCGGGCTCGAACGCCAGCAGCGGAGGCAGAAGTTCCATGTTCGGACGGACCTACACATTGTTCAAGATGTTCGGGTTTGCTGTCCGTGTCGACACCAGTTGGCTGGTGATAGCGGTTTTGATCACCTGGTCGCTGGCGGCCATGGTTTTTCCCCAGCAGGTGCCGGGCCTCTCGCATGCTGAATACTGGCTGATGGGAATCGCGGGCGCCTTCCTGCTTTTTGCCTCGATTGTTATCCATGAATTTGCCCACTCGCTGGTGGCGCGCAGGAGCGGTCTGGCAATGAAGGGCATCACGCTGTTTATCTTTGGCGGGGTCGCGGAGATGGAACACGAACCGCCCAGCGCCAAGGCGGAATTCCAGATGGCCATCGCCGGGCCGCTCACCAGCGTGATTGTGGGTTTCATTTTCTTTGTCCTGGCCCTGGCCATGCGGGGCAGTTGGCCGGCCGCCACTGTTGGAGTATTCATCTATCTCTACTGGATCAACTGGGTCCTGGCGCTGTTCAATATGATTCCGGCATTTCCGCTGGATGGCGGCCGGGTCCTGCGTTCCTTGCTATGGCGCTGGAAAGGCAACATCTGGCAGGCCACCCGCATTGCGAGCACCATTGGCTCCGGATTCGGGATCCTGTTGATGGCTTACGGCGTCTTCCGGCTGCTTTTTTTTGGAGACTTTATCGGGGCCGTGTGGCTGTTTCTGATTGGAACGTTTCTGCGGTCGGTGGCGCAGGGCTCTTATCAGCAGCTGATTGTCCAGAGGATGCTGGAAGGCGAGCCCATCCGGCGATTTATGAATACCAACCCGGTCACGGTTTCACCCGCCTTGTCTCTCGAAGACCTGGTGGAACACTACGTCTACAAGTACCACTATAAGATGTTTCCTGTGGTCAACGAATCCCAGGATCTGCTGGGCTGCGTGACCACCAAAGAGGTGAAGGCGATTCCTCGCAGCGAGTGGGCGCAAAACAGCGTGCAGGCTGTGATGCGGGCCTCCTGCGCCGAAGATACGGTGACGCCTGACACCGATGCCATCAAGGCCCTCGCTCAGATGAAGAAGACCCAGAACAGCCGCTTGATGGTGGTCGACGGCGGCCATCTTGCCGGCGTCCTGACGTTGAAGGACCTGCTGAACTTTCTTTCCGCCAAGCTTGAGCTGGAATCGGGCTCTTTAAACCTGCCTTCGAATTTCCGCGTCTGATCAGACCGTGCCGACATTGATAATGGCCTCGCGTCCAGAGGGCAGATGCCCGGGCCGGCCGCGCCGGAACAAAAGCTTTCTCAAAAAATCTTCCCCTAGCTTATAGTAGACACCCATTTGAATTTTGAAGGGGGAAGCTATGCGTCTGCGCTCCATTTTTCTGGCTTTAATGTTGTTGCCGTTTTTCGGGTTGTGCACCAGCCTGCGCGCCCAACTGGTCCAGGACTTTAATCCGCCCAAGACGGATTGCTGCCTGGCGGGCAGGGCTGAAACGCTGGCAGGCCAACTCCAGGACTGGAACCAGTTGGGCCGTTATCACCAGGACGATTTGCGGCTGGAATCCCAGCCGCGCGTGCCCGGGCGCGTGGTGTTTTTGGGTGACTCGATCACCGACATCTGGAACCTTGCGAAGTTCTTCCGGGGCAAGCCTTACGTCAACCGCGGTATCAGCGGCCAGACGACCACGCAAATGCTGGCCCGGATGTATCCCGACGTGATCGACCTCGAGCCGGACGCTGTGGTCCTGCTGGCCGGTACCAATGACATTGCCCGCAACACCGGTCCTGAAACGGCAAAAATGATCGAGGAAAATTTCAGGGCTATCACCGAGCTTGCGCAGACGCACCACATCAAGGTGATTCTTTGTTCGCTGACGCCGGTCAGCGATTACACGGCGCATCCTCAGACCGTGCGCCGTCCTCCCGCGCAAATTCTGGAGCTGAACGCCTGGATCAAAAATTACGCAGCGGAGGTTAACGCCACCTTTGCAGATTACTACTCGGCGCTGGTGGACAGCAAAGGGATGCTGAAAAACGGTTACTCGAATGATGGCCTGCACCCGAACGACCGCGGCTTTGCCCTGCTGGCGCCCGTGGCCGAAGCTGCCATCGAGAAGGCCATGCACGAAAAGAAGTGAATCCGGCGGGTGCCGGCCCGGAGCCGCGAATCATAGCAGCCAGAAAAGAGGCGCCAGGCCCAGCGCCGCCAGGCCGACGAGAAGCCAGAGACTCTCGTTGCCGGTCTTCCGGTCCGCAAAGAAGCGCGCGTAAGCTCCTTTCACCAGGTTGTTGCTGGCCGCGGCGATCAGGACGCTGGCCGAGGCCACCTGCAGAGGCGTAATGGTGCCGGCTGCCTGGGTCATGCCCATAATGAAGGGATCCACGTCCGTCACTCCCGTGACGGCTGCCAGGCCGTAGACTCCCGCCTGCCCCAGGTGCGCAGTGGCCAGCCGCGTGGCCACCAGCATAACCAGAAACAGGATGGCGAAAAGGAAAGCGGCCCCCATCTCGAGCGGGTTTTTCGGTTCGAAATCCCGAATGATCTCACTAGTGCCCGCATCCCGCCTGCGGGACCAGAGCCAACCCGTTCCGCAGCCCACTACAGCGAGAAGCAGAAACGCAGGGGCAAGCGTGACCATCAGCTCATGATTGAAGATGCCCACCAGGACCACCAGCCGCAGATACATGATGCCTGAAGCCATCAGGATGCTGCCCGCAAAGAGGTGCCGGTGGCCGCCCTGGGCAGCCCGCTTGGAAAGAACCACCGTGGTTAGCGTGGAGGAATAAGCCCCTCCGAGAATGGCGGAAAGGATGACGCCGCCATGCCCCCGCGTCAGCCGCTGCAGAACGTAACTGCCGTAGGATATCGCGCTGACCGCCACCACCACCAACCACGTTTTGAAGGGGTTGATGTGGAAAGAACCAAACGCCTCGTCGGGCAGGGCCGGCAGAATCACCACGCTCAGCAGCAGAAATTTGGTGAAGGTCAGGATTTCGTCCGATGAGATGCGCCTGGTGAGGCCGTCGAGCGCAGCCTTTAACTCCAGCAGCAGAGCGCTGGCAATGGCCAGGGTGGCGGCAATCCAGTAATGGTTGTAATAAACCAGGGCGCCCACCACATAAGTGGCCAGGCCGGACATCTCCGTCGTCACGCCAGCGGCTTCGCTCCTGGTGAGCTTTCGCCAATAAGAAAGCAGCAGAAACCCTGCAATGACCACAAATCCCATGGTGACCGGCAGCAGGTTTCCCTGGGCAATCACGGCCATCGCATATCCGATCAGCCCGATTAATGGAAAAGTCCGAACGCCGCCAAAAGCGTAATGCTCGACTTCCTTCTTATGTTCTTCGCGCTCGATTCCGATCAGAAAAGCCAGGAAGAGCACAAGCACGATCTTGACGCCGTCGGGTGGCAGCACCTGGTAGAGTTTGAGCAGCATTTTTCAGGTTTGCTCCGGGCCCCTTTCAGGCCAGGAGACTTCTCTGTGTTTTCTTTGTACACCTGTGACTAGACAGAGTTTACACCTTTAGAGAGGCTGAGGGAATGCGCCGCTACCTACTGCCGATCCGGTAGAGGCCTGCGCCGTGCGCGGCGATCCAGGCTGAAAATTGTTTGTCAAAAGCGCCCCGGTTTTCCTTTTTCCACAAATCGCGAACGGGAAGCTTCCCGGCCAACTCCAACTGGCGCCAGGAGACTGTAACTTCCTCAGGCGAATTTCCCAGGTTAAACAGGGCGACGTATTTCTGCCTTGTCCGGGGAGCTTCGGCAACCCAGGCAATCTGGTTTCCGCGCGTAAAGAGCAGGTGATTGCCGGAGCTGTACTGATCGACGGCAAGCACTTCCTGGTTCGTCAGCAGGGACAGGGTGAATGTATCCAGGGTGGGCAGGTCGCCGCCCATCATCAGTGGCGAGCGGAAGATCGACCACAGGGTCATCAGGGTGATCTGCTCATCATGGGTCAAGTGGCTGAGGCGTGGGCCGTCTTTGAATCCTCGAAGCCGCAGCAGGCCGAGGGGGAGCATGTCCGCATCCGGCCAGTGGGTGGGTCCGATAAAAGGCCCCCACAAACGGCAGTATCCGAACTGATTTCGGAGTTCCGGCCAGTTGTCCCACATATCGTCGGAGATGCGCCACATCTGGGAATATTTCTCCACGTGCCCGGCCTCGCACAGCGGCGTAGGGCCGGGGGAAAGGCTCAGCACCATGGGCCTGCCGGAGCGTGTCATGGCGTTCCGGAGCGCCTCGATTTCCGGGCCATGGTAGACCTCGCCGTAAGGGTCCTGTGCGCGGCTCATGTCATCTGCCTTGATGAAATCCACGTCCCACGATGCGTAAAGTTTGGCAAGAGAGTCATAGTAGGCCTTGCCGGCCGGCTTTGAGACATCGACGCCATACATGGCATCCGACCAGGAGCAGGAGTTCAGGAGGTTGGCAATATCCTGGGCGTGGGCATTGGTCCCGAGAACAGGGAGATTCTGTTCGACGGCAGCGCGCGGTATTCCGCGCATGATATGAATTCCAAACTTCAGACCCAGCGAATGGACATAATCGGCAAGCGGCTTGAATCCCTGCCCGCCGGCTGCGGAAGGGAAGCGATTGGCCGCGGGTAGCAGGCGGCCATACTCATCCATAGCGGGCGCGCCCTCGACTTCGCCGCTGGGATAGTACCAGTAGTAATCCACCACCACATACTTCCAACCATAGATGGCCAGGTGGTCCGCCAGGTATCGCGCGTTGGCCTTCACCTGCTGTTCGTTAACGTCCCCACCATAACTGTCGTAGCTGTTCCATCCCATGGGAGGCCTGGGTGCGAGTGCGAGGGAGCTGGATTTTGCTTTCTCCCTTGCCTGCGCGCGGCGGCCCCTGGCCGGCAACCTTCCGGTAAGTAGAAAGATAGCTGCCGCCAGCAGCAGGAAAAAGAGGGATGGCATCGGTTTCTTCATAAAAACCTCCCGGCACCGGTCAGGCGGCCCATTAAAGCACCATCGTGCCGGCAAAGCAAGATGGCCAATGCTTCCGGCAGCCAAAATAATGAGAATAAGGACCAGCAGGATTGCTTTTCGGCAGGGTAATCTTCGGGCAAAAAATCAGCGGACCTTGCTGGCTTTCCGGTAGCGCTTTCTGGTAGCGTTTGTGACCCGAAAAGTAGTATTCTATGTTCAGGCGTAATCGCGGCGGGAACGTGTTACTTTTTCGTTTCCAGACGCATTGTAACGGCCAGCGTGGTACAGCTTGTGGGGCCTGGTCGAAGAAACGAAAAGGCAACTGCAATTCCCCTTTTTCCATCTGCTGGCGTCCCGACCGGGAAGCGCTAGAAACGGCGCAACGGATGCGCCGAAGCGTGGGCAAGGGTATGAGCTATCGTGTGCATTTGCGTCGCCTCCTGCCGACCGCAACTCTCTTGCGCCAAAGACATCCCTTTGAACATGGCTCCCAATGCCGGAGCCTGGCTGCGAGTTGCGCCTTGCTGGCGGCTGTTGCGGCTTTACTGATCGGCCCCGCGGCGTCACTGGCCAACGAAGAGCACCTCGACCAACTGGGGCGTATCCTGCTGATCCGTGGACTGGACCGCGAAATCGCCGTGGCCAAGCTGACGTTGCCGCGAGGCAAGCACGGCCTTTTCATCGACGACAGCGGCAAAGTTGATCAGGACCGGGCGGAGAAAGAACTTCGCTCGAACGGAGCCGCGATCCAGCCTGGGTTGCCCGTTGAGATCACCACCATAAAATTCAAAGACCACGCGATTACTTTTGTGATCAACAACGGCGGAAAACAACGCAAGAAATGGTATCAGCACATTGAAATCGGGATGGGCGGCCCCGGAGACATGATGCAGCCAATAGATCAGACGCAGCAAAACCCCATCGCTTTCGGGTCCTATATCACCCTGAACTTCAAGGACCAGAAAGTTCCGGACCTGAGCGTGGACCAGGCCAAGAAACTGCTGAGCGCGGCGCTCGATTTTCACCGCCAGTTGCCCACGGAACTCTACTCACCCAAAGTGCCGGAAAAGTTCAAACAGGCCATCAAGAACCATCAGGTGCTGGTGGGCATGGATAAAGACGCTGTGCTGTCCGCCAAAGGCTCGCCCTTCCGCAAAGTGCGCGAAAACAACCCCAACGGCGAAGAAACCGAGGACTGGCTCTACGGCCTGCCGCCCCACGTACTCTTCGTTACCTTCAACGGCGACTTGGTCGTCAAGGTCCACCAGTATTAGCCCCATCCAATCGCAATCTGACGGAAGTAGCCCTTGACATCCGCGCCTGGGCTTCTGCAAAAATTTTCAAGCGAAATGAGCATTGACGCCTGCCGGTCTCTCCAGTAGAGTACCGGGCGGAAGTCAGTCCAATTCTTCAGGTGGTGAAGACCTATGGCGGAAAAGGTGGATCGCAGAAGCTTTTTGAAAACGGGAGGCATCATGACGGCGGGAACGTTCCTTTCCGGCGGCGTGCAGGTGCACGCCCTGGCCGCGGAGCAGGGAGAACCGGCCAGGCCGGTGTCGGCCAACGACCATCTACAGATCGCCCTGATCGGCGCCGGCGGCCGGGGACAATCCGATACCAAGGTGGCTGCGCAGGTCCCGGGCGTGAAGGTAAGGGCCGTGGCGGATTGCTACAACGGGCGCCTGACCCACGCCAAAGAGCTTTGGGGCGCCGACATCCAGACCACCCGCGACTATGCGGAAATCCTGGCGCGCAAAGACATAGACGCCGTCATCATCGGCACGCCCGACCATTGGCACATGCGGGCGGCCACCGACGCCATGAACGCCGGCAAAGATGTTTATCTCGAAAAGCCCATGATCCATCTTTATTCCGACGGGCCCAAAATTATCGAGACGGCGCGGCGCACCGGCCGCATCCTGCAGGTGGGCAGCCAGCGCGTCAGCTCCATGATTTATAAAAAGGCGAAGGAGCTGCTGGCCTCGGGCGCGATCGGCAAACTGAACATGGTGACCGCCTGGTGGGACCGCAACTCCTCCATCGGAGCCTGGAATTATTCCGTGCCGCTCGATGCCTCGACCACCACCTGCGACTGGCCGCGTTTTCTGGGCACGGCGCCCAAGATTCCCTGGAACCCCGAACACTTTTTCCAGTGGCGCAAGTGGAAGTCTTACGGCTCGGGCCAGGCCGGAGACCTTTTCGTGCACCTTTTCAGCGGCACGCATTTTGTTACCGGCGTCAACGGCCCCACGCGCGCCATGGCCACCGGCGGGCTTCGCTTCTGGAACGACGGGCGCGACGTGCCTGACGTTCTGCTGGGCCTGTTCGATTATCCCGAGGGTTTCAACCTGAGCCTGCGCTGCAACTTTGTTGACGGCGGTTCGGAAAGCCAGGGCCTGGTCTTTACCGGTTCCGAGGGGACCATGACCATCGGCGACGACGGCGTCGGCCTGGTGCGCGTACCGCGCTCAAAAGAGCCCGGCTACCTCGTGAATAGTTTCGCCGATGCCATGAAGAAGGAATTTCTGGAAGCTTACCGCAGGAAGTATCCCATCACCCACCCTTCGGGCCCCATTCCGCTGGGCGAAGAGAAATACGTCGCCCCCGACGACTACGATGATACCTACGACCACATGACGGCATTCTTCAACGCCGTGCGCACCCGCCAGCCGGTGGTGGAAGATCCCGTCTTCGGATTCCGTGCCGCAGGCGCGGCGCTGCTCAGCAACCTCAGCTACGACCGCCAGAAAATGGTCCGCTGGGACCCGGAAAAAATGAAATTGCTGAGCTAAATTGACAGTTGCCTGTCTTCAAGCAACAATTTTGCAGATATCTGTGAGAACCATTCACGAACCAGCAGACAAACTGCGCTTCAGCGTCCAGGACCGTTTCGCGGAAGGCAAGGGGCTTCGCGAAAAAGTTCCGCGAAGCGTGCATTCCGAGTGGACCTGCCCAAAGAACCGGCCCGAACCCGCCGAGCTCCTGAAAGAGGCAGACCGCGGCAGGCTGCCGGGCCTTCTGCCGATTCGCTACGGCAGGATGAGGGAGTCGCCTTTCGCTTTTTTCCGCGGATCGGCTGCCCTGATGGCCGCCGACCTGGCCGCAACCCCCTCCACCGGCATTCGCGTACAGGCCTGCGGTGATTGTCACGTCGCCAATTTTGGAGGGTTTGGAACTCCAGAGCGGCAACTGGTCTTCGACATCAACGATTTTGACGAGACGCTTCCCGCGCCCTGGGAGTGGGACGTCAAGCGGCTGGCGGCCAGCATCGTCCTTGCCATGCGCCAGGCGGGTTTTAGTGAAAATCAATGCCGCAACGCCGTGCGCACCGCCGCCGGATCTTACTGGAAGCGCATGCGCCAGTACGCCCGCATGAGCGCCCTCGATGTCTGGTACTCGCACCTGAGCGCAGATCTTCTGGTCCGGAATGCCCTGACGCCTGAAGCCGGAAAACGATGGCAGGAGCTGGAAGCAAAAGCTGCGCTTGATAATCCCGGGCACGAATTCCCGAAAATCGCCACCGAGCAGCAAGGCCGTCCGCGAATCCTGGACCACCCGCCGCTGATTTATCACTCGCGCGAAACGGCCGTGGTGGGGAAGAGCGTTCGCAGGATGTTCCATCAGTATCGCGCCACACTTCCCGAAGAGCGCCGCATCGTTCTGGACCGTTATCATTTGGTGGACATCGCGCGCAAGGTTGTGGGAGTGACCAGCGTGGGAACGCGTTGCGCGGTGGCTTTGCTGATGGCGGGGCCGCGCGATCCCCTGTTTTTGCAGTTCAAAGAAGCACGGGCATCGGTGCTTGAGCGCTATGCCGGCAAGAGCCGGTATCCCAATCATGGCGAGCGCGTGGTTACCGGCCAGCGGATGCTTCAGTCGGCGAGCGACATCTTTCTGGGCTGGACGGAAGACGGCGAAGGCCACAATTTCTATTTTCGTCAACTTCGCGATATGCGAATGAAAATTGACATCGCAGGGATGTCAGGGCAGGATTGGGTCGAGTATGCAGGCCTTTGCGGATGGGTGCTCGCCCGCGCCCATGCGCGCACCGGGGATCCGGCAGCTATCGCCGGCTACCTGGGGAAATCCGAGGCATTCGATGAAGCCATCGGGAAGTTCGCCGCCGCGTACGCAAACCAGACTGAAAGCGACCACGCATTGTTCTTGAAAGCCATCCGTGCAGGCCGGATTCGTGCTCGCACCGCCGCGCCGCCCGGCAAGCCGGCTGCGGCCGCCGGAAAGCGGTCCGCCGGCGCCCCGAAAAAATAAATTTGCTGAGCTAAACCACACCAGCGCCCACTGCATTGCCTGATGGCTCAGTCCGCATTCACCCGCCTTGGAGCGCTTTTCAGCGCATCGGATTGGGCTTCTTCGCGCCGAGGGGGACCCTTCTTTTTTCAGGCGCGCCGCGCTGAGAAGCAGATATTTCGGCCCAAAGACGGCTTCAGAATGACGCCTGGCCAAGAGTCGATGGAATGCCCCGGAAGGGCATCGTGTGAGTTTTCGCCTTTTCAGGGGCTGAAGCCCACTCTGTTGGACCTGCTCCTTCTTGTCGGACCTGAAGGTCCGACCCCCTAAACACCCCAAATCAGGTCGGCGCCAAGGTCCGCCCCCCTAACCAAAGGCCCGATATTGAAGGTCCGGCCTCCCAACCAAAGGCTCAATATTTAAGGCCTGGCCACCTGAATTACCTGACTCAAGCCAGTGCTTTCTCTTTAGGAGGTCGGAGCTTTAGCTCCGACATTTGTCAGGGCCTTGCAGTCCAGCGGGCTTTCAGCCCCTGAGGCGCCGGCTGATTTTGCTGTCAACGCAAAATAGAAAGTTCCGGTCTTTAGCCA
>DASSJE010000226.1:0-12936 GCA_035691365.1 Terriglobia bacterium
CGTTCCAGGTTCAGAAGATTGCCGGCATAAGTCAGGGCGTCAAAGTTGACCACGCTGTATCCGGCGGGCAAGGAAAGGAGGTGGCGCACGAAATTTGAGCCGATAAAGCCCGCACCACCGGTTACAAAGACCTTCATCGGCGCGCACCCAACGCTGCCGGAGCCCCCAAAAGGCCCACGGAGGCGGAGACCTTGTTCGCGCCAGTCTGGGCCACCAGGTTGGCGGCTCGCCGCAGGGATTCAAAAGTTCCAGCGTCGGTCCACCAGCCTTCGAGGATGCTGTAGTTGAGCCTGCCTTCTTGCAGGTAAAGGTTGTTGACGTCGGTGATTTCCAATTCTCCCCGTGCCGAGGGCTTCAGCGTACGGATTTTGTCGAACAGGCTGGAGTCGAACAGGTACAGACCGGTCACGGCGTAGGGCGATTTCGGCTGCTTGGGCTTTTCCTCAATGCGGACAATGCGCCCGTCGACAATATCCGGGCAGCCAAATCGTTCCGGATCCTCCACTTCCTTGAGCAGAATGTGCGCTCCACGCGGCTGGCGGCGAAAGCTCTCGACCGCGGCGCAAATGTTGTTTTCGATGATGTTATCGCCCAGGATTACGCACATTGGGCCGTTATCCACAAAGTGCTCCGCCAGTCGCAACGCGTCCGCAATACCACCTTCGCCTTCCTGGTAGGTGTAATTGAGATGTTTGAGGCCAAAATCCTTACCATTGGAGAGCAGTCGCAGGAAATCACCTGCGCCCTGTCCACCGGTGACAACCAGAATTTCGCGGATGCCCGCATTCACCAGCGCTTGCAGCGGGTAAAAGATCATGGGCTGGTTATAGACCGGGAGCAGGTGCTTGTTGATGACCCGGGTCAGGGGATGCAACCGCGTACCCAACCCTCCTGCCAGAACTACACCTTTCATCAGCCCTCCCGCCTGAAAGCACGGCTGGGTGCAGCCCACCAGCAAGTGCCCAAAAATGTGGGTTTCTAGCTGGTTACTATACAGGAAGCAGGCGCCAATCGCGAGAGAACAGGGCTGACTTAGGAAGGCACGCGTGTAGAAGCAGCGACTACGGCCAGACGCCGCTCCGCTGCGGAATCGTGCCGCAGGCCATAGCGCCAGGCAATTTGCAGGTAAGCGCGAATAACGGTCCAGCGATCGCTTTCGCCGTTTCCCGCGAATAGACTGATCAGCGACCGCAGCAGCATGCCGCAGGCGATGCCGAGGCGCAGGAGGCCCACTCTCCATCCAGCATGGTGTTTACGGAAGTAGCGCAACAGGTTTCCGTACCAGTAGATCTGGCGCTCGCGGAAGGGGAGTTGGCTGACGCTGTGGCCGCCAGAGTGGCGAAAAACTGCCTGTGGGCAAAACATCATCTTGTAGCCCTGCCCCCGCAAGCGGCGGCAGAAGTCAACATCTTCAAACCACACGGGATAGAAGCCCTCGTCAAAGCCTGCAACCGCTTCCCAAGCGGCGCGGGTAAAGGCCAAAGCGGCGCCCGCCGGCTGATCCACCGGCTGGGCTCGGGTGTAGTCCAGGTCCAGGCAGCGGTAGGCGCGATTGCAGGGATTGTCCGGCCATAGCCGGTTCAGTAGGAAAATTTCCGCCAACATGCTGCCCAATCCGGGGAAACGGCGCACCACAAACCCGCGCTGCACCTGGCCAGCACGGTCAAGCAGCAGGCCGCCAGCAGCTCCGGCGCCGGTTTGCCGCAGAGTTTGGACCAGGAAATCCAGAGCTGCCTCACCAGCAACAGCATCAGGATTGAGCACTACGATTATGTTGCCGGTGGCGATTCCTACGGCCTGGTTCACCGCGCCGGCGAATCCACGGTTTTCGCTATTGGAAACTATGCGAACCTGACTGAACCGGCTAGCCCGCTGCACGGTATCGTCCTGCGAAGCATTGTCAACGAGCAGCACTTCCCAGCCCGGATGGTCTCGCAGCGCCTGCAGGCAAGCTTCAACTTCCTTACCTGAATTGTGCGCGATGACTGCGACGCTGCCTTTTTGCATGCGATTCCCGAATTATAACCTTACTGTCCCTCCCCTTCGCCTGCCGGGCGGCCTACCAGGGCGAATCAAAGGCCGTCGTTGACACTTACTAGCGGCTGAGGATATAAGCAGTACTTTGCTACCTAGAAAGCACCTTCTCTGTCATGTTTGAACTGGCCCGCGAGATTTACCGTTACCGCGAGCTCATTTGGGCTCTGGCCTTGAAAGAGTTGCGAGTAAGGTACAAACGTTCCGTACTCGGCTTCATCTGGGCGCTACTCAACCCGCTGCTGATGATGATTGTGCTCAGCCTGGTGTTCGGCACGATCATGCGGTTTTCTATTCACCATTACGCAATTTTTCTTCTCAGCATGCTGCTGCCCTGGACTTTTTTTACCCAGGCGCTCTCCTATTCGGTTGAGTCGGTCGTGAGCAACGCCAATCTGCTCAAAAAGGTGCGGGTTGCCAAGCTGGTGTTTCCTGTTTCCACGGTAGTTTCCAATATCATCAATTTCTTGCTTTCCCTGATCCCCCTGGCTTTGATCATGGTCGTCCTGCGTTTTCCCCTGCATTGGACCTGGATCTACCTGCCGGTTCCCATGCTGGGTCTGTTTTTGTTTACGTTGGGGACGTCGTTTTTTTTTGCCGCCGTCAACGTATTTTTCCGCGACATGACCCACATTGTGCAAATCTTGCTGTCGGCCTGGTTCTATTTTTCTCCCATTATCTATTCCCTGGATTTCATTCCCGCCAAGGATCGGTGGCTATTCAGATTTAATCCCATGCTTTACGTGCTGAACGGCTTCCGTCTGAGCATCTACTATGGATTGCTGCCCTCGGCGCAATCGGTGGCATTATCCCTGGCCTGCGGAGTGGCTGCGCTGGTGATCGGGTTTGAGATCTTCCGTCGCTTGCAGGATTCGTTTGTTTTCTACGTTTAAGGAGCCGTGTGTCTGATGTAGTAATCAGGTTCGAAGATGTGGTGCAGCGCTTCCGCGTCATCCAGGAACGCCCCGATACGCTACGCGAGGTCTTTGCCAAGGTGTACCACCGGCGGGCGAGCTTTCACGAGTTCGAGGCGGTCAAGCACGCGTCATTTGAAGTTTGCCGCGGAACCACGGTGGGCATCATCGGACGCAATGGATCGGGCAAGAGCACCATTTTGAAAATCATTGCCGGCGTTTACCAACCGAGCGCCGGCCGGGTCACGGTGCGCGGCAGTGTGGCTCCCCTGATCGAACTCGGGGCCGGGTTTCATCACGAGCTTACTGGCCGGGAAAACATCCTTATCAATGGCCTGCTATTGGGACTTACCCGGCGGGAAATCCAGGAACGGGAAAAAAGTATCATTGATTTTGCGGAAATTGGCGATTTCATTGACTCCCCCGTCAAACAGTACTCCTCCGGCATGTACATGCGGCTGTCCTTCGCTGTGGCCACCGAAGTAGACCCGGATATCCTGCTGATTGACGAAATCCTGGCCGTGGGCGATGCGCTCTTCCAGGACAAATGCAACCAACGCATGCGCTCTTTTCGGGAGCGTGGCAAAACCCTGGTGATGGTGTCCCACGACATGCGGTCCATCAGCAAGTTTTGCGATCGTGTGCTGCTCGTGGACAAGGGTGAACTGCTGGAAGATGGCCCTCCCGATTACGTCATTGGCCGGTACCGGGAGCTCATGGGTCAGCCGGCGTCGCTCGCCGTCAGCTGAGCGCGCCTTCGCCGCCCGCGTGCCATAATTGACCCTCTTATGCATGCTGTGTTCGTCCTGCCGCGTTTCCATCCTTATCCAGGGGGATACGAAAACTACGTTCGCTGGGTGGCACAGCGCGTGCACCAGGGCGGCCATTCCGTCACCGTTCTTACCACCACTGCCTACGACCTGGAGTCGTTCTGGTTGCCGGGATTTCGTACTTTGCCGGCCGGGCGCGAGAACGTGGCGGGGATTGAGGTGGTTCGCTTGCCGATATCCTATGCTCGCTGGTCGCGCCGTGCCGGAAGGCTTCTGGGGCTCCTTCCCTATTGGCGCTGGCAAGCCCAATTTGCCCGGCCCAGCTTCCAAGTGGTGGGCCTGAGCCAACAATTACATAGGCTTGCGAAGGTCGATGTGATTCACGTCGGGCCTTTGCCCTACAACCGTCTCCTCTATCAGGGCATTCGCGAGGCGCGCCGGCGAGGGTGCCGTATAATCGCGACCCCCTGTACCCACTTTGGGGAAGAGAGCAACCGGCTGGTCGCACGGCACTATACGCGGCCCTTTCAAATCGCCTTGCTCAATCACTGCGACGCCGTGCTGGCTTTGACCAGCATGGAACGCGACCGCCTGCTTCAGGCGGGAGTCGCGGGGTATAAGCTGGCAGCTACGGGCGCCGGCATTGATCCGGGCGAGGTGACCGGCGGCAACGGCGCGCGTTTTCGCGAAAAACATGGGATAGGCGGGCCCGTGGTTTTGCATCTCGGGACCAAAGCTCCTGATAAGGGCAGCATCACCGTGGTTCTGGCGATGCAGCAGCTGTGGGCGGCCGGGATCGACGCCTGCCTGGTTATGGCGGGATCAAGCGTGCGCGAGTTCGACAACTTTTTACCGCGCCAGCAAATCGACCCCCGCCGCTTGCTGAACCTGAGCTATGTCTCTGCCGAGGAAAGGCGCGACCTGCTGGCCGCCACCACGGTTCTGGTCCATCCCTCGCGGGTGGAATCCCTGGGACTCGTGTACCTGGAAGCCTGGGCCAATGCCAAGCCGGTGATTGGGGCTGACACCCCCGTCAGCCATGAGGTCATTGACGCGGGAGTGGATGGTCTGCTGGTGCCATTTGGCGACCCCGCGGCGCTGGCGGGCGCCATTCAGCAATTGCTGAACAATCCTCAACTGCGTCACGACATGGGATTGAACGGCCAAAAAAAGGTGCAGACCCGGTTTTCTTCCTCCGCCGCTCTCGATAGAATCTATGCATTCTTCCAGGCACAACCCACGGAGGTCGCCCAAACAGCCGTATGAGCAAGCGCGCCGTCATCACCGGTATCACTGGCCAGGATGGTTCTTACCTGGCGGAATTTCTTCTCGCCCAGGGCTACGAAGTGTTCGGCGTCGTGCGCCGCAGCAGTATTGATAACTGCGACCGCATCTCCCATCTGGTGGAGCAGATACGTTTTCTGCAGGCGGACCTTCTAGATCAGAGCTCCCTGATTGCGGCTTTAAAAGCAGCGCGGCCGCAGGAAGTCTATAACTTGGCGGCGCAATCCTTCGTTCCTACCTCCTGGGACCAGCCCGTGCTGACCGGGCAATTCACCGCTTTGGGTGTTACCCAGGTGCTGGAGGCCGTGCGTGCGGTGGATCGCTCCATCCGCTTCTACCAGGCATCCAGCAGTGAGATGTTTGGCAAGCCGATGGAAAGCCCGCAATGCGAAACCACCTCTTTTCATCCCCGCAGCCCTTATGGTGTGGCCAAGGTTTATGGTCATCACATTACCGTGAACTATCGCGAAAGTTACAATCTGTTCGCCTGCTCGGGAATTCTGTTCAATCACGAGTCGCCTCGCCGGGGCGTCGAATTCGTAACCCGCAAGATCAGCCAGGGCGTGGCCCAGATCAAGCTGCAGCGGTCGCGTGAGCTTCGCCTGGGCAATCTGAAGGCGGAACGTGACTGGGGCTTCGCCGGCGATTATGTGCGCGCCATGTGGCTGATGCTGCAGCAGGATAAACCCGACGACTACGTGGTCGGCACCGGGGTGGCCCATTCCGTCGCCGATTTTGTGGAAATTGCCTTCCAGTCCGTCGGCCTCAACTACCAGGATTTCGTGAAAGTAGATCCCGCCTTTTTCCGGCCTGCCGAAGTGGACCATCTCAAGGCCGATCCCACCAAGGCTAGGCGGGAACTCGGTTGGACCCCGGAAATCCCCTTCGCTGAACTGGTGGAAATGATGGTGGACCACGACGTCTATCGGCTGAAGAATGGTATTTCTACCTATGCCGCGGTCGCGGCCCACGACTGATGCGGGTCTTAGTGACAGGGGCCACCGGTTTCGTCGGCCAGCATCTATTGCGCTGGTTGGCCCAGCGCCGGCACATGATTTTTGCCACCTATCTTGCCGACCCCGAGGGCGAACTGGCTGCGGACGCTGAGTTACTCCCTTGTGATATGCGGGAGCGTCACCAGGTCGCCGAGGTGGTCCGGCACGCGCTGCCTCATCATGTGTACCATCTTGCCGGGCTTTCCTCAGTCACCAGGTCTTTCGCGGAGAGCCGCCAGGTTTGGAATACGAACCTGGGCGGAGCCATGAACCTTCTCGACGCGGTCCGTGAAACGGTCCCCAAAGCTCGGGTGCTGCTGGTAGGATCGGGCCAATGCTACGGCAATGTGGCCAGCAAAAGCCTGCCGGTCTCGGAGGAGCAACCGCTGGCCCCAGACAGTCCCTATGCCGGCAGCAAGGCCGCGGCTGACCTGTTGGGCTATCAGTATTTCCGCAGCTGGAACCTGCAAGTGATTCGGGCACGCCCTTTCAACCACACTGGACCGGGCCAGCCGCCGCAATTTGTATGCTCTGATCTGGCTCGCCAAGTGGCCGAAATTGATGCCGGGTTGCGTTCTCCATTGCTGCAGGTGGGCAATACCAAGGTGCAGCGTGATTTTTCCGACGTGCGCGATGTGGTCCGCGCCTACGAATTGCTGCTGGAGCGTGGCGCGCCCGGAGCCGCCTACAACATTGCTTCCGGGCAATGCGTTTCCATAGCGCACATCATCCGCCACCTGCGAGCTCTATGCCGCCGGGCTTTCCGGGTTCAGGTGCAGCAGACGCGGCTGCGCGAAGGCGAGGCTATGCGCCTGTATGGCAGCCACCGCAAGTTGTCCCGCGCCACCGGCTGGAAACCGGAGTATGCTCTTTCGCAGACTCTCAGTGACGTGTACACCTGTTGGAAGAAGGCACTGGCCACGCGGTCAGCGCACGCCACTAGTTGACTCTTGCGGCCCGACTGGAAGCAATAACAAATTATGACTACCAGCGATCCCACCGAAGTCATTGCTCGTATTCGCGAGCGTGTGCGCGCCCGCCACGCCGGAGAAGGCCCCGAGTATGGACCGCCTCGTAACCCGATCGCCACTTTCGGTCCGGCGTCGTCAACTCATTATGATTTAGGCGAGTTGCACGTGAATCTCTCCGCTTGCAACGCTCTCCACAATGCGGTCGGCACTTTGAATCCACGCCATTCTGGGTTGCATAATCAGGTTCTCCAATTTCTCAAGAAGATAATGCGCCGAAGTCTGACCTGGTACACCCGCCCGTTGCACGAGTTTCATGCGGCGGTGACCCGCACCCTCAACCACATCACCATAGCCCTGGAGGAGGCTCGAGCAGGGCTGAGTATGCTTGAAGCCCGCGTGGAACATTTGGAGCAGCGGTTGGAGCAAACTTCATCGGCAACGGCCGAATCGCTGCGGGGGTTGCATCGCGACCTGCGCCGGACCCAGGATGAGGTTCGCCGAGGGACGCCGCCCACCGGGCAGGCCGTATCCCTCAACCTTGACCAGCAGACTGCGAAACTCGATTTCGACTATTTCATGTTTGAAGAACGCTTTCGCGGGCCGGAAAGCGAAATTAAGCGCCGGCAGCGGGCCTATCTCGAATATTTCCGCGGTTGCTCCGATGTTCTGGACCTCGGTTGCGGCCGTGGAGAGTTTCTAGAACTCATGCGCGAGAACGGAATCTCGGCGCGAGGCGTTGAAACTGGCAAGGATGCGTTTCTCCTTTGCCAGGAAAAAGGGCTCGCGGTTACAGAGCAGGACCTGCTCTCTTATCTCGAGTCTCTGCCAGATGAATCCGCAGGCGGGATTTTTTGCAGCCAAGTCATCGAGCACATGAACCCAGCCGCGCAGTTGCTCCTGTTAAGGCTCGCGCAACAGAAGTTGCGCCCAGGCGCGCCCCTGCTGGTGGAGACAATCAATCCGGAATGCGTCTATGCCCTTTGCAGGAACTTCTACCTCGACCCCACGCATGTTCGCCCCGTTCATCCTGAAATGCTAGCCTTTAGCATGCGTTCTTTGGGATTTGACAAGGTTGAGATCAAATATTCATCGCCCTTATCGGACCGGCAGTTGCCAAACCTTCCCATCGGCGAACCGAATCCGGAACTTGATGCTTTTAATCGGGCGCTCGTTCATGTCAACGATCTCTTGTTCGGATTCCAGGATTACGCCGCTATTGGCTGGAGGTAATAGCGAGCAGTGACGCCCCTCACCCATGTTCACCAATTCCATCCCAGTACCGCAGAAGGCGATGCGGTCACCGGCGACATGCTCGAGATACAGCGTGTGCTGCGTGATGCCGGCTTCGTCTCGGAGATTTTTGCCCAGAACATCGGCGCCGGTTTGAAAAAACTCATTCGGCCCTTATCGCAATATTCTGCTGCACCGGCTTCTCTGCTCATGGTGCATCATTCCATGGGTTTTGATGGTTTTGAGGAAGTGGTTCGGCTGAAGGGCAGAAAAATTCTTCGTTATCACAATATAACTCCCGCGCATTTTCTGCCGACCTTCCATTTAAAGCGCTATGCGGAGATTGGCCGGCGCCAACTGCGCCAATACCAGGAGCACTCGGAGCTAGCGATTGCCACCTCAGAATACAGCCGCCAGGACCTTATCTCCACGGGCTACCGTTATACCTGCGCCGTGCCCATCCTATTCCGCCCCGGCTGGTTGCTGGCGCAGAAGCCCGACCCCCAGCAGATGAAGGCTGCTGATCGCACCAATCTGCTCTTTGTCGGCCGCATTTGCCCCAACAAAAAGCAGGATGACCTGATTAGCATCTTCGACACCTACTACCATAAGTATGACCAGCAGGCTCGCCTGCTGCTGATCGGCTCCTGGGAAGGCACCGAGAGTTATGCCGATCAGCTCCGCTCTCAAATCAAGAGCTGCGGACTGGAACAAGCGGTGTGGATGCCGGGCAAGGTCACTCCCGCCGTATTGGCGGCCGCCTATCGCAGCAGCGCGGCTTTGGTGTGCGCCAGTGAACACGAAGGCTTCTGCGTTCCTCTGCTGGAAGCCATGGCCTTTGATCTGCCGGTGCTTGCGTATCACGCCGCCGCCGTCCCTGAGACTCTGGGTTCGGCGGGCATTCTGCTGGAAAGCAAGGATCCGGAGATCTGGTGCGAGGTTATCCAGGAACTGCATCATAACCAGGCATTCCGGGAGGGAGTATTGCAAAAACAGCGTGCCCGCCTGGGCGAGCTACAGGTAAAGGCCAGCGCAGCACGTCTGCTGGAGATCATTCAAGGCCTCGCCGCTGGCCCCCTCCCCACCAGCAAGCCCCTTCTGCAGATCCAGGGTCCCTTCGAAACCTCCTATAGTCTGGCGGTGATTAATCGCAACCTGGCCCTGGCCCTCGACCAGGAAGCTACGTACGATGTCTCCCTTCACTGTACCGAGGGCCCTGGCGACTACACACCTAAAGAAGCCGACCTTGCCGACAAACCCCGCGCCTGCTGGCTTTGGAAAAAGGCTGCCATGCTGTCGCAGGAACCCGACATCGTCATCCGCAATCTCTATCCCCCGCGCGTTCACGACATGCCGGGTCGGCTGCGTCTCCTCTATTTTTTCTGGGAGGACTCCCTCATTCGCCGCGATTGGGCTGAGATGTTCAACGCGCATCTGGACGCGGTCTTGGTCCCCAGCCGCCACGTTGAGCAAGTGTTGCGCCAGTCTGGCGTCACCATTCCCTTGTTGCTGCTGCACCCCGGCATTGAAGAAGATCACTTTCTTGGCTCTTCTGGCAGCGGCCGCGGTCCTGCCGGCAAGGCGTTCACTTTCCTCCATATCAGTTCGGGTTTCCCCCGCAAGGGAATTGACGTTCTGCTGGAGGCGTTTTTCTCTGAATTCACCGGGAAAGACGACGTTGCTCTGGTGCTGAAGACCTTTCCCAACATCCACAACAATGTGGAGGACCAGTTGGCTAACTGGCGGGCGCGCCAGCCCGACGGCCCCAAGTGCGTCCACATCAACCACGACCTGGAGCCGCATGCCCTTGCCGAGCTTTACCAGTCGGCGGATTGCGCGGTCTATCCTTCTCGAGCGGAGGGCTTCGGCCTACCGATGGCAGAAGCCATGGCCAGGCGCATCCCCGTAATTACCACGGCATACGGCGGGCAAACAGATTTCTGTAACCCTCAAAGTTCATTTCTGCTCGACTTCAGACTGGTTCCCTCGTCGAGCCACCTCAATGTGCTGGGGGCGCAATGGGCCGAGCCCGATTGCCGGCAGTTGCGCTCCCACATGCGTTTCGCTTTCACAAAGCGGAATTCGCCTGAGGTTAGTGCTCTCGTGGAGGCGGCTTTCCGAACCATCTCCGCCTTTCGCTGGCCTTATGTCGCCCGGGAATTGTCGGGGCTGTGGTCAGGAGTTGGCGGCGCCTCAGCGCCCGGCCCGCGGCTCGCCATGGTCACGAGTTGGGATTCCCGTTGCGGTATCGCCGAGTACAGCAGATACCTGCTGGGCGCCATCCGCGCACAGCGGCCTGGGCTTCAAATTGAAGTGCTCAGCTCTCCCCTGGAAAATATTTGGCGCAACTCCCTGGTTCCCGCCAAAGCGTGCTGGACAGGAACTGACGACCGCCTCGAGGGCTTACGCCGCGAACTGGCCCGTGGCCGCTTCGACGCCGTCCATTTTCAATTTAACTTTGGCTTTTTTGATTTGGAACGACTGGCCGGGCTCATTGGCGAATTGAAGCAGTCCGGCAAAACGGTACTGATCACCTTTCATGCCACGGCCGATACCAAGGTGAATGGCAAGCTGGTCTCATTGCGCACAATCTCAAGCGCCCTTCAGTTCGTGGATGTGATCTTTGTGCACAGCCGTGCTGACCGGTCGCGGCTTGCCGACTTTGGGATCAGGGGCAATGTTCGCTTCACCCATCACGGTAACGTCCAGTTCCCCCTGGAGGATTCTGGCCTCCGCCAGCAATTGGGCATTTCCTTCAAGCCAGCAATTGGCACGTTTGGTTTTCTTCTGCCCCACAAAGGCCTGTTGGAACTGCTTCAGGCCCTGCATATTCTGCGCCAGGAGTTTCCCAATATCGGCCTGCTGGCGCAATGCGCTCTCCATCATGATCCGGTATCGCGGCAGTTCGAGCAAAGAGTAAGAGCTGCGGTTAGCGATCTGAACCTCAGCTCTGCCGTCCTGCTTTCCACCGAGTTTCTCTCCCCCGAAGAGGCCGTTTTGTTGCTGCAAATGGCAGACGTGCTGGTAATGCCTTACGGCCAAACGACGGAGTCGAGCAGCGCCGCGGTCCGCTTTGCCATTGCCGCCGGCCGTCCGGTGATCACTACCCAGCAGGAGATCTTTGATGACGTTCGGCAAGCTGCTTACCAGATCGCAGATAATGATCCTGAACGCCTTGCCCAAGCCATTCGAACTATCCTGACCGATGCGCAACTGGCCGAGGATTTATCACAGCGCGTCCGCGCCTATGCGCAACAAGCCTGCTGGCCCAAAGTCGCGGAACATTATCTTGCTTGCCTGCAGGAGGCGATGGACAAGCCGGCACTCTCAGTACTCGAGCCACCACTTCAGACTCATACTGGCGGTCGGTGAACCATGCAACCAGACCTGATTTCTTCCTCTTCCCAGCCGAATGTGAATGGCGCCACGAATTCCGGCATGGTTGCCAAGCCAATTACGGTTGTAATTCCTTCCCTTCACCGTCCTGACCTGTTGGAGATCTGCCTCTCCTCGCTCGCGCAGCAGACTTTGACGAGTTCGCAGTTCGAAGTGCTGGTCATCGAAAACGAAGCTCGGCCGGGGAGCGCACTACCGGCTCCCGTGCCGGAAAATGTCCGCTGTATTTTGCTGACCAAGAACCTGGGCACAACCGGATCAGTCAATCACGGGCTGGCGCACAGCCGGTCGGATTTTGTCCTGCTGCTGAACAATGACGTCCAACTCCACAGCCGGTTCCTCGAGGTCCTTCTAAGCACCATGCAGGCTGGGTCCGCCCTGGGCTTCGCTACGGGCAAGCTGCTGAATGCCCGCCGGCGCGATACACTCGATGGCGCCGGCGACGCACTGTTATGCGGAGGCGGTTCCTACCGCCTCGGTCACGACGACCCTGACCACGGCCAGTTCGATCAGTCCGCGCCCATCATAGCGGGTTGCGGCGCCGCCACCCTGTTTCGCCGCTCCGTCCTGGATGAGATTGGCGGATTGGACGAAGATTTCTTCGCCTACCTGGACGACGTTGACCTTGGCTTGCGGGCCCGACTCGCGGGCTACCAGGGCATCTACACCCCAGACGCGGTCGCCTGGCATCTGGGTAGCGCAACCCTGGGAGACGTTTTCCACCCGCGTATCGCTGAATTCCTCACCCGCAATCAGCTTTTTCTGCTGGTGAAGAATTACCCGGCGAGTGCCTTCTGGCGCCTGCTGGGTCGTATCACTCTGTTTCAGCTACTCTGGCTGGCCCTCGTCATCCGCCGCGGCCGGCTTTGGGCCTACCTGTGCGGCTTGGCCGGCGCGCTGCGAGGGATGCCGCGCATGCTTGTTAAACGCCGCCGCACCATGCGCGCTCGGCGCATCAGGCCGGCACAATTCATCGCCCTGCTGCGCACCTCCGAGCGCCAGATATTCCTGTGGCAGGAAGGTCTGCCAAAAAGCGCGCGTTCCCGCCTGCTTTCAGCCTACTTTTGGCTGTTCCGTCCCGCTAAGTGACCAGGAAATCACAAAACGGAAACGAAGTCCCCTGTGGTTCGTCCGCTGCTAGAATAACTGCTACACCTGTGTTCTCTGCTGAAGGAACCCGAACCGCTCGCCGAAGGCGTTTATGAAAATCGCCATCCTGGGCACGCGCGGTATCCCCGCCCGCTACGGCGGCTTTGAAACCCTGGCCGAGCAGCTGGCGAATCGCCTGGCGGAGCGCGGCCACCTGGTCACCGTCTACTGCCGGCGTCCTTTCACTCGCCCG
>DASSJE010000227.1:0-9481 GCA_035691365.1 Terriglobia bacterium
TCGAGCGATAGCGGAAGAAGAAATGTTCGTAGGCGTTCACAACGGCTTCAAGATATTCTTCTGACATGCGGCTCTCGAAGTCGAGGTTTTTTTTCTCAATCCGCCTCTTCAGCATCTCCGGTTTCGCCTGTAAGTATATCACCAGATCGGGGATGGGGACCTGCTCGACGAAAATCTGGTAATACTGTTCGTAGAGCTGCAGTTCGGCGTCACTCAGGTTGAGATAGGCAAAAATCTTGTCCTTCTCAAAAATGTAGTCGCTCACCACGGTGCGGTTTGCAGACCCTGCAAGATCAAGCGCGCGGAACTGCCGGAAGCGTTCTACCAGGAAATACATCTGGCTGGTGAAGGCCGCGCCTGGCTGGTCGTTGTAAAAACCCTTGAGAAACGGATTGTCGTCCACGTCGCGCATCCGGTCGGCCCTCAGACGGTCGGCAAGTATGTCCGCCAAACTGGTCTTTCCCACCCTGACGGGGCCTTCAACCGCGATGAAACGTGGCTGCTCGTAAGCCGGCAATTTAACCACGGCTTTCCCCTTCGCCTGGAGCGCCGGCCCTTCGCATAAATTTCAACATGAATAGATCCAGGTACCTTCTCTGTGAAAATTAACGGGTCCTATTGTATACCCAAAATTTTGTGTAATTGGTGCGCCATCCATCAGCATTCCGCTGCGCCCGCTGGATGAATGCGAATCACCTGGCTGGCGTCCGCCGTTTCGCTCAGCATTTCCGTCACCGTTCGCTCGGTTACAGGATGCCGGAGGCCTGCTTCGAGCTCGTGCAAGGGGACAAGAACAAACCTTCTCTCCGCCATGCTCGCGTGTGGAATGTTCAAGGCGGTGGAATGGACCACGACATTCTCATAAAGCAGGATATCGATGTCAATCTTACGCGGGCCTTTGTTGATGCCGCGGCGCCGGCCCAGGCCGCGCTCCACGCGCTGAATGGCCTTGAGCAGTTGCAAGGGCAGAAGCCCTGTTGCCACCTCGGCCACGCAGTTGATGAACCATGGCTGCTGTTTATAGTCCACCGGCTCCGTGCGATAGAACGACGAGATACGCCGGACCTCGATGCCTTCCGGCCCCAGCTCCTCGAGCGCCCTCCGGACGTTTCCGGCCCGGTCGCCGAGATTGGATCCCAGAGAAAGAAAAACTCGCTTCATCCAATGAAATTCAGGGCTTGAACTTGCCTGGCCCTAACTTTCAAAAAGTCCCGGCGACCTGCCGGGCATGGCCATCTTGAGATGGCGGTACGCAGGCTCATTGGCCGTGCGGCCGGTGCGCGTGCGGCTGACAAATCCCAACTGCAGCAGATAAGGCTCGACCATATCGACCAGGGTATCCACTTCTTCATTCAAAGTGGCGGCCATGGCTTCCACTCCTACCGGCCCTCCCTTATAAAGGCTGATGATGGTGGAAAGAAACCTTCTGTCGAGGTCGTCCAGGCCCTGCTCATCCACGCCTTCCAACTGCAAAGCCTGCCGGGCGATTTCCGGCGTGATCTTGCCGTCCGCTTTGACGTCGGCGTAGTCACGGACGCGCCGCAGCAGCCGGTTGGCAATGCGCGGCGTGCCCCGCGAACGCCGTGCTATTTCACCGGCCCCGGAATCATCCAACGTGACTTCCAGGATCTGAGCTGACCGCAGGATGATCTTCTTCAGATCTTCAACTGGGTAGAACTCGAGGTGGAAGAACAGGCCGAAGCGGTTGCGTAAAGGCGCCGAAAGGCTTCCCGCCCTGGTCGTCGCCCCCACCAGCGTGAACCTTTTGAGCGGGACGTTGATCGTCTTGGCGAACATTCCCTTGTCCACCACAAAGTCGACCTTGAAGTCTTCCATGGCGGGATAGAGAAACTCTTCGATGTTGGCCGGCAGGCGGTGGATTTCATCGATAAACAGGACGTCGCCTTCGCCCAGGTTGGTGAGGATGCCCATCAGGTCGCCCGTGCGCTCGAGCGCGGGGCCGGATGTGGTGACGATCTTGGCTCCCATGGCGTTGGCGATGATGTGCGCCAGGGTGGTCTTGCCCAGCCCCGGCGGGCCGTAGAGCAGCGTGTGCTCGGCCGATTCCGAGCGCTGCCGGGCGGCCTGCAGGGCGATGGAGAGTTTTTCAACCGTTTTGCGCTGCCCCACGTACTGCTCGAGCGACGGCGGCCGCAGCGTCCGGTTGAAGGCCTCTTCGTCCTGCGAAATCAAATCAGGTGATACTAATCGAACTCTGGACATATCTCTTGAGTCTTACTGATCCCGCCGCTGCTTTCAACTATTTGTTGTTTCCTGCCGCTGTTCAAATACCTTGCGCAGGAATTCGTCGATCGATTTCAGGTTCTTGTGCCGCGAGAGGATTTCACCTGCCATGCGCTGCGCCTCGGCAGGCGAGTATTCAAGCTGCTCGAGCACCTGGATGGCCTCCATTTTCAGGTCTGAGGCGGTTTCTGTTTCAACCGAAAGCGGCTGGTCAGTGTGGGCTAGCGCGAATTTGGCCATCTTGCCACGCAGGTCGGTCACAATGCGCTCGGCGGTTTTAGTGCCGATGTAGGGCAGCTTCTTGAGCAGTTCGGTATCGCCGCGCTCGATGGCCAGGGCAATTTCATTGAGCGGCCGGATCAGGCACTTCAGCGCGCGCATAAATCCCACGCCGGGCACTTTCGTGAAAGTCTCAAAAAATTCGCGATCGAGCGGATCGAGAAATCCCACCAGCTTGGGCGTCAGATGCCCGCCGGCCATGCCGCCGTCGATGTAATAGATGGTGTAAAGCGTCAGGGGATTCCGGCGCTCGTGCTGCGGCGCCTGGCGCAGCCGCGCGGCGATGCCCGAGGGCACAAAAATTTCATAGCAAAGCGAATTGACGCGCACCAGCAGGGCATTGTGCGCGATGCGGTCATAAAGAACTTCACCGGTGACTTCGGAGATCAGTGTCTTGCTCCTTGGACAAATTTTGCGACTTCCGCAGACCCATCCGGCCCGGGGGAAAACTTACCGCGGCCGTCCGTCCCTGAGCCGGATCCCGTTGGTGGGCGCCCGTAGCGTATTCATGTAGCACAGCGCCACGGCCAGCGCATCGGCCACGTCCGGTGGACGGGGCGGCGCACCCAGTGAAAATTGCTGCTGCACGGCGCGCTGCACCTGCAGCTTGGAGGCGTTTCCGTTGCCTGTTACCGACTGTTTGATTCGCTTGGCCGACATGGGGAACACGGGAACGCGGGCCAGACGGGCGGCCAGGCAGATCACTCCGCGCGCGTGGCCCATCAGCACGGCGGTCTGGGGATAGTCGGCATGGCTGTAAACCTCTTCCAGGCAAACGACCTCCGGCTGGAACTCCTCCACAACCTCCTGGATACCCTTGAAGAGCGATTCCAGGCGCAGCGGCAGATTGTTTCCGTCAGCACGCGGAAGGCGAATTACGCCCGCTTCCACCAGCGCGGGTCCCTGGCAGCGGCGCTCGATGATGCCGTAGCCGGTGATGTTCAGCCCAGGGTCAATACCCAGCACGCGGATTGAGTTGGCTCCGTTTCCTGCCATGCGCTGAAATTGTAGCACGTCGGCAATGGCGTGATCGCCGATTGTCTGAGCCCGGCAGGCAGACGTCGCGAAACCCGCGCTCCTCAAGGGCGGCGGAAAAGAAGTCTCTTGACAGCACAGTGTGGGGGGCATAATCTTGACTAATTTGTACAGTATTGCGGCCGTCTATATGCGAGCTGTTCGCAACAAAGACACGCTGCGCACACATCGGGGCCCTAGTGTTTGGCTGTCTCGATGAGTTTAAGAGGTTTACAACAGCAAAGAAAAAAGAGGGCTTCCGGCGGCATCACTTTTGGCGAAGGGCCGCCCGGAAGCCCGCGATCGACAACCCGCGGGCTGGCGACCGTCCCCATTCTATGGCCGCCAGCCAGGGTTTTCAAGGAGGAGAACTATTGGTTGGCATTTACTTAAGTGTTCGCGAGTTTTGTTATAGATGGTGCATCAAACGGGCGCTCCTTCGTTTACTGACGACAGTGTTGCTATTAGCCGGAGGCGTGGTCACGGGGCGTGCTCAGGAGGGGCCGTACTTTGTCACCTACGATCACCACATGGAAGAGCCCGGGAATTTGGAAATCGAATTTGAGCCCACGACTGCCCGGCCCTCGGGCGGCAACCGCTTCTTCAGCGGCCTGACCGAGTTTGAGTATGGCACAACAGCCTGGTGGACCACCGAGTTGTACCTTGAAGGGCAGAGCACGGCCAACGAGAGCACGGGGTTCAGCGGGTTTCGCATCGAAAACCGCTTTCACGTCCTGGCTGGCGACCACTGGATCAACCCTGTGCTTTATGTGGAATATGAAGATCTTTCCGCCGACAAGACGCTGAAGGAAGTTGTCGGGTTTGACGGCCAGGCGGACGCGCTGGAGCCGAATATCAACACGCGCCAGGAAACTGAGCACGAAGTTGAAACCCGGCTGATCCTGAGCAGCGATTTTAGAGGCTGGAATATCTCCGAAAACCTTATTGGCGAAAAAAACCTGGCGCACGAGCCTTGGGAGTTCGGGTATGCGGTTGGGCTCAGCCGTCCGCTGGGGCTTGCGGCCTCGCCGGACGCTTGCAACCTCTGTGCGGAAAACTTCCGCGCCGGGTTGGAACTCTATGGAGGACTGGGAACTGCCGATCGTTTCACGTTACACGACACCTCGCAATACATCGCGCCAGTGCTGGCCTGGTCTTTGCCTGACGGCCCGATTTTTTGTGTTTCGCCTTCCTTTGGAGTGACGAAGGCCGCCTACAGCTTTATTCTCCGTCTCGGCGTCTCCTACGAATTTCCCGGATTTGGCCGCAGCGTGCGCCAGTTCTTTGCGGGGAGAAGAAAGTGAAGAGACAAAGTTTGCGAAACGGGATGTGGCTGCTAATCTTTTGCGCGGCAGCGTGTGGCTTCCTGGTTGGAAATGGCATGGGACAAAAAAACACTGTGCGGGCCGGCGCAGTACCGTCTGCAGCATTCAAGGATGCTCCTGAATCGGCGTCAGGGATGCAGAATCCTTATCGTGGCCAGGCCAGGGAAGTGCTGGCCGGCAAAAAGCTTTTCCACCAGTACTGCGTGCAATGCCATGGCAGCAACGCAGAAGGCCGGGGAAATGCGCCACCGTTGCGTTCGTCTGTCATCCAGCAAACGCCGGACGGTGTGCTCTACTGGTTCCTGAAGAACGGCAAGCTGCGCGCGGGCATGCCGTCGTGGTCGGGTCTGCCACCCCGCCAGCGCTGGCAGATTGTGAGCTTTCTGAAGAGCCTGCAAAAATGACCTCCTTGCATCACCGGGAGGTCGGAGCTTCAGTCCCGACACTGCCGGACGCCGCTTAGCGAAAGGGTTTCGGCCCCTGAAGCTTCAGGGCCTGAAGGCCAGAGATTTACGATTTCCTGTCGGTCGGACCTGAAGGTCAGACCCCCTGTTCGGGCCGCCGTCCGGCAAATGAAGATACTGCCCTCCAGTGGGACTGGCGCACTCTCGGGAAAACAACCTCGCATCTATTTGATGCGCTGCTTAAGAAGCCGCAAGGTTATCGGGTTTGTGATTGTGGGCCTGCCGGCGGGGCTGGCTGCCCCGCGGCGCGGCACGCAGGTATTGGACCGGCCACGTGGTGGGATATCCCAGCTCGCGCGCGGCGCGCAAGGGCCAGTAGGGATCGCGAAGCATTTCGCGTGCGAGCAGCACCGCGTCCGCCTGGCCGCTGCGGATGATGTGGTCGGCCTGCGCAGGCGCAGTAATAAACCCGACCGTCCCTGTCATGACGCCCGCCTCGCGCCGGATGCGTTCCGCGAAGGGAGTCTGGTAGCCGGGGCCCGCCGGTATCGTGGCATCGGGCAGGTTGCCTCCGGAGGAACAATCCACCAGATCAACGCCCAGGGTCTTGACCTGCCGGGCAAGTTCTACGGACTGTGCCGGGTCCCATCCGCCTTCCTGCCAATCGGTGGCCGAGATTCGGAGGAAGAGAGGTGAGCTTTCCGGCCAGACTTCGCGCACGGCCTTCACCACCTCACGTGCCAGGCGGGTACGATTCTCAAGCGAACCGCCGTATTCATCCTGGCGATGGTTGCTGAAGGGCGAAAGAAATTCATGAATCAGGTATCCGTGTGCGCCGTGAATTTCAACCACGTCAAAGCCGGCCTGGATTGCGCGCCGGGCGGCCTGCGCAAAAGCTTCTGTAACGCCCCGAATGCCCTCAATCGTCAGCGGTTTTGGCTTGGGATAGTCCTCGCTAAAGGCATCTTCGCTGGGGCCTGCCACCTGCCAGCCACCTTCGTTTTCAGGAACGGCGCCGTGACCTCTTTCAAGGGCATAAGTGCTGGCTTTGCGGCCTGCATGGGCAAGCTGGATTCCGGCGAGCGCTCCCCGCTGGTGGATAAAGCCAACGATGCGCGCGAGCATCTCGATATGGCCATCGTCCCAGAAGCCGAGGTCCTGCGGGCTGATTCTGCCTTCCGGAAGCACGGCGGAAGCCTCCGTCATGACCAGCGCGGCGCCGCCCACGGCGCGGCTGCCCAGGTGGACGAAATGCCAATCCGTTGCGTATCCATCAATGCTCGAATACTGGCACATGGGGGAAACGATGATGCGATTGCGGAGTGTGGTCCCGCGTATCGTAAGCGGGTCAAACAGGTTCGGCATGCCTCTTTCTCCTGAAGCTGCGTAGTGGGTGACGTGGGCGCAAAATTGTTGGATGCCCGGCCTGCGGAAGGCGTTTCAGCGACTGGCACCCGAGTCAAGTCTGGCGATGAAATTTGTCCAGCCGATGAACGGCACGGGGCCGTAGCGTCCCTGCAAATATCCTTGCCGGAGGTTCTCGTTCCTTTCCGGCATGAAATCGCTGAGAGGATATAAATGCGTGCAGCCCTCATTGTCCTTTTCAGTGAACCAGATTTGATCGCGCTGCAGCGATGCCGCCGTGAGAAGGTTGGTGTCCAGCGTTGTGAAGATGATCTGCACCGGACGTCCGGCGAGTTTCGGAGTGTTGAAGAGATGGAGAATTCTCAGTGCCTGCAGCGGGTGAAGCCCTGCTCCGATCTCATCTACGCACACTGTTCCCCCTGTCCTGATTGCCTGAAGCACGGGCACAGCGAGCTCGAGCAGGGCCAGAACGCCATCGGATTCGTGGGCCTGGTCGAGTGCGGCATCGGCACCATCTGAGCTTGTGTGAGAAAGGGACAATACCGGCCGTTTCTCAAAAATATCCGCAGTGCCCGGAGCTTCCCCCCTCGCTGCGGCAAGCAACTTTTGAAGCGGTCCGATGAGTTCACCGAGCAGTGCGTAGGTCCGGGGATCGTTGCTTTCGAACAGCGGCCGGAGCAGATCCTCCTGGCGAACGCTCAACCCGGCAATCGCGGGGTCCGCCTCGCGCAGCATGCGCTCGATAAGAGGCCGCAAAGATTTATCCTGGCAGGCCTCCGCAGTCGTTCGCCGCAAGGAGAAACGGTTCCACGGCAGGCAGGTTATCTGTTTTGCAAAGGCCTGGTAGACCGGGAGCAGCACCGGGTGTTTCGCCGCGGCCGCAGCAGAAAGAAAAAGACTGTTTCGCCGCGTCAAGCGCTTTGCCGTCTGGTGGTCGCCCGCCAAATCGTCGCCGATGGCAAAATTCTGTCCCTCGCGACGGAGCAGCATCTGCCGCCTGCCCTCAGTCGAGACATCCAGCCTTTCTTCCAGAATTTCCTGATCGGTCAGTGTGAAGGCATATCGGAAAGACTTGTCTTCGACGGCCAACTCGGCTTCAAAGAAGGAAGGTTCATTGCCCGACTTGGCGTTAAGCAGAAAGGGATCGCGGGGGATCGGCCCGTCGGGCGGCCAGATTTTTTGAGAGTTGCGCACCGCGCTTTTCATGTACTCAAGCGCTTTGAGAAGGTTCGTCTTTCCAGTCCCATTGCCGCCGTAAATAGCCGCGACGCGATGGAGGGCCGGCTTAGTGCCGGCACGGGGCTCGACGGACCCAACAGAAGCCTGGGCCGCGGTCCCTTCCATTGAAAACGCCTGCTCGGCCCTAAGCGACCGAAAATTACGAACCCGAAATCCGATCAGCACAGATCGTCCCACCTTGAGAAACGAATTTTCTGGCCGGCAAGGTGTGGTGATCCTGCCGGCGTTAATCAGCCCTACACATCCAGCCCGATGGAGCGCATCAGGTTGAGCGCGTTGCTGGTCTGGACGATTCCGGGAGTGAGCTTGTAATCAAAACGGAGCCGGCCGTTTTCCAGGTGATCTTCAAAGTGGAAGTTGGCGGCGCTTGACCCCAACAGGTCGACCATTTTGGCCAGCGCCAGGTCGTGCGTGGTAACCAGGCCAATCCCGCCGCGCTCCACCAGGCTTTTCACGAGGCCTTCGGCGCCGATTCGCCGGTCGTGGGAATTGGTGCCGTTCAGCAACTCATCCAGCAGGAAGAGGACAGGCATGGGCCCGTTGGTCAATTCGGTGATCAGCTTCAGGCGAGTGATCTCGGCATAAAAGCGGGAAATGCCGCCCTGGAGCGAATCGAGAACGCATATGGACGCCGCCACCGCCAGCGGAGACAGGCGAAGCCGCCGGGCGCGCACGGGCGCGCCGCACTGGGCCAGCACCGCATTGATGCCCACGGCACGGATCAGGGTGCTTTTGCCGGCCATGTTGGGGCCGCTGATAATCATCAGGCGCAATTCGCCGCCCAGGGTCAGGTTGTTGCGGATGGCTTTCGAGTCCGGAAGCAGAGGATGGGCGAAGTCTTCGGCCTGGAATAACCCCTGATCAGGCGAAGTGAACTCAGGGAAGACGTCGGCCGGGTGCTCGAAAGCGTAACCCGCCAGCGCGCAAAGCGCTTCCAGTTCGCCCACCGCTTCGAGCCAGCCTCGGATGGACGGCCCGAATTTTGCGCGCCAGGCGTCAATGGCAAAAGCTACCTGAAGGCTCCAGAAGACGAATGGATTGAGGACGCCGACCACGGGATTTCTTCGTGATTCCATGTAATCAACTATGCGGCCCAGGCGCGCGATGGCTCGCGAGGGGAATACGCCCCGGGCTTTGAGAGCGGACTGCAACCCGACGAGCTTGGGCGCTGAAAATTCCTCGCGCTCAAGCCTTTCCAGAACGACGGCCAGCACCGTAAGGTCTTTCGAAACATCCTCTGTGGATGGAAGCTTGTGCCCTCCGGAAACAGCGGTGACTCCAAGGTCGGGGACGGTTTGTTGGACGCGTTCGCTGAACCGGGAGTTGATAAACAGATTCAGCGCGCTGGAGGCCAGCGCCAACTCCCACCATCCCCAGCCAAACCACGCCACCAGGGTGAACAACCAAACTCCTGCCAGGATAAAAGCTGCCGTGCGCGCAAGCCCGGACTTCAGGACAGGGGCGGCCTCAGCCCAGGCTGCCAATGCATCGGGATGCACTTTGGAGCGGACTTCTTCTCCCATCACGGCCAGGTCTTCGCGCAGGCCCAGCCTTGTTTTCAGATCGACGACAGCCGAGTGACGTGCGTAGACTTCGTCAACGGAGGCGGGC
>DASSJE010000228.1:0-12449 GCA_035691365.1 Terriglobia bacterium
GAAACAGCGCCAGAATTGCTGGCATCAAAATGCGACGAACGCTCATGGGCGGACTCTCCCGAAGCTCTGGATGCGCCTTAACATTATGACGAAGCCTGCAAGGGACCAAGCCGGCGATTATCGCTATTTCCTGCGCGGAAGTCAAAGATCTGTACTGAGGTTGGGGAGCTGATCAAATCAAATGGGAGCAGAAGAGGATCTGTATGCGCGTAAGTTTACGAGGATTTGGAGCAAGGATTTTGCAGAGCGGCGTGGCAAAAGTTTCTTAAAGAAGGCAGCCAGTGGACACCTTGTGGCGGCTGGCATCCACTGCCGTCTACACTGATTATCTTTCCTGGAGATGAGCGTTATTCATTTCGTCGCTCAGTCCTGTAGGAACGGCCAGAGTTCCAGAGACTTCTCCTCTTCTGATCTGCGAAACGATCAGACGGAGGGGGTACTTGCTGCGCGAAGTGTAGAATTGCACAATCTCATTCAGCGCACGGTCTTTCAACACGACGGACTTGTCGTCCACCATCATGCGGATGTTGTAATGCTGACCTTTAACGCTGGTGGATTCGAGTTCCATGGCGATGGGGCCGACATGCTGGAGGCCCGATCCCTTCGTGAGAGAGAAGGAGATGTCAGAGCGCTGCGCTCTTTCCAGAAGGTAGTTGACGCCACTCTGGGTTTGCCGGATGGCCGAGCGTTGGGAATCGAGTTCGCCGACGACATTGCCCAGGCGATCTGTCGTCGCCTCCCATTCCTCATGATTAGCTGCCAGATTTCCCTGCAGCGTGTTCAATTCGTTGCTGGAAATCGCAGGGCTGCCCGTGGCAGAGGACTGCGCCTTCGAAGAAGAGGCGTGGAGCGGAGGCACAGATGCAGCACTGCCGGCGGCCAGGAGGCTTTGGACTGGATTTTCATCAGGAGACTTCGCTGAAGGTTTCGGTTCCGCCTTCCGCGGACTTTCATGACGCGTGGCATCTTCAGCATGAGCAATATTGCGTGCCGGGTCAAGTTTGGCGACGCTGGGTTTGCTTTCCTGCGGCACGCTCCTGGCGGCTGCGGTGTGGCGCCGCTTTTCGAGTTCCTGCACCCGGTCCTGCGTCGCCTTCAACCTGGTCTGGAGCTCGGCAATTTGAGCTTTGTCCGCGGCGTTTGAAGGTTCCTTCCCGCCGGCCTTTACAAACCTGTAGGTGGCAAAAGCTGAAAGAGCAGCAACGAGCACAAGAATAAGCCCTCCAGGCAACGGAGACCTTGAAAAAGGCCTGGGAGACTCCTGCTTCTTTACAAAAACCTGTCTGTCAAATACTGGTCCGCCCATACTAAACTCCCATGGATCTGCACGATCCTCTAGTGCAGATGGATCTCGACTGTAGTCGGGTAGATTTGTTTGAGAGGAAGCAGAAACTCACGCGTTTCCTTCGGCAGAAGGTCAATCTTCTGCTCCGCGTGGTCCATCCGCTTCCCGTTCATCACCACGTCATATTGGCCTGGGGAAAGCACTAACAGCAGCGGCGTTTTCCCGACAGGCTTTCCGTCTATTTTTACATCAGCCTGGCTCGGGTTTGACCTGAGCATCAGCTTGGCTGCATTCTTGCCGGCCTGTGCCTCGAGGTCCTTCCGGTTCTCGTCCACCGAGCCTTGTTTCATGGAATCGAAGATATAGTTCTTGTTTACCCCAGCGGCGCCCGAAGGCTGGGTCATAAGGACGGAAGGCTTGCTGCTGCTTATGTCAGGGATCTGGACGTTCTTCATGAGGTTTGTCCCGGCAATGCTGCCGCTAATCCCGGAAGTTGCGCCTCCGTATTCGGCCGCAGCTTGTGCATAGACACAACTGCTGGCCAGGATCAGTAGAAGTGTGATTTCGGCTGCATAACGGAGCAGCACAGAAACGGGGTGCCCAGTGTTCATCTGCGTTACCTTAACCTGTTCGGCTTGCTTGCGGATTGGGGTCATGTTCGCATTCCTTTCCGGGTGGGAGGGATCTCTCTGGCTCTCTAGAGCCAGCCCAGACATATATTCCGTTCCAGGCCTTTCACAGTGATTGCGCGGAACCCCCTCCCGCGTGCGTTTCCGCAAAAGTGCCGTCCAAAACTTACGTCCTAGGATATATCCTGAATTCGTTTTCGGCAAGTTCCAGATGATCAATACAAGATATGGCAAGACAAATGTGCAAGGAATTGCAATGTTTCCTGCACCGATAAGCTATTATCATCTTTATTATCATTGCGATAGGGTTTTGGTTGTTTTTGAGGCTATTACGGCAGAAGAAATCCCTTGAGGAGCTTGGGAGACAAAGAGCCCGCCTTCTTACCCTATCCGGTCCTGATACCTGTTGAGTTATCAGCCTTGGGGTACACCTTCCCGCGGGAACCTAGGGAATGACGGCTACCTTTAATTCGCCGTTGCGGTGCTTCATTTTCTGGAAGAAGTGCGGCAATTCGTCGAGCGGAATCTCGCCTGTCACAAAATCTGAAGCGCGGACTTCGCCCTTTGCCACGGCGTCCAGAGCCTTGCGAATAAATTCCGGGGTATGGTGGAAAGTAGACCGAATGGTGATTTCGGAATAATGAAGTACCGAAGGGTCAAACTGTACGTGGCTGCCACGCGGGCAACCTCCGAACAGATTGACGGTCCCACCGCGGCGGACCATCTGCACGGCCCATTGCCAGGTCTCGGGGATGCCGACGGCCTCAATGACTGAATCGGCTCCGTGACCGCTTTCGGTGAGTTCGCGAACTGCTGAAACCGGATTTTTCAACCCCGAGACATCGAACGCCGCGTAGGCGCCGAGTTGCTCCGCCGCTCGAATCTGGCTCTTCCTTTTTCCGAGGGCAATCACCCGCACGCCGCGGACGGAAAGAATGCGGATGAACTTCAACCCGATAGGCCCGCACCCTACAACCACCGTCGTATCGCCGCGGCGAATGCCCGTTTCCTCAATTCCCCGAAGGATGCAGGCAAGCGGCTCAACCAATGCGGCGTCGCGAAATGGAACGTGCGCGGGTATTTCCAGCGTATTTTGCCGCACGATGGGGCCTGGAATTCGGATGTACTCAGCATAAGCGCCATTGTTAAACAACAGGGAGTGACACAGGTTGGACTGGCCCTTCCGGCAGAACATGCACTCATTGCAGGGAGCGGAATTGGCCGGCACGACCCAGGATCCCGGCTTCAGGCCATTGCCCACTTCACTTCCGGTTGCCTCGACAACCCCGGCGAGTTCGTGGCCAAAAACGGCTGGAGGAACAATCATCCTGGCGTGGTAGCCCTGCCGCCAGACTTTCAGGTCCGTTCCGCACGTTAAGGCCACTTTGACCCGGACCAGCACTTCGTCCGGCGCGAAATCCGGTATGGGGATCCGTTCAATTTTAAGGTCTTCTCGACCATACAGCACAGCGGCGCTCATATCGCCGCTGAGATGAGTATCCATTAGGGCACCAGTATTATTTTAAAAGACTCCTCAGAAGGATGGGCTGCCAGGCTCAGAGCCTGTTCAATTTGAGAGAGTGGAAACCGGTGGGAGATCAATTCCCGAACCGGCAGGACGCGGTCAAAAATCAGCCGGGCAGATTCATCCTGCAGATTATATGAAGCGCTATAACTACCCAAAATTTCCTTTTCATCAATACCCACGGTTGCAGCAGGGAATTCAACGCGCAGCAGCGGGTCATTATAAGCAAACAGTAAGACGCGGCCTCCCGAGCGGGCCAGATTGAGGGCCTGCTCCAGGAGTTCCTTTTGCGGGGCGGCAACCAGAACTACGTCAGCGCCGCGGCCGGAGGTGTAATCGCGCAAGCTGCGCTCCAGCTCTCCGCTCAAGGGATCCAATGAGCCTTCAGCGCCGAGTTCGATGCTCTTCCGGCGGCGTGAGGGCATCGGGTCCGTTGTTATCACTCTGGCTCCGACGTGGACGCGCGCCAGCAGCATCAGAAGCATTCCGATGGGACCCTGTCCGATCACCAGAACGGTGTCGTGCGCCTCGACGCGTGCCTTGTAGATAGCTTTCAGGCAGGTGTTGACCGGCTCGACAAACGCGGCTTCCTCAAAGCTGATGTCAGGCGGAATCCTTACCATTCCGCGTTCCGCAATCCAGTCCATCACCCGCACGAATTCAGCAAATCCCCCGCCACTCGGACGGAAGCCGCTGGTCACGCCCACCTTCTTGTAAGTGGGGCACTGTGAGTAGAGTTTCTGCCGGCAATAGAAACAGTCGCCGCAGGGAATATGATGGAAGGTGAGAACCCGGTCGCCTGGCTGCCATTTCTGAACCCCGTCGCCCACCGCCTCAACCGTTCCTGCGATTTCGTGTCCAAATATCTGCGGCGGAGGCAGGAACCCGTGCTTGATCTTCTTGATGTCGGTTCCGCAGATGCCGCAGGCGCGGACGCGCACCAGCACTTCTCCGGCGGATATCTCCGGCACCGGTACTTGCTCTGCGGCCACGCGGCCCTGGCCGCGGTAGACTCCCGCCCACATGAGTTTTTCCTGTTGCTGAAGTGCCGCGGGAGTTCCGGTTTCTGCTCTGGCAATGGTCATTGGCTGACGTGCTGGACCCTGAAGTCCATTTTCTCCTTAATTTCCCCCAGGTAGCCGACATAAGCGGTCAAATATCGTGCGAGCGATGCGGCGGCCCGTGAGCTTTGCATTCCCAGGCGTGCCAGCGGCCACGCGCGCCGCGGGTCAGCGGCGACTTGTCCCAGAACACGCACCATCCTGATGCGTCCCGAATGGTCAAGCGTGCTCGCAAAATCGCAAGGCAAATCCATCTCAGCGGAATCGGATACGGCGCGCACCGCAACGCACGGCACTCCAAGGCTGCCCATTTCTTTCATGACAGCAAAAGATTCCATGTCCACCGCATCGGCGGAAATGCCGAGGTGTGATTTCTCCTGCGCTGTACGGATCACTCGTCCCGTGGATATAAACTGGTTGACCGGCTTCGCCCCGCACTCAACGGCAGCGGTGAAAAGTTTTTCGTCGCTTTCAAATGCCGGCCTGCTATTTTCTGCGCGTACCGAGCGCGCAGCCAGGATCTCTCCCGGCCGGTGGTGGTTTTTCAGGCCGCCTGCCAGGCCCGAAGTGATGCACACATCGGGAGCATTATCCACAAAGCTCCGGATGGAACGAGTTGCGTTGTCCGGCCCGATTCCAGTGATGATCACGCTGACGTTGTGACCGCCGATTTCTCCACAGAACACGCGGCCATTCACGCAATCCGCCTGGAACCGCCCAATGCGAAGCCAGGGTTTGCATTCCCAATCGACCGCAAATGTTGCCAGAATCCTCATCAGGTTTCCCGTTTGGTTTCCTATGCAGCCTGTCCAAAATTAGCTGCAGTTGCGCCGCCAAGGGCCACGTAGCCGTTCTGTTCAAACCAGGCCACTGCACGTTCCAGAGCTGCTTCGATGGGGCCAGCCTCAAAACCAAGCTCATCGGAAGCCTTTGAGCAATCCACAAACATTTTGTGGCGGGCCATCCGGACACCTTCCAGCGGAATTCGCGGCTGGCGGTTCAAAACGCGCGAAAAAAACTGATCGGCGTATCCTGCGGCCATCGCTACGGCATGAGGCAGCCGAATTCGTGGACTGGGTCGTCCGCTGATTTTGGCCAGCAGGTCCAGTATCTCTTTCAGCAGCATGTTGCGGCCGCCCAGGATGTAGCGTTCACCCACGCGGCCCTTTTCAGCAGCCATCCAATGCCCGCGCGCGACGTCTTCGACGGGCACCCAGTTGAGGCCCGTTTCCACGTAAGCCGGCATCCTGCCATTCAGGAAATCCACAATGACGCGCCCCGTGGGCGTTGGCTTCCAGTCGCCCGTGCCGATCGGGGTGGTAGGGTTAACCACCACAACGGGCATGCCCGCACGGGCCGCACTCAAAGCTTCTTTCTCGGCCATATACTTCGAGCGCTTGTAATGGCCGATCATTTCTTCAAGCCGGGTATCAGTTTCTTCATTTGGAAGGGTCTCGCCGCGATCCACTGCAATGGTTGCCACGCTGCTGGTAACGATGATGCGCCGGACTTCCGCCCGCTTTGCGACTTCCAGCAGGTTTTTCGTGCCCGCCACATTGGCGTCGTAGATTTCCTGAGGGTTCGATGCGCCCAGGCGGTAATCTGCTGCGACATGAAAGATGCGGTCAACTCCCTTGACCGCTGGTTCGAGGGAGGCGGGGTTTCGCAGGTCGCCGTAAACCTTTTCGAGAGGCATTCCATCAAGCGCATTCAGGCTGCTTTGCGGGCGCACCAGAACGCGGACCTGCTCTCCACGATCCAGCAGATATCGCGCCACGTGGCTTCCCACAAAGCCGCTAGCCCCTGTCACCAGTGATATCATCCTGCGTATCCTGCCCCGTACTGGGCGCCTCCAACGCCATTCTTCGGATTTGTGAACTGCCACTTCAGCATTTTCCAGGAGTCAGGAAAATTACGATTGGCGCCCAGCACCGCGGAAGCCTCAAATCCCACGTGGACCATACAGTGCTCGCAGCGGGGATCATTCCCGGGCCCATACTTTTCCCAGGGAGTGCTGTCCATAAACTCTTTGAAGGTGGCGTAGTGTCCGTCCGTAATCAGGTAGCACGGTCCCTTCCAGCCACGCGGATTGTAGGTGGGATTGCCCCATGCCGTGCACTCCAGTTCGCGCTCACCCCGCAGATATTCCAGGTAAATGGGCGAAGTCATAATGGCGTAATTTTCCAGCAGGCGGCTGGCAAGGCGGAACTTGTTCTGAATTTCCTGCCGCGACATGAATATTTCCTTGGTCTGGACGGCGAGGTATGAATAAGCCGGTGCCAGCATATGCCCGTCCACTCCCAGACCCCGCAGGAACTCAAACAGTTCAGCAATTTCATTCAGGTCGGTCTGTTTGTAGATGGTTGTGTTGGTGCACACCTGGAAACCGTTCGCCTTGGCGTATTTAATTCCTTCGACCGCCTCTCGGAACACGCCTTTACGCTCCACACAAAGGTCGTGGGTCTCCTCCATGCCGTCGAGGTGAACATTGAAAAACATGCGTGACGTGGGCCGGTAATCCTTCAGTTTCTTGCGAAGGAACATTCCGTTGGTGCACAGGTAAATGTTCCGTTTTCGGTCCAGAATTTCGCGCACCAGCCGCGGCAGTTCCGGATAGATCATCGGCTCACCGCCGCAGATGGAAATGATGGGCGCACCGCATTCGTCCACTGCATTCATGCACTGTTCAACGGTGAGCTTGTCGCGGATCGTATCTTTGTACTCCCGAATGCGTCCGCAGCCAGTGCAGGTCAAGTTGCACGCGTGCAACGGTTCCAACATCATGACCAAAGGAAATTTCTCAATTCTATGAAGGCGCTTTCCTGCAATATAAGTACTCAGGTTGGCCGTCAAGCTGAGCGGAAATCTCATCAATTCCTCCCGTTCTTTTTTCCGTTACCGTTATGGGGCTCGAAGTCCTGTGGCGAAAAGTGAATGGACTCCGTCTGCGCCCTTTTGTTTCGCAGGTTCTGGTAATGAGCCAGCGCATAGAGTGGAAAGCTGTTGCGGTACAAGGTATAACAAAGATAGAAGACGGACGGGAAACCCGTTCCCGTAAACTCGTTCTCTGTCCAGAAGCCTTCTTCGGTTTGCTCGTCGAGCAGGTACTGCACGGCATTGACGACGGCGGGATCGTCGACATTCCGGTTTGCCAGCAATCCGATCAATCCCCACGCGGTTTGTGACGCCGTGCTTGCGCCACGCCCTTTCAGGGAAGGATCGTCATAAGAGGCGCACGATTCTCCAAAACCGCCGCCGCGATTCTGGACGGAACTGAGCCAGTCGGCGCCCCTCCGCGCTTCCGGTGCCTTACCCAGACTAAAAGCTTCCAGCATCCTGAGGACGCCACTGGTTCCGTAAACGTAATTCACTCCCCAACGACCGTACCAGGCGCCTTCCTCTGTCTGTTCCTTCCGCAGGAAGTTGAGCGCGCGTTGGACCACCGGGTGAGAGGCTGGCCAGCCCAGGCGTCCCAGGCTCTCCAGCACCCGCGCAGTCACATCTGCGGTGGACGGGTCGATCATGGCGTTGTGGTCGGCAAAAGGCACGCGGGTGAGGATGGCGCAGTCGTTGTCGCGGTCAAAGGCGCCCCAGCCGCCATCCCGGTTCTGCATGCTTACCAGCCACTGAAGTCCGCGGCGGAGGGCGTGCTCAAGGCGAACTTTATCCGGGTAGGCAACCCGCTGGAGGGCCATCATCACAAAGGAGGCGTCGTCCACGTCGGGGTAGAAATCATTCTGGAATTCAAACGCCCAGCCCGCGGGAGCGGCGTCCTTATTCTTCACCTGCCAGTCACCGGGACCGACAATCTGGCGGTCGAGCAGCCAGCGGGCGGCCTTGACCAGCGCCGGATGGTCCGGAGGCAGGCCCGCTTCCTCCAGCGAGTACATCACGATGGCAGTGTCCCACACGGGTGAAAGGCAGGGTTGCAGGCAAATCGTGTCGCCCTTTTCAATTTCGAAATGGCGAAGGTGTTTCAGTTCCCGCGCCGTCAGAGGATCGTCTGCGGGATATCCCATGGCCAGCAGGGCAAAAACGGAATTGACCATTGCCGGGAAAATGGCTCCCAGTCCCTCGCTCCTTTCAAGGTGCTCAAGCAGCCACGCCTTGGCACGTTCAAAGCCAATCTTCCGCAAAGGTTTCCAGGGCAGGGATTCGTGCAGTTTGAATAAGCGGTCGATAGCCAGAAACAGGTTCCGCCAACTGATGATTTTGCGGTCCCAGTCGAAAGCTGGAATATGCCCTGAGGGATCGCAAAAGAGTTCGTCGACGCGGGCGTGTTCCGGCACCGGCCATTGCGGCTTCAGGGTATAGAGAATTGTGAGTGGCACCACAATCGCCCGGGTCCACGAGGAGACGGAGTAAACATTGAGAAAAACCACGACGGTGGAAGCATTAACTCCGGCGGGATGGCCGGCACGTGCTTCCACTGTACGGCGCCGCCCAGCGCCAGATAAAAACGCGTGTAGGAGTTGGTCTGTTCAAGGCCGCCGAGATCGTGGATTCTGAGGCGGGCCGTTTTCATGTGGGGAGCTTCGGGAGAATCGCCAGCGAGCTTCAGCGCCACATAGGCCTTGACGGTAGCGTTCAGCTCCGAAGGCCCGCCCTGATAGATATTCCATCCGCCGTCCGGCAACTGTCTTCGACGGATGTAATTGGCCAGTTTCCCTACGCGCTCGGGATCAAACTGGCCGGCGACGTGGAGAAAAAAGATATAGTCAGACTCCAGGGTAGAATCGGCCTGCAGCTCGCCGACCCAGTAGCCTTCGCGAGATTGTAAAGAAAGCAGATGCTCTGTGGCCCGCGCAACAGCGCGCTGAACACGCTGATCAAGATCAGCATCCACTGCCCCAACCGCACGCCCGTTTTTAAACGGTTCGAGCTCGATCCCCGCTTCCTGTGCCATGAATACCCCGCGTATTTGCTATGCGCCTCTTAAACCTTCAATTCCGCGGGGAGAGCAAAGCGGACGTCTTCTTCAATCCACTCCACTTCCTCCACTCGCGTAAAGCCCCACTCCTTCAGGCGATCCACAACCTGTCGGACCAGAACCTCGGGTGTTGACGCACCTGCGGTGACGCCAATACGGCGATGACCCTTGACCCATTCCGGGAGGATATCGTCAGCGTTGCCGATTAGGAAGGCTGCCGTCCCTCCCCGCCGGGCAACTTCCACTAGCCGGTTTGAATTTGAACTGTTCTGCGCCCCCACGACCAGGATTCCATCAGCCTTGGGAGCGATGGCCTTGACGGCCATCTGGCGGTTTTGGGTGGCGTAACAAATGTCCTGTCCCGGGGGACCGATAATAGCAGGGAAGCGTTGTTTCAGCCGTTCAACGATTTCCGCGGTGTCATCAAGGCTCAACGTGGTCTGCGTGAGGTAAACAATCCGGTTGGGGTCCGCCGGGCGAAGGGCTTCCACGTCCTCGACAGATGAAATCAACTGGATGGAATCCGGCGCTTCTCCCAGCGTGCCAATCATCTCATCATGGTCGCGATGGCCGATCAGCACGATGGTGTAGTTTTCGCGGGCGTACCGGATCACTTCCAGGTGGACCTTGGTCACCAGCGGACAGGTGGCATCGATAATACGAAGCCGCCGCGCGCGCGCCTCCTCGCGGACAGCCGGAGAAACTCCATGAGCACTGAAAATGACCGCGGCTCCGGTCGGCACCTCTTCGAGATTCTCTACAAACACCGCGCCCTGGCTGGCCAGCTCATCCACAACGTAGCGATTGTGCACAATCTCACGCCGTACGTAAACCGGAGGCCCCAGCTTTTCCAAAACCATGCGGACGACATCAATGGCACGGATTACACCGGCACAAAACCCCCTGGGCCTCAGGAGCAGCAGCGTTCCCGGTTCTGTGCAAACAGAGTTCTCAACGTGAGAAGCCACGTTCATTGTTTTGTCATCATCCTTTCCTGCTACACACCCTGTAAAGATAATCCTCTCATGGTCTTTCCGTACCGTCAAGATAAGCAGAGGCTTAGTCGCCGCCGCAGAACGAAAATGGCATGCTGTTGTCCGGCCGGGCCCTATAACTTTATAGATGTGGCCACTTTCTGAAACGATGCATCAGATCACCTTGAGGGCTGTCCCTTCGTAATTGAATTACCCTCTGTACGTTTTGGGGAGAATTTGCTAGAATGGGCCGATTATGGATTGCTCCCACAACGGAGGCCTGCCGCAAGTTACTTCCTAGGTCGTGCCGATCGATTTCTTCGCTTATGAAATCTTTGAAAATAGAGATCTTTGCCGTATTCCTTTCTGTTCTAGTCGTGGGCGCCAACGGATGGGCTTTGGGCCGCCCGGCGCCCAGCCCGTGTCCTGCGCGCCCCACGATAGCCAATGACCTGGATGCGGGAAAGTATGCTGAAGTGGCCTCCGCTCTCAGGCAGGAGGTTGCCAGGAACCCCGGTGATGCGCAGGCCACGCTGTGGCTGGCGCGTTCCTTCCTGGACCTGGGCGACTATGACCAGGCGGTTACCTTTGCCGAGCGTGCGGTTGATTTGTCGCCCGACTGTTCGGAGTCACACTTCTGGTTGGCGCGTTCTTACGGCATGAAAGCTGATACCAGCCGCAGCTTCTGGCTGGCCAGGAAAGCAAGGGTTGAATATCAGAATGCCGTCCAGTTGGATCCGGACAACCTGGCCGCGCGGCGTGATTTGATGGAGTTTTATCTCGAGGCGCCCTGGGTTCTGGGTGGCAGCAAGGAGAAGGCCTGGGACCAGTTGCAGGCCATTGCTTCGCGTGACACGACGGAAGGCAATCTGGCACGAGGTATCTATTGGCGCGATTTGGACAAACCGGAGCTTGCCGCGAAGGAGTATTACAAAGTCCTGGAAGCAAGGCCGCAGGAGACCGATGCCTACTTCCAGATTGCGGATTTCTATGAGGCCGATAATAAGCCTGGGCAAATAGAGGCCGCCGTCAGCGCGGTATCCACGATCGCGCCGAACGATCCCCGCCTGGATTATTACAGTGCAGTCGCCAATATCATGAAGCGCCGCGATCTCCAGAAAGCCGAGCAGGACCTGAAGGCGTACCTGGCCCGGACCCCACGGCGCGACGATTTCCCGCCGCATGCGGCAGCATACGATTGGCTGGGACAGATTTACGAAATCTGGGGAAAGAAGCAGCAGGCAATCAAGCAATATCGTTCCGCTCTCAGCTTGAGCCCGGACAACCAATCGGCCCGGGACGCTCTCAAACGTCTGGACTCCAATTAACCCGGCAGAAAAGCATCTGAGGGGAGCAGGGGATGCGAAGCAGGTAGCCGGTGTTGAAGCAAGGCGTTAGAATCGTACGGGAGATGCTTGAGAGGCGCCGGCAGGTTTTGCAGCAAGTAAATTCGAAAAAAGTTATATCTTTCGAGTACAATAGCCGCAACGCGCGGAAGAAAGGCGACATCGTACCATAGGGTCATTCGAGAAGGGAGTGTGTATGGGGTCTGTTTTGAAAACGCTGTTGCTGAATCCTCCGAGTTTTGAAAAATTTGACGGAGGCGCCAGTTCAAGATGGCCAGCCACGCGCGAGATTGAGTCCTACTGGTATCCGGTGTGGCTGACGTACCCTGCAGGGATGCTGCCCGGCAGCCGCTTGCTGGATGCCTCGCCGCACAGGGTCACTCCCCAGCAGACCGTCGAAATTTCCAGGGATTACGAGTTTGTCGTTCTCTTTACTTCTGCAGTCGGCTTTCAGAATGACCTGAAGCTGGCCCGGAAGATGAAGGAAGCCAAGCCTGATCTAAAGATCGCCTTTGTGGGGCCACCGGTCCAGATTCAGCCCAACGAGAGCCTGATGGCCAGCGAGGACATCGATTTCATCGTCCGCGGCGAATTCGACTATGCCGTGGTTGAGTTTGCTCAGGGCAAGCCTCTCAGCGAGATCCTCGGGGCCAGCTATCGAAAGGACGGGGAAATAGTCCACAACCCCGCGCGAGAGCA
>DASSJE010000229.1:0-3991 GCA_035691365.1 Terriglobia bacterium
ACATCAATCCAGAAACCTCTGGGTAATGCCAGCGTAACTGTCAATTCGGCGGTCGCGCAGGAAGGGCCAGTTGCGGCGGACATCTTCCAGGTGCTTCAGATCGCACTGACCGATCAGGATTTCTTCTTTATCATGCGAGGCTTCCACGATGATCCGTCCAAAGGGGTCACAGAGAAACGATCCGCCCCAGAACTCCAGGCCCTTGCCCTGGGCGCGATTGCCGAGGATATCGCCAAACTCATGTCCCACTCGATTGACCACGCCCACAAAAACTCCATTGGCGATGGCGTGCGCCCGTTGGATGGTACGCCAGGCATCGTGCTGAACCGTGCCGAATTCGGCTTTTTCGTCAGGATGCCAGCCGATTGCCGTGGGATAAAAGAGAATGTTGGCGCCCTGTAGCGCGGTCAGACGCGCGCCTTCGGGATACCATTGGTCCCAGCAGACGAGGGCGCCCATGCGTCCATACTCAGTGTCAAAGGCCTTGAAGCCAAGGTCGCCTGGAGTGAAGTAAAACTTTTCGTAGTAAAGAGGATCGTCCGGGATGTGCATCTTGCGATAGAGGCCCCTGGTGCTGCCATCGGCGTCAAGAATGACGGCGGTGTTGTGGTAGAGACCGCGTGCGCGCCGCTCAAAGACAGATACCACCACGGTAGTTTTTGTTTCACGGGCGACAGCCGAAAGAGCTTCAGTGGTCGGGCCGGGAATGGGCTCAGCCAGATCGAAGAGCGCCGCGTCTTCACGCTGGCAGAAATACTGCGTGCGGAAAAGCTCCGGCAGGCAGACCATCTGTGCGCCCTGCTTGGCGGCGGCGCGCACTTTTTCCACCGCGCGGCGAACATTGTCGTCCGGGTCGGCGGAGCAGTGCATCTGGATCAGGCCAACGGTGAAGCTATCTGGATTGGGCATCAGCGTTCTCTTTGGATTGCCAGGATTGCCAACATTGCCAAAATCGCCGAAATTGAAAGGCACTTGCTCCCAGCCGTGGTTTTCAATTGTCGATTTTGGCAATTGCAAAGACCAGCTCAAGAATATCAAATAGACTCATCGGTGGCGCGATGAACGTCTGCCTAAAGGCCCGCGGCTCGCGAACGAATCGCTAGACGCTGATACCCGGAGTCAAACGGAGGACTCCGTTTGACTCCGCGCTCCGCAGCGTTTACTTTTTAAAGTTTGCCCGACCACGTCCCAACCCAGAGGTGAATCATTGAGCAAGAAGCAGGAAGGCGCAGGTATTGACCGCAAGCTGCATGATCCGGTGCAGGACAAACTCTCTCCGGTATTTCCGCTGGACCTTTCCAAGGCCAGGAGCATCAGCGACCTGGTCCGCGGCATGGCCGACACGGCGTTTACCGGCCGCCAACTGGGAGAGGCCGTGGACGTGCTTGAAGCAATGGCGCGCGACAAAGAGTGCTTTGTGGTGATGACGCTGGCCGGGGCCATGACGGTTGCCAAGCAGGGTTTGATCGTTTGCGACCTGATCGATAAAGGGCTGGTGAATGCCGTGGTTTCAACCGGCGCTCTGATGGCGCACGGACTGGTGGAGGCTACGGGCTGCAAGCATTATCGCTATGACCCAAAAATGAACGACGTTGAGCTGTATGAGGCGGGCTACAACCGCGTTTACGATACACTGGAGCCGGAGCAAAACCTGGACCACGTTGAGCTAGTGATGGAAGAAGTGCTGGGTAAGTGGGACCCGCAACAGATCATGTGTTCATGGAAGCTGAACCGGGCTATCGGCGAGCATTTGAAGCATCACGCCAAGGGGCGGGGGATTCTGAAGTCCGCGTATGAAAAGAACGTGCCGGTGTTTGTGCCGGCGTTTACCGATTCAGAGATGGGCCTGGACGTGGCGCTGAACAATCGCATGCGAGCGCGCGAAGGCAAACCACAGCTGCGCTATGATCCGTTCCTTGACCTGAATTACTTTGCCGAGACGCTTTTGCAGCAGAAGAAGCTGGGTATATTGACGATTGGCGGCGGCGTGCCGCGCAACTGGGCGCAGCAGTTTGGGCCTTACTGCGAACTTCGGGTGCGTCGGGCGGGAGAAGATGTCCCGCTCAAGCGCTATCACTATGGCGTGCGCATCTGTCCGGAGCCGGTGTACTGGGGCGGACTTTCAGGCTCACCTTATTCTGAAGCCATTTCCTGGGGCAAGTTCGTCCCGCCGGATGAGGGCGGCCGCTTTGGCGAGGTTTTCATCGACGCCACAGTCGGCCTGCCGATCATGTGCGCGGCGGTGTTTGAACGGCTGGGGAAGGGGTGGAGGAAGCCGGCAGCAAAAAAAGGGCCCTAATCCACAGGATGCAGAAGGTAATCATTCAGCCACCCACGCGAGCGTCAATTGTGAACGGGAACGCATAAGGGTCACTGTGACACAACGTGGGATGACCTCCGACTCGGCCGGCGTCAAGCTCGAAAGCTGAGGGTTGGTGTTGGGGAACGCAATGAGCTTGCCGCGCTCATCTGCTGTGGTCCACCGCCATTGAAAAGGGTGGTTTGCTGGAACGTAGAATTCGATTACTTGCGCCATATGCATGTCCAAACTGCGGTCCCGAAATATGAACGGGGTTCCTAGAAGCTGCCGGCGCGACGCCTTAGTTTCTTCTACGTTGCCTGCCCAGATCGGGCCGTTTCCAAAAATTGAGGTTTACCAATTACGGCTCCTTGTGCTTGTTTGATTCGGCTTGGGCGGGGAAGTTACAAGCAGAGTCCATCAGAGAGAAAGATGTGGGCCTGCGCCTCTCCAGAGAGAATTGCGAGGAGCGAATTCCCACCAGAACCTATTCGAAGATCAGAATTGCCGACGCAATCACCGTGGTCCAGAGGCCGCGTTTGTCGCCCACGCCGCTCTGGGTGATATTGGTGGTGCGGACGATCTTGTTGGAGATACGATAAATCTCCTTCTTCTCGTCCCATGAAGTGTCAGGGTTGAATTCCACGTTGAGGGTGGTGGCGAGCATTTCCGCGGCCAGCTCTTCAGCGTATTCGCCGGCAACGTCATCGGCTTCACCGAAGGAATGGTGCTCACTCAGGTAGCCATAGGTACTGCGGTCGGCGGGCATGGCCAGGCCGATGCTGGCGGCGGTGAGGCGATGGGGCTCACGGGTGGAGTTCTCCGCGACTACGGCGAACGTGACTTCGCCCGGATGAAGGTACTTGACGCCTTCCTTGCGCGAGATCAGCTTGCAGTGCGGAGGAAAAATGGAGGAAACCCTGACCAGGTTTTGTGCCGCGATTCCCGCATCCCTGAGGGCCAGCTCAAACGATGTGAGTCTTTCCTTGTGCTTGCCGACTCCGTTGGTCAGGAAGATGCGCTTCGGCACCATGTTTAAGCCCAATTTGCTTGCCTCCAGAAAAAACTCGTTTTTTGGTGAATAAAAAAAATAACACACGCAGACAGTTGAGAGCACAAAATTTCCTGAAAAGTTTCGCAAAGATAGTTGGGTGATGATGCCGGCGATTGCGTGTTTCTGATATGCACCGCGGATGGTGCAAGCTAGCGGACGGTTTGCGGAGCGCCCGCTGCCAGGGAAGCCTGCTTGATCTTGACGGCGATCTCTATGAACGCGAGCGCAGCTCGGCTCAATGCCTTGTCTTTGCGGAAAACCAGCGCCAGATCGCGCCGGATGGATGCGTCGGCCATGGCGATGGCGGCCAGAACGCCGGCTTTAACGTCCTCCATCACGTTGGAGCGGGCAATGAAGCCGATGCCGACATCGGCGGCCACAAAGCGCTTGAGCAACTCGCTGGAATCGAGTTCCATAGCGATCCTGGGCTTGAGCCGGCGCTCTTCAAAAAGATTTTCAATCGAGTCACGTGTGCGGCCAAGTTTGGGAAGCAGCAGCGGAAAAGGGACCACATCGGCGATGCTGGCCTGCGACTTGAGGCTGAGCGGATGGGCGGGTGGAACGATGATGACCAGCTCGTCGCGATGAATATTCACTACTGTCAGGCGCTTGTCGTCCACTGGCGCGGAGACCACGCC
>DASSJE010000230.1:0-3135 GCA_035691365.1 Terriglobia bacterium
GGGTCCGATGAACGCCTGATCGCCACTCCTTCTGGATCAGCCGGTCTTGCGCTTGTCCGCTTCCTGTTGGTCCATGCAACGTTTGACTCTCAATGAGGAAACCATGAACAAAATCAGGCTGACCTTGCTCGCCGTCGCGCTTTCCATCTGTTCCGTTCACGTGTGGTCGCAGAATGCTGCACAGGTCCAGGTCGTGCGCAATGTGACCTTTCGCTCGGGGCCATCCAAAACCGGCAAAGCCATTGAACTCCTGCGTCCGCCGGAAAGGCTGGAACTGATTGACCCGCAACCCACCAACGGTTATTACCACGTCCGCACAGAAGAAGAAGAGACCGGATGGGTTTTTGCCCAGCGGGTGAAACTGGTCAAGCCCGGCGAAACTCCCGAGGAACTGGCGGCAGCCGCCAGGACCGCCAACGCTCCGGCCGACAAAATCTCCGACCGCTGGAAGAAGGGCACACCCAACAAAACCGTCTTCCATGGCAAGGAAGGGGACTGCCCAGCCGAGGGCAACGGCTTTGATCCTGATCAATACGTCCTGAAGAACCGGACGGACACGCCAACCGCTTACCACGATGTGACCTGGCAGGCCATCGATGACCTGGATTATCCCGAGGGCGCCCCCATGCACCGCAAAGACTGGAGCGCGGAGCAGCTTGCCGACATACAACCTGTGGAGGGAGTTCCTCTGCGCATTGTGGGTTACATGGTCGCCATCAAGCCGCAGAACGGCGGGAGCGGAGAGGGCACCAATTGCAAATTCAACAGAATGGGCGACGTTGATTTTCATATTGCCATCGTTGCCCAGCAGGGCGATGGAGAAGCCAACTCCGTCGTCGTGGAATTCACCCCGCGCATCCTCAAAGACCATCCCAACTGGACCAAAGCCAGGATGCTGCCGTGGCTGGATTCCGAGCAGCCTGTTCGCATCTCCGGCTGGCTTATGCTCGATCCCGATCATGCCAACCATCTGGGCAAATACCGTGACACCTTGTGGGAAATCCACCCCATCACCAGGTTTGAAGTCTTCAAAGGTGGAAAGTTCGTAGATCTTGACAAGGTGCCGTAGCCGGCTTCCCGAATCGCGGCGATGACAAGCGATCCTCGCTGTTCGCCGCGTCTCGGTGCCTCCGTGGCAGGCTTTTATTTTTTCGATCTCGGCGATCCCGGCGATTCTCTCCGCGGTGAGCTTTTGCCTTTCCGATCACCAGATTTGGCTGTTGTCTCTGTGTCTCCGTAGGTTTTGGGCTTCCGATCACGCGTGATGTCGGCGATGACGCGCGATCCCGGCGATTCTGTTACTCTCTAGTTAACGCTCTCACCCCACCCCTACCCCCTCCCCATTCATCCCAGGTCATCCCACTTTGGCGTAGGTTCATCCCAGCCGCCCTTTCGGATGCCATCCCAACGTATCCTGCCTGCGGCGCGTCGCCGTTTTTACTACTTGATTAACAGGTTGATGTCGCATCCTAGCGTACTTTTCGGGGAAAACAAAGTGCGAAGAAGGACGTTGAACTATTTCCCGCCGCCCCGTTCCATTTCGCCACCTCAGCTTCCATCCGCCACGCGCCCCGCGCACCTGGACGCGCAGGCTGCGCTTTTGGCCATGGCCATAAGCTGAACCCCGGACAAGTGGCGCGATATTGGCACATTTATCGTTTTGGCTCAATGCTGGCTGCTGATGGCTGAGTGCTTCTAAGCGCGTGAGCACGCTGGGGCGGGTTTGCGCGACGCAAAGAACAGAGTATAGTAGTGCTCCGCGCAAGGTTTCCACCTTAGCCACGTGGCCGGCGGCAGGGTTTCGCCGGTTCAAAGGAGGATGCGAACATGGGCCCAGAAACTGATAACTTTCCCTTCATCCAGGCCCGTTTCTTTCGGCCGTTTGGCCCCGGCCTGCGGCCCGTCAGGCTGATCGTCATTCACACCATGGAGGTCCCGGAAAGAGACGGGATCGCCAAAGACATAGCTATTGACTTTGCTCATCGACCCGACACCAAGAAGGCTTCCGCGCACCTCTGTATTGACAACAAGCAGATCTTTCAATGCGTCAAGGACAACGATATAGCCTTCGCCGCGCCCGGCGCCAATCAGGATGGCATTCAGCTCGAACTGGCTGGAAGAGCGGCCCAGACTGCGGACGACTGGACGGATGCCTACAGCACGGCGGTGCTTGAGAACGCAGCCAACGCAGCCGCGCAGTATTGCTTGAAGTACGAAATTCCGGTCAACCACCTGACCAACGAGGAGCTGGGTGACAAGGAAACGAAAGGCTTTGTCGGGCACGTTCAAGTCACTGACGTTTTCCAATTAAGCGACCACAGGGATCCCGGTGAGGCATTTCCCTGGGACCACTTTCTTGAGCGCGTCGACTTCTTCCGCACCCAGCGGCTGAACCAGTTGAATGCTGACGGAGCAACTGACGGGGCCGCCGCCGGTGCTGGCGGCGCATGATGGCGTTGGTTCTCTCCGCCATGCGCTTTTAGGATCGAGCAAAAATCGCGTCGAAGGCCCGCGCGCAGCGCTGAGCGCCAAAGTTAAGACCAGCGGCAGCGCAGCGCTCGGGGGAATGGGGTGGAGATCACCCGATGTCCCGATCACCCGATCTGAGAAGCGCCCCACCCTTCGCAAAAAACCACAGGGGCGAAGGACGGCTGCACCACGACTTAAATTGTGGGCCGAAATTTACTTTCTCTCCGGCACCATATATTGGACAACGAACGTCACGATCTGCGTGATTGCTCCTGCAGCCGCGGGCGTCCATGTGTTTGCGTGCGGCACAAACTGCACGATAAGAATCGTAACGGCGCTTGCCAGGATCCCGGCGCTGACTTTTGCAGTCGGCGCCCAGCTGGTGGGAGTGGCGGCTGGTTGTGTAACTTGTTGCGAAAGTGCGGTTCCGGCGGCTGCCATGGAAGACCTCCTTGAAGTGAGTTCCTTATGATAAAAAACGCAGCCGGATACCAAATCCCTTTAGGCCCAAACTCCTTAGATCGAAAGATCGAACATTCCCCTTTAGAGGAGGCCGCTGGAAAGTTGATCAAATTCAGTCCCGGGGACGCCACAATCTGTAGCCGCGCACGGAACTGCCAGGACAAAGATAAAGGTTCCTCCGCTCTGCCCTGAGCGAAGTCGAAG
>DASSJE010000231.1:0-9782 GCA_035691365.1 Terriglobia bacterium
CGAGATCGTCGCCTGGTGGACATCCATTCCAACGTACTTCACACTATTCATGGGTTGCTCCTTTCGTCAGGTCGAGGTTCACTGTTCAGCACAGACCTCAGCCTACCCCGAAAGGGGCGCCCTTTTATAATGCGTGGCGCACCTGTGAAGGGGGCGGCGGAGTCAAGGGAAAAAAGGATGAAGTATGAAGGATGAAGGACGAAATGGGAAGTAGGAAATAGGGAGCAGAGAGTCAGGAGCCGGCAGTCGGGAGTCGGAAATCGGGAAAACAAGAAGCCGCCCAGGTCCGCCGCTTTTTCAATCGCTCAATCACTCAATCACCCGATCACAAATCACAAATCGCTCAATCACCAATGGCGCGGGCGCCTGCGCTGGCGGGCCGCGAAGAACCTCTCGATTCGCGCCGCCGGCGGCGCTACAATGCGAGCGTCCGCAGGGCGGCGGGATGCGCGGCCCACAATCACAAAAAGGGGACGATGCCATGCGATCGAGGAGGGAATTTATCAGAAGCGCCGGGGCGCTCGCGGCCGGGCCATTCGTGGCAAAGAGGCTCGCATTCAATCAACCGGGCGGCGCGGCAAATCCGGCGCCCCAAACCTTGCGGGAAAAGATTGCGCGCGGCACGCTGGCGGTGAGCGGGAACCATCGCTTCCTGGTGGATGCCGGGAACAATCCTTTCCTGCTGCAGGGCGATGCGGCTTGGTCGTTGTTTGTAACCTTGAGCAAAGCCGATGCCGGCGCCTACCTGCGCGACCGGCGCCAAAAGGGCTTTAACGCCATCCTGGTGAACCTGATCGAGCACAAGTTCTGCAAAAACCCGCCGCGCAACGCCGAAGGCGAAGCGCCCTTCGCCACCGCCGGCGATTTCAGCACGCCCAATGAGCGCTACTTTGCGCACGCTGACTGGATGATTCAGGAAGCTGCAAGGAACGGCATCTGCGTGCTGCTGGCGCCGATCTATCTTGGCTACAAGGGAACGGACGAAGGCTGGATCGAAGAACTGCTGGCGCTGAGCCCGCAAAAATGCCTCGAATACGGCCGCTATCTGGGCCGGCGCTACAAAGATTTTGACAACATCGTCTGGGTGATGGGCGGCGACCGGAACCCTGAAACCGCCCTCGAGCGCGTTGACCTGATCGCGCTGGGCATCAAGGAGCACGATTCCAGGCACCTGTTCACGGCGCACTGCGCTCCGGAAAATGAGGCCGCAGACCAGTACGGCGGCGGAGGCTGGCTGAGCTTCAACACGGTTTACACCTATCAACTGGTCCATCCGGCCCTCGACCGCGCCTGGAGCAGAAATCCCGCCGAGCCTTTTGTCCTGATTGAATCGTCGTACGAGGGCGAGCACAATTCGTCTGAAGAGCAGATCCGGCGGCAGGCTTACTGGACCATCCTCTGCGGCGGCTTCGGCCACGTTTTTGGCAACAATCCCATCTGGCACTTCGATGGGCCGGGGCTTTTTCCCGTGCGGGAAACCTGGCGCGAGGCCATGGACCTTGCCGGTTCCGCAAGCATGATGCACTGGGGCAAGCTGTTCCGCTCGCGGAAATGGCACGAGCTGGTCCCCGACCGGAAGCACGAGGTTGTAACCAAAGGGCTGGGCGAGTTTATGGGCCTGGACTATCTTGCCGCGGCGCGCACAACGGACGGCGGAACGGTGATTGCTTACCTGCCCACCAGCCGCGCAGTTACGGTGGACATGACCAAAATTTCCGGAAGCGAGGCACGGGCGTCGTGGTTCAATCCACGGACTGGAGAAGCAAGCGATGCGGGCGCATTCGCGACGCAAGGGCTGCGCGAATTTTCACCGCTGGCGGCGGGCGACTGGGTGCTGGTGCTGGATGATGCGTCGAAACGGCTGCCGAAGCCCGGCACGCCGTGATTAATCGGGATCACATCGCGAGCTTGCAAGGGCTACAATAGGCGCATCAATTACAACTCTGGAAGTGGAGCGGCCTGGCATGAGCAAACGCGGGAAAATGGCACAGCAGGGACCATCCGTTACAAGAAGAGAGTTCTTGAAGCGATCGGGGCTGACGGCCGCGCTCCCCACACTGGCTGCAGGCGGCCCGGCGATCGTGCGGGCGGGCGGCCAGGGCGAGAGCGCCGCTGCAACGGGCAACCAGTTTGACGTTGTCATCTACGGCGCAACCGCCAGCGGCGTGCTGGCGGCTGTGGCGGCCGCCAAAGAAGGAGCGCGCGTCGCTCTGATCGAGCCTGGCAGGCACCTGGGAGGAATGGTTTCGGGCGGGCTCTCGCGGACCGACATGGAGCGGCAGGAAAATCTGATCGGAGGATTGGCCGGCGAGTTTTTCACGCGCGTCGGCCGGCACTACAACCGGCCATGGTCCGCCGCCAGCACCAACTCTGACGACTGGACGTTTGAACCGCATGTTGCCGAAGACATCTTCAAAAACTGGATCAAAGAAACCGGCCCCGTGGCGCACTTCGGACATCGCGTGGATGCCGTCGAAAAGCAGGGGAACCGCATTGCAAGCCTGAAAGTTGAGTCGGGGACGGAATTCAGCGCCAAAGTTTTTGTCGATGCCTCTTACGAGGGCGACCTGATGGCCCGCGCCGGAGTGAGTTATGTCGTCGGGCGCGAAGGAAGAGACGAGTTCGGAGAATCGCATGCCGGCGTCCGGCTGACGGGCATGTTTGACGACGAGCAGATCCAGGTGCCTGTGCCCGCCTACGACAACCAGCAAGGGCTGCTGCCGCTGATGAACCACACAGAGCCCGGTGCAGTGGGATCTGCGGACCGAAAAATCCAGGAATATAACTTCCGCGTCTGCCTGACCACGCGCAAATCCAATCAGGTCCCCTTCCCGCGGCCGCCCGGCTACGACGCGGGGCAATACATCCTGCCGGCCCTCATCTGGAAAGGAATGCACGAACGGGGCATGAAGCCGGACTTCCCGGGCGAGCGCCTTCCCAACGAGAAGTTTGATTTCAACACGCCGTGGGGCGGCGTGGGATTGAATTACACGGGAATGAGCTGGGACTATCCGGACGCGGATTACAAAAAGCGCCAGGAAATCTGGGACGCCCACCTCAACTACATCAAGGGGTTCTTCTACTTCCTGGCCAATGATCCTTCGGTCCCCGCGCCCTGGCGGGATGAAATTCACAAGTACGGCCTGCCCAAAGATGAGTTCGCCGATACCGGCCATTGGTCCAACCAGCTCTACGTTCGCGAAGGCCGCCGGATGCGCGGAGAATACGTGCAGCGGCAATCGGACCTGATGGAGGACCGGACGAAATACGATTCCATCGGCATGGGCGGTTACAACATCGACATTCTGAACGTGGAGCGCGTTCCGGCGCTGATCACCGTGTTCCCGGTGGGGACAAAATATATCGCCATGAACGAGGGCTACATGAGCATTCCGGTAGAAGCCTACCAGATTCCATACCGGGCGCTCACGCCCCTTTACAGTGAATGCTCCAACCTGCTGGTGCCTGTCTGTATGTCAGCCACGCATGTGGCCTACGGCTCACACCGCCTCGAGCCGCAGTATATGCTGATGGGCCACGCTGCGGGCGTCGCTGCGGCCATGGCCGCGAAAAGCGGCGCCGCCGTGCAGAGAGTGGAACTCAAGGCCCTCCAGAGCAGGCTGCTCAGCCAGGGACAGATCCTCTCGACGGATTACAAATCCCCCGTCACGCACCTGAAGAGATTGTAGGCGTCCCGTTGAGGACATCCAGGATTCCTCAACGGCAAGCGGCGCAAAATGGAAACGAATGGCCGGGCCAATATCAGGAAAGCCGCGCGATGCCGGGAAAGCCGTCGAATCCGGAGTCAAAGCTGAGAATCTGCGCGATGCCGTGCTGCTCCATGATCGCAAGGTGGATGGCGTCACGCGCGGAAAGCCGAGGGTGGCCCAGCACGATCTTCCGTGCGCGCTCGACGGCTGCCAGGCTGACATCCAGCACGTCATCGACGATGCCCAGCAAGGCGTCAAACGCCGGCTGGATAGCATCCCGCCTGTTGATGGCACTGTAGCGGTGCAGAATTTCCTGCAAAACCTCGGCGTCTGTAACCAGGCGCCAGCGCTCGCTCACCAATTGCTCGAGCAAGCGCTGCGCGTCGCTCTTGTGGGGATGGGCCGCACCCACGAGATACATGGGGATGTTCGAGTCGATCAGAATCACGGCCGGACGCCCGATCCGTATCCCGCTTCAATCTCCTCCAGCATGCGGTCGATGTCGGCAGTGGGATAATCGAATTGCGCACCGGCGCGGATGACTTCAAGCTTCCTGCCCGCCGTGCCCACCGGCTCACGCTGGCGCGCCTGGGCAAGCGCCTGCCGGACCCATTCGGCGATCGACATGTGGCGCGACCGCGCGGCGCGCTGAACCTCGCGGTATTCAGGATCTTTCAGGATAACCTGCAGCCGTTTAGCCATATCATGAGTATATCTAACTCATAACGATGAGTCAAACGGTGGAAGCTTCTACCAGATCCTGATTCAGGGGCCGGCCAGCCTTTTCACAAAGGGTCCAACCATGCCCGCAACAACCTCCTCGCTTCCCGCTGCTACGGGCGATACAATGCAGGAAGCCAGCGGGGCATCTGCATTCAGGTTTCGCCCGGGAGGATGTGCCATGAACGGCACGGACGAAAAAATCTGGCCGGCCTTGCCGCTCGAAGAGTGGGAAGACACTTATCACACGCTCCACATGTGGACGCAGATGGTGGGGAAAGTGCGGCTGGGGCTTGCGCCGCTGCAGAACCACTGGTGGAATGGCGCTCTCTATGTGACCACGCGCGGCCTGACCACCTCGCCGATTCCCTACCAGGGCGAGGCGTTTGAAATCCAGTTTGACTTTGCCAATCATCGCCTGGAGATCGCAACCTCGTTTAGCAGGCAACAGGCGCTGGCCCTTGAAGCAATATCCGTGGCCGCCTTTTACAAAGAGTTTCTGGCTGCGCTGCGCGCGGCGGGAATCGAAATCGCGATTGACGCGAAGCCGCAAGAAGTTCCAAATCCCGTTCCCTTCGATCAGGATGAAGCGCACCGGTCTTACGATCCTGAATACGCAAACCGCTTGTGGCGCATCCTGCTTTCTACTTCTATAGTGCTTGAGGAATTTCGCGCGCGCTTTATGGGCAAGGCCAGCCCCGTGCATTTCTTCTGGGGGAGTTTCGACCTGGCGTACACGCGCTTCAGCGGGCGGGTGGGCCCGCCGCGTAAAGGCATCATCACTTCCGAGGCTTACTCGCACGAGTGCAGCAGCGTGGGCTGGTGGCCGGGCGGCGGAGACATCAAGGGGCCGGCTTTCTACGCCTACACTTCGCCGGCACCCGAGGGATACAGCCGGCAGGCCGTGCGGCCGGGCGCGGCCCATTTTGACAACAAGCTGGGCGAGTTTATTCTGATGTATGATGACGTGCGCCGCGCCCCGTCGCCGCGCGAGTCCATTCTGGAATTCGCCCAGAGCGCCTACGAAGCCGGCGCGGACCTTGCAAAGTGGGACCGGGAATTGCTTGAAAGGGGATGAGCACGATGGCCGAAGAACGCTGCAAGCACCTGGACCAGATCAAGATTGAAACCACGGACAAGGATGTGTGCGAAGAGTGCATCAAGATGGGCGACGATTGGGTGCACCTGCGGCTGTGCCTGACGTGCGGCCACGTGGGCTGCTGCGATTCCTCAAAGAACAAACACGCAACCAGACACTTCCGGTCGAGCGGCCACCCGCTGGTGCGCTCCATCGAGCCGGGCGAAAACTGGGTGTGGTGCTACGAGGACCGCGTTTTTCCGGGAGAGATTGATAGCTGAAGAACGCCAGGAAGAAGTCAGAGGGCCGGCACCGCAGGGTGCATGGCCTTTTTCAGGCGCTCGATGCCGGGGCCTGACAGCAATCGAAAACGGGAGGGTTTCGATGAGCATCTTCCATCACGATCATCACCATCAGCACGAACTCCGCCGGAGCTTCCTGAAGAAGAGTTTCCTGTTTCTGGGCTCGCTTGCCGCACCCGCCGGCTTTGCGCGGGCTGCGCGTCCGCATTCACACGAAGAAGAGGCCGGCCACCGTCACATCGCGGGCCCCGCCGCTGTTCCTGCGCCGGAGCAGGCGGAGGCAAAAAAGCCTGAGGAACCCTACCGCATATTTGACGCGCATCTGCACTGCCCCAGCGAAGACGGCGCCGTCTGGCAATGGTATCCCGTAACCAAAAGTTTTGAGGATTTCGTCAGCTACCTGGACCGCTCGCGCGTCGAGCGCGGCATCATCAATTCCGTCCGCTGCCAACTGGCCACGAGCCCTGCAGAATTCGTCAAAGGCAACCGCGAAGTTGCCCGCAACGTCGAGCGATACCGCGGGCGCTTTGTGGGCGCCTGCGTGGTGAATCCGCTGTTCATCGACGAAGCCCTGCGCGAGATTGAGGACTGCCGAAAGCAGCTCGGCTTTGTCTGGGTGGGCGAACTTTGCAACTACACGGTCCCCTACCCTTACACTATCAGGGAATTCGAGATGCTGGTCCAGCAGGTGCGCAAACTTGGCATGGTGCTCGATGTCCATACGGACCTGCCCGAAATGGAATACATCATTCAGAAGTATCCCGACACCACCATCGTCTTCCCCCACTTCGGCGAAAGCCCCAACGAGATTTTCAAGCGCTTTGACCTCGTTGCCCACAACCCCAACTGTTACATGGACACGTCCGGCGCCGGCCACGAGCGCGTAGGCATGCTGGAGTATTCGATGAAGTCCATCGGCGCGGATCGCGTGCTCTTCGGGTCAGACTTTACCATCAACGAGCCCGGCGGCGTGATCGCGCGCATCAAAAATTCCTTCCTCACGGAAGAACAGAAGCGAAAAATTCTCTCGCAGAATCTGGAAGCCCTGCTCAAAAAAGTGGAGGCCACCAGCTAAACCCAGCGGTTGAACCATTCCCGCATCAGTTGCTGGGCGCGGGCCGGGAAGCTGTGCGGGCCATCGAACGTGTAGGTCTTAAAGCGCTCCGGCTTGCCGATGGTTTCATAGCAGGTGGCGAGATTTTTGAACGCCGCCTTGACGCCCTCGGGCGGGAACAGCGTGTCGCGCAAGCCGTGGACCACCAGCATGGCGCCGGGCATCAGCAGCGAGCCGACGTCGGGATAGTCGAGATACCTCCACAAGCCGGGAACGTTGCCGGCGGGAATAGTGTAAGAGACCCACCAGGGATTAATCTGGTGGAATGAAGTCATCCACCCGGCAACCACCGCCGCCTTGATGCGCGAATCGAGCCCGGCCAGGAAGTTGCTGCGCCATCCGCCCACTGAAAGGCCCACGCAGGCGATCCGCCTGGGGTCCACTTCCGGACGGCTCACCAGGTAATCGACGGTGCGAATGTCGTCCCAGCACAGGACGCCGGCCCAGGTGATGCCGGCCTGCTGCAGGTTCCGGTCCACCCAGCATTCCTGCTGCCCGTTGCGATGGTTGATTTTGTTGATGGTCTCTTCCGATTCCATCTTCGACCAGGTGTTGATGCCTTCCTTGATGTCAGAATCCAGAATCAGCCGCCGCTCGCCAAAGTAATACATGTCAATAGCGATCACGGCATAGCCGTGGCGGGCCAGCGTCGCGGGATAACTGATGCCATCGTAGTACTGCTTGCGATAGCGCGTGATCACGGGATTTTCGCCGTCCTTCTGGATCACCTTTTCCTTGCCCCAGTAGTAGAACCCGCCGTGATCGTGCAACGCCACCACTCCCGGCACGGGAAATTTGGCGTGCTTGGGCAGCAGGAAATACGCTCCCAGTTCGATGTCCGGCGTGGTGCGGAACTTGAGATACTCCTGGATATAATCGCCGCGGTCAACGCGCTCGAGGATGCGGGCTTCCGGTTCAAACGTCTTGGGGCGGTAAAGCAGCAGGTCAAAAATTTTGGCGCGCACTTCGGCTTTCCAGGCTTCCAGGTCAGTGGGCTTCGCGTTCAAGAAAGCCATGCTCTGCGTCGCTTCTCCCTGCGTCTGCTTGAGGAAAGGATAGAGGCTGCCGAGCGGCGAGCCTTTCCATTTTAAATCCTTGTCGGACTCGATCATGGCCGTCATTCTGGTCACCGGATTCCCGCTTTCATCCTGGGGCATGCCCGCCAGGGCGGCGGAAGGCGCCATAATGGCCGGCGCAGCGGCAGCCGCCGCCATGGTTCGCAAGAGATCACGGCGGGTAAGTTGTTCAGACATAGTTAAAGGCCTCCTTATTCAAGCGCCAGGCTCTTGCAGTGTGACGCGTAGCGCCGGCGCCTGGTCCGTGCGCCTGATGCGCGCAAGCAAGAAAGGCCACCAGCATACGTGCCGGAAGGCGCAAATGCAATGGTTCTCGACGCCCACAATAAGTTCGCTGCGGAAAATTGCTTTTTCCTTACGCGAAGTCAAGAATGTTGTATGCTTCGCATTCGGACGTGTCGCGCTGACGCAATACAAAGTTCGAAAACGGGGATACGAAAGACGCTTGAGCACGGCATCCATTCCTGACGCACCCTCGAGGGCAATTTCACCGGGCACATCCAAAAGCACCGCCAAGCTGACGTTGTGGCCGATGCTGGCGACAACTTTTTTTATGGTGTGTGGCGGCCGGTACGGTTCGCAAGACATTTTGTTCAAGCGAGGCCCACGGCCTGGGGCTGAGATACGATGAACGAAATCATTGAGGTAGGCCGCTTAAATAAACGTTTTGGGACCGTTGCGGCCCTTCGGGACGTTACCTTTACGGTTGCAAAATCGGAACTGACCGTCATCATCGGTCCTTCGGGTTGCGGGAAGTCTACGCTCCTGCGCTGTTTGAACGGTCTCGAAACGTTCGACAGCGGGCGAGTGCGGATCGGAAACATCACCCTGGAGCGGCACAATTCACCACAAGCGCGCGACTTGAAGGCCAACCTTCGCCAACTTCGAAGAGAGGTCGGGATGGTCTTTCAGGCATTCAATCTGTTCCCGCATTTCACAGTGCTGGAGAATGCGGTCAAGGCGCCGATGATCGTAAAAGGGCTGAGTCGAAAAAAAGCTGAGGAGTGGGCATACGAACTGCTGGCCAAGGTTGGCCTTGAAAACCGTGCCCATTACTACCCATCACAGCTTTCGGGCGGCCAGCAGCAGCGCGCAGCCATCGCTCGCGCTCTCGCCATGTCTCCCCAGGTGATGCTCTATGACGAGCCGACGTCGGCGCTTGATCCAAGCCTTGTCGGGGAGGTCCTGCAGATCATGCGCAAGCTTGACGATGAGGGAATGACCCAGCTCGTCGTCTCTCACGAAATGCGCTTTGCGCGAGAAGCAGGGGACAAGATCATATTCCTGGACGATGGCGAAATCGTCGAATACGGCCCTCCGGAACAGTTGTTCACCTCCCCGCGTAACGAACGCACCCGCCAATTTTTGCACAATTACTTTCAGTGAGGTCCGTCATAATGAAACGCAATCTTCTTGTGCTGGTAATCAGCCTTCTGTCCCTGTTGAGGCCGCCGGTCGCCCGGGCCGGCATGGTAGACCTTCGGTGGGGTGGGGACGCGGAGGGTGGCGCGCCTTACGTCTTCCCTGACCCCAGCAATCCACAGCACATCATTGGGTTTGAGGTAGACCTGGCGAATGCCCTGGGCCAGGAACTGAATCGTCGCACCGTCTTTGTGCAGAACCAATGGGATGGACTGATTCCCGGACTTGAGCGCGGCGATTATGACATCGTCTTGAACGGCCTGGAAATCACCGACGATCGAAAACGCGAAATCAATTTCACAATTCCCTACTATGCCACCACCGAGCAGTTGAGCGTCCGGAAGACAGACCACTTGATCC
>DASSJE010000232.1:0-15367 GCA_035691365.1 Terriglobia bacterium
TCCGAGACTCTGGCCCAGTCAGTCCAGCTATCTCCCGTGCCGGCAAGCCCTTCTTGTGAGGAGGCCCAAAACCAGGCGCAGCTTGGCAGGGAGATGATGGACCAGAAGCAATACCTCCAGGCCATCGCACAATTCCGGTCGGCGCTGAGCCTGTGCCCGGAATCCCAGGAAATCGAACTGGCGCTCATTCGCGCGTACATCAAGGCCCGCAAATTCGCGAAAGGCGAGTCGGCGTCCAAGTCATTCTTGCGGCGCTTCCCGCATTCTGAGGAGGGCCAGGTACTGCTTGCTTACAGTTACCTGATGGAGCAGAAGGTCCAATATGCAGGCCAGACACTCCAGAAGCTTCTGGCCCAGAACAGCAAAAATCCCGAAGGCCTCAAATTGATGGGATTGACGCTGGTCTTCTATAAACAATATGTTTTGGCGGAACAGGAACTGCGGGCTGCATTGGCGCTCGAGCCTCGCGATGAAGAAACGCTCTACGCTTTGGGCAGGGTGTACCAGACGCAAAACAGCTTTGGGCCTGCCATCGAGATTTTCAAGAAGCTGATTGCCCTCAACCCGAAGTACTACCGCGCTTACGACAACCTGGCGCTGTGTTACGAGGCTACTGGGAAAATCACCGAGGCAGACTCCACGTTCGAGAAAGCCGAGAGTGTGGCGGCCGAAGTGAACCCCAGCGACGATTGGCCGTATGCGAACCAGGCTGACATGCTCGTGAAAAACGGGCAGGTTGACAAAGCATTGCAGTGCATCGGGAAGGCAATCGAGATCAACCCGCGCTCAGCGCGCAATCAGTGGATCATGGGAAAGGCGCTATTCGAAAAGAACGATCTTGACGGCGCCGAAAAGCACGCCCGGCTGTCCATAAAGCTCGACGACACTTTTGCGAAAGCCCACTATCTGCTGGCAACAATATATCGAAGACAACACAAACTGGATAAGGCCGGGCAGGAATTTGCTCAATTCAAACAACTCAGCGAGAAATCGGAAGTCCCTCCCTCAAAGTCCTCAAGCAACACCGAGTAGTTTTGCTGGGCGAAGCCTTGATAAGGGCCAAAAGCGTATTCAGGAAGCCTCGCAGATTTATGGCGCCGGCGCAAACACGTAGCTGCGTCCACCGGCAACCGGCTTGAATTCTTTCCACCCGGCCCGCGGAGAGGATAATTCGACCCTGCCAAGATTTTCGCCATCAGGGCCAAATGCCGACAGGACGCCAGCCGTCGCAGTGCGGAAAGCAATTCGATTGTTGCCATGGATATCGATCAGGTCCAGCACGCCTCCCGGTTTGCGTCGCATCACGACTCCGCCCGCCGCGCCCAGATTTCCGCGTTCCGTCCACTGCCCGCGGCCGTCAATATATTCATACCCGGGCGCGTCAACGTAATCGATGCGGTGGTGGTCCTGAAGCGCCGACATTTCATAAAAGTGATTGGAAGGGTTGAACGCCAGCCAGCCGGAAACCGGCAGCGTGACCGGCTTGCCAGCATCCGTCACGCTCCACGTCCCCTCCGCGGCGCGGTTGACATAAACTTCAGTTCCATTCTCATACACCACGTGCAGGCGCGATTCGCCGTTGACGCCGGTGGCGATTGCCTGGCTGGGGCTAAACCACTTGCCATCCCGGTCGCCGTACTGGATGAGCCTGGGCGGGTTGAAGGCATATTGCTGCTGCAACTGTTGCATCATGTAATAGGACCGGGCCGTCGCTTCAATGCCAATGGGTTTTGAGGGATCGTTCTCCGTAACGAGCCAGCCCATGTTGCCGTAGGCGATGGTGGTGGCAAGGAACAGATCGATATACTCGTTTCTCTTTGGAGATTCGCTCCAATGCTCGTCAATGCGGCCCAGGTAGTAGTCTGTATCTCCCATTCCGTAGTCGCACTCGAGCGGATGGATCTTGCGGAGCCGGAAGGAAACGTCCAGCGGCGCGGTCAAAAGATTCACGTCCGTGTACACCCAGCCGTAATTGCCCGAGTCCAGGCCGGCGTAGAGCCAGTCGTAGGTCCCTTCAGACTGGGTGGGGCCGTACACCTGCTGGTCGTTTCGCAGAAGTTGACCATAGGCGTAAAAGGTTGCGGCAAAAGTGCCCGCTCCCGGCACCCGGGCATCGTAGTCGCAGTAATACCACGGCGCCACGGCGGTGTGTACATCCGTGTATGACATTTTCACGCCGAACTTTTCTTCGATCCGTTTTGCATAATACTCGTCGAACTCCACGGCCTTTGATGGCTTAAGGGCATAATTCCGGGGCCAGGCGCGCCGCCACTCGCCATCCGGTTCCCTTTGCACAAAGTCGGGGCTCCAGTTTGTATTGAGGGTGCAAAAGTCGGTGTAGTTTGAATAAACTCCCTGCAGCCATCCCATGTCATTCTGGGCCTTGATGTACCAGCTCAGCATCGCGTCGCCGCCCTTTTGCGGAGAAGCGTGGAGTTTCTCAGTGTTGCAGTCGCCTTCGTCGCGCCAGGTGACCTCGTGACTGTGCTGCATGATCTTGTCCAGCCCGTAAGAGCGGATTCTGGCCGAGCGTTCGTGGTCTTCCTTCCAGGATTGCGGCTCTGTCACGGTCCAGACGTACTGGTCCCCATATTGCCGGACGGAGGGCGGATTGGCGATGGTAGGAAGTGTTTCCGCATAGTTGGGCGAAGTGGTAATAAAGACCCGTTCGTACAGGTTATTCCGCAAGCCGTCCGTCTTTGGCAGGTAGCGCATCCCGCCATTAATTTCGGCGCTGTCGTTCGTCACGGGCGGCGTTTTTGTGTAGTAAGGCTCCGAAGCGTTGCTGCGATACCAGTCAAACCAGACGGAAGTGAAGGCCGGGTTTGAAGGCGCACCGGAAACCAGAACGCGCGGATTGGCGTCGCTGTAGGTGATGTAAGGCACCGTGATCAAGCGCGGATGGGCGATACCCGAAACTTTGCCAAAATTCAATTCCGTTGCGTTCCCTCCGTCGCACCAGACATCGAGCACCAGGGATTTCTGCCACAAGCGCAACGCATAGTCCACAATCTGCGGTCCCATGCGAAACCTGGCATGCACAACGTCGCCGGCCTGGTTTGCTTCAAGCAATTCTCCTTTGGCGGCCTGTCCCTCGGGAGTGCCGGTGAAGCGGACGCCTCCTCCATCCATAGGATGGAAGACGGGGCCGTCGTTCACGCGCGCGGTAATCTCACTCAAAATTCCCTGGGCAGGTTTGTAGTTGTAAACCACCGTGGCATCTTTGCCCGCATAGCGAAATTCAAACTCGTTGTTCGCCGTCTCGCGGGCCGACACTTTGAAATCCTTCTCGAAATTTGTCGGGAGGATGGTCTGCTCGCGGGTCGGAAACGGCAGCGTGCCCGGCCCGGTATTCAGACCCACGATCTCGTCGCGATATGGAACCAGGTTCCGTTTCGGCTCCGGCTGATACTTCAGCGGATGCAGATCTTCCTCAAAAAAGGCCAGCGAGTCGCAGAAAAAGTAACGAAGGTCCCGGTTGGTGACCTTGGAAATTTCGATTCCCGAAAAACTTGCGGGCATCACCATTTCCGAACCGACCTTCGAGGGAATCCGGCGATGAATCAACCACCATTGCTTCCAATTGATGGTGGCCACATCAACCACAAACTCTTTGCCGCGCGCGTCGCGAATAAGGATAGAGACCTCTACCGGTGGAGTTGTCGGATCAGGGACCCAACTCCAGCGGTCACCGTAACCCCAGAGGTCAATGGAATCAAATTTCCCGGGAATGGGAATCGGCTTCGGCGGCCGGGCAATCACATGGCTTTGGGGACTGGCGCCCGCGTAAAGGATCTTGCACACGTGCTCGCCCCAAATCTGCTGTTCACGGCTGCGGCGCAATTCTCCCCGCGCGCCGTCAAACAATTGGAGCGTCCAGCCCTCCATGTTTTCAAAGCCCACCAGCGTGTGGGGATTTTGCTCCCGCTGCACCCATGTCATCTCATAGGGCTGTTGGCCAACCTGCTGCCAGGGCTCTATCTTGTTGATGGCGGGAATTACCTTTTGGGGAACTTCCTGCTGCCCGGCAAAGAAAATGGCCGGAGACATCAAGGCCATCAGGAAAAGTGCAGTCCGCATTTTCGGGTTCATCGTATACCCCCCTTATGAATGGGAAAATAGTTCCCCAGAAAGAAACGTCGTGAATAATCTCCGGCCATGGAACCAGCGAAGGCTTGCGCCAGGCGGCGCCCTCCACACGCTACGATCCGCCTTCACCTTTGCCGGATTAAGTCCCCGGCTTGATGACGGTGAAGCTGGCGGTGCTGGTTTCATGCGTGTAAGGTTCGCGGACAGTGACGGTCCAATCGCCCGCCGCATCGTCCAAGGCGAGAGGCACGCTAAATCTCGCAGTTCCCTCCTCGATCTGAAGGTTCTTGTCATAGTAATCGAGGATTTTTCCGTCGGGATCGCGAACTTCAACGTGGATGGCCTCCGGAAAATCGCTGTGACCATAGGGCATGGAGAGATGAACCTCGAACGCCGCCGTGCTTCCGGCAGCAACTCTGGGGCTCGCGTCGTTTGACCCTATCATGCTCATGCTGAGCTTTCCCACCCGCTCGGGCGAAGTCGCCAAAAAGAGAGGCGCGCCAGCCACCAGGTCTCCTTTCACCTCCAGGCTGTGGCCCAGCAGACGGTGTTCGCGGAGGTCATAGACATATCGTGGCGAGGGGAAACGGGCCGTCACCGGCCCCACGTCCTGGCATCCCAGGCCGGGAAGAATCGCCAGGTAGTCAACTTCACCCTTTCTGTAATTGACAACTTCCGAGCATTGGACTGGCTGCCCGCCGGCCCGGCGAACGTCGGCGACCGGATTAACGCCGGCCTCCTGCAGGATGTGCCCCAGGATTTCCAGGACAGCGTGGTTCTCTCCCGCTTTCTGCAGTTCTCCGTAATTGCTGAGCCAGAAGTTCAACGTGACCGCCCGGCCGGCCCCAAAGGAATTCCTGATCAAGAAGGCCGTACTGCCGTTGCTGGCTTCTGCCTGGCCGGAGGTCACCTTCAGATTCGGCTCGGCCGGTATAACCGTGGGAGCAATCTCATTGCCCATTGATGCCACGTGGAGAGTGAGAGGTTTCTCATCCTCCGGTTCTTTTTGCTGCGGGCCCTGCTGGACTCCGAGGATGTTGTCCAGCAATCCGCTCTTTTCCCAGCGCGCATGCTCATCCATCAGACCGATTTCCCCGTCGGAAATCAGCAGGCCGCCTTGGGCAACAAAATCCCGGATGGCTGTTACTTCAGCCGCCGATAGTGAAATCGAGTCAGGCAGAATCAGGACTTTGTAGTTCGATAATTTGCCCTTGTCGATCTGTTCTGTGGTCAGGAAGTCATACTGATATCCATCGTCGCGCAGCGCGTGCAGCCAGTTGGTACGGTTTTGATGGAACCGCTTGAGGTTTGCGGAGGTCGCATCCCCGTCCGTCACTTCGTGCGGAGCAATGTGGCCATCGGTGATCCAGTGGCTGCGAACACTCAGCAGCGAGTAGTGAACGGCGATGCCGCAATTCCCCCGCTTTGCTCCGCGCAGCAGCAGAGCCAGGCCCTCGTCGCGGAATTCATTGGTCAAGGCGCTCAGGTCGCGCCCTTGCTGGGTCAGGGTAAGGTCGGCATTCAGCGCGGTGTATTGCCAGAAGAGCGAAGCGCCAATCTGGCCCGCCAGCAGGCGGTGCCAGAGTTCGTGGCGCAATTCCACACCGAAACGCTCATAGCCGGTGAAGCCGGTCATGATCTGGCCCGCATGAATTGAACGGTGGAGATCGTCCTGGTCATCTTCCGAATAGGGCTGCAGATAACCAACAATGTGGTCGAGCAGATACCAGTTGACCGCGTTCGAAGGACCGGGATCCTGCGTGCCGGAGATGCTGGGCAAACCTCCCGGGTCCTCGGACTTCACTGTATCCGCCGCCAGTTGCATGGCCCGGGCAAAGACCTGCTCCATGTAGGTCCGATGGTCCATCCATCCCGCATAATCGCCTTTATCCTGCGCCTGAGATGTGGTGAGAGGCGTAACACCGTCCCAGGTTTTGTAATTGGTCTCCCATTCTGTGTTCAGAGCAGCAAGATCCGGATACTGGCCCCGAAGCCATCTTCGAAAACCATCCAGCGTCGGCTTTGACCATGAGAAGTCCAAAGGATCGTCGTAGGAGGTCAGTGAAGACTCGTCCGCCAGGTAATAAGCGAGCGGCCCATAGGGTTCGTATTTTCCCATGGAATCGATAATGTCGCTCTGCAGCGTATCCAGCCACGTGTGGCTTGAAAGATCGGGTTCTCGAATCAGGTATTTGGTGTCGTGGGTTTTCAGATATTCGTCTTTTTGCTCGAGATATTTTTCCCGCCGGTACCAGTAAACGCCAAATCCCGGGGCCTGGACTTCTGTTATCAACTTGAAGTTGTTGCGAGGGTTCGCCTCGACCGTGACGCCGATTTTGCGGAATTGCGATTCGAGAGTTGGCTCCCAAGGTTCGTAGGATGGCGGGCCGTACCAGGGCAGAATCAGCTCATAAGCGCCAAAGTTCCGATCGAGGCCGACAAAATCAACCTGCGTCTGGCTCTGGTCAATCTTGAATTCACTGCCTGCCCGTTCTCCCAGCAAGGCCACCCGAACCCATCCAATGTTGGTAGTGTAATTTCCCACGGACACCGTTGCGCGGAGCGCTCCTGACTCCGCCCTGGAAACAGGTTCGGTGACGGAACCGATCAGCCGGTTGCGGTTGTCGAACAGTTCCACGCGGGCTTTCGCCGGCGCCGTTCCGCTGATTTGCACGGTCGCGTCGAGCGGATCGCCCAGCCTGTAAAACTTCTTATCGGTGGCGATGGAAACGATGCGGTCCGGCTGCGGCAAGGAATAGGACACAGAACCCCAGGCATAGCGCTCTCCCGCCGCCGAAAGAATCACATCAGCATCGTTGCGGCCTCCGGATGCGGTGTCCGGCAAGGTGATCGCAATCCGGTTCGTGCCATGCTTCAGGCGAACGTCTTTTGTGAGGCGGCCTTCATCATCGCCCCACTGGCTGACAAGCCTGATGGAAAGCTCTGCCGATTTGATCTTTGAGTTATTCTCAAGCGTGACGGCCAGCCTTCTTCCGCCGCGGCTGGAATCTTCTACGCGCATCGGCAGAAGATTGATCTGGCCCTGCTCGCCTCCGGCCCACATAATCGACCGCCCAAGCAGCGAGTAGAAATATTCCCACCAGTGGTCGTTTTCCTTGCCCAGAAAATCCCAATTAATTTCCGGCGAGAGCCCGTGATTCAGATAACCGAGCGCGACCACCCGGCCCTTGCCATACATCTTTGTTGCCACAACCGGCTCGCCCTCCGGCCCTTTAACCAGCAATGTGGAATCCGGCCCCAGACGATACTTGTAGTGCTTCAGGTAATCTCCCGGAAAAGCGTCGAAAGGCACGTTGTTGGTGATAAAGCCAGGGCGCGCGGTCTGCCAGGCGCCGGTGGTGACCGCGCGCGGCAGGACCTGCAATGTCCCATGGCTGTCCAACTGATCGGAGAGGCAATCAATCAGCGGCGAAACTTCCCACAGTTCACCGCCGGGCGCAACGGCAAAATCGGGCGCGTGGATATTGAGGGGAGGATTAACTTTCGGTTCGCCGGGCGCCGGAATGCCGGTGGTGGGATGGATCAGAACCAGCCCCGTTCCCTCCCGGACCCGTTTGAGTATCCCATCGCGAACATCCTGCGGCAGGCGGTTCCAGCCGAACAGGCTGGGCAGGACAATCACGTCGTAGCGGGCGCTGCTCGCCACGTCTTCGGCCAGATATTTATAAACCAGTTTATAGGTGCGCGCTTCATAGTTCTTGCCGGTGCCAACCGTCCAGGTGTTCACGTCCCAGGCAGTGTCAATCATAACGGTGTCATAAGTGATGGGAAAACGTTCCGCCAGTTCCACCAGCGTCCGCCCCTCGCTGGCGCCCGGAACCACCAGCGCGTGCAGCGTCTTTCCGCCCCAGGGGCGCGCCCAGGCCACATGAGGAGTCTTGACGGCCAGCGTAAATGGCGCGTCGATCCTCTTCTCTGATTCCGCGCTGCCGCCCGCCAGCACCCTGGGAGCGCCGAATTCAATCAGGGCGAACAACACAAAAATAAGAGGGAGAACGACGCCCCTCGGACGGCATCTCGAAAGCAATCGCAACGATGGCATTGATCACACCTGGTCTGAGTTGTGGAATACTTTGTTATCTTACAGGGACGGTACAGAATATCCTTCCACCGGGTTCTTAGCAAGGGGCGTATTCGTTCCGGTCTGAGCGGGACGGCGCAAAATATCTCTTTAGTTAATTCTTATGAAGCGAGCTATGGGATTACGGCGGTGACGGCCCGGAAATCAGTTTTTGCCGCGCGGAAAGGATGTTTATAAGGCAGGCGAAACCGCGGATTCCTATGGTGGAGCACCTGTTGCGGGACCACGCCGCCAGTGAACAACCAGCGTGTCGTTGCATCGGCCAGCCTGTGAACGCAATGCAGTGTAGAAGAAAAAAAATTCCCGGCCGATTCAAGTCTCAGCCGGGACTTTGTTTTTGTGTGGTGAAGCCTGGCCGCCGCCCCCTGGCGAAACAATCGCCAGACCCGGCAGCCAGGCCCGTTTGAACACACCGGCGATCTTTTAGAGGTGACCGGCGGGACAACTTAGACAGCTCTTCGGCCCTGGATAAGCCTGACCAGGAAAACTACAATCGCAATAACCAGCAGGATGTGAATGTACCCGCCGAGCGTGTAGGAACTGATCATACCCAGCAACCAGAGGGCCAGGAGGAGGATGAAAATAAACATCAACATTGTGTCACTCCTTTCCGGCACCGAAACTCAATTCGATGCCTGCCCACATCCGTGGACGTAACCAGTATTTTTTTTGCGTACCCTCTGCCGAGAACCTCGCTCGCCCGGCAAGGCGGACCCGACGCATTCGATCCCAACACCAGCCACCTTGCGGGCAAGCGATGACTCGAAGCATGTCCGGCTCGCGGCCCCTCTAATGCTGCGCCTGAGCGGACTCTTCGACCCGTTTCCCGCCATGCGGAGAATATTTTGTCAGTGTAGCGTCAAGCTGCTCGGCTGCCTCCGTAGGCGGCCTGACCGTGCCATTGAAGAGGACATTCGCGGGGTCAACAGGATGGCCGTAGAGGTCGGTGTTGTCGTCCCTGTCCTGCTTCAGGACGGCCCCGTTTAAAGCCACGCCCGCAAACGCTCCGCGTGAGCGTGAATAACTGAGGATTTCAGCGTGAAGCCGGAGATCCGTGTCACCCGCCGCCGTGCGGCCCACCGGGCCTGCCGCAACTGACGCATCGGCGCCGAGTTTCACCTTATCCCGCAGCAGTTTTTCTGCGCCGTGTTCGTTCATCACCAGAAATACAACGTCCGTGGCATTGGCCCCGATCTGGAACCCAAAGCTGCCGCCTCCCAGGGTGAACAGGGAAGGCGCGCCCCAATTGCCGTTTCCGTGTTCGCGGCACACCAGGACGCCTCGTCCATACGTGCCACCCACGACGAAAGCGGCCTTGAGCTGCGAGGGTACGATTCCGACACACACCGCTCTGTTCAGAAGGTTGGTCGGAATGCCGTTGTCGGGTGTCCGCATGATTTCATCGATCACCGTCGAGGCTTTTGTGAGCTGGCTGTTGTCGTTGCTCCTGCTGCCGGCGAATGCTCCGGTCCATGGAGCGAGCATCAGAAATGCAATCAAAATTTTGTTCATCCTCAATCTCCTTTCTCTCTCCGTTTTTTTCCAGGCGTGCCACGATTACCGGCTGCCGAAGATCGGTGGAGAGGACAGCCAATCGGTTTCCCGGCGTGCCGCGCGAAGCGCACGCATCTTGAAAAGAAAATCGGGCCGCCCTGGAGTGCTGCAACTGTTAACGGAAACACCTCTCCCCGGCCTTTTCAGGGAGTCCGGGCAAAAGGCGGTCCTTCAAGAGCAATCGAAACTTGACCCACAGCTATAGCGAGCAAGTTCTGTTCCAACGGCGCCCGCGCGGCATATCGCTCTGCGAATCAGTCCATTAGGGAAGCTGCGGGAAACTTTGCCGCCGTTGAACGGCCGCAGAACAAGAAAGACATACCCGCGTGGCGAAAAAATTCCATGACTGCCCGCCGAGGGGAGTGGGGGGAAATTCAATGGCACACGCAGCTAGCCTCTGTAAGGCTGCCTGACCTGCCTGCCGCTGCTCGCAGGACTGGAACGCAATTCTGCTCCGTGGAGGAGCTTTGCTGCCGCCTCGGCAGGACATTTATTTCCGCGCGACGGCTTCTTTGGCGCGGTCGCCCTTTCCCGCTTGTGTAATCCTTACATTGTGTGACCCACAGGACAGAAAGCGATGTCCCGGCCCAAAAGCTTTGGATGGCTCGATTTATTGCATTCGTAAGGGACTTGGAATAATTCTTGCACTCATGCGCAAAGAAACTCTGAAGACCACGCGGTAGCACAAGAGAACGATCGGATGAAAATCCTGCTCGAAGACAAACAGAAGGCTACACGTAGCAATCTGCAGGAACAACGTGCAGACCGGCAGGCGAAGCAGTCAAGTCCCGGCGCCGCCTCTCGTTTTGCTGTGTGTGAGGCCCTGAAAAAAGGCAGATGGAATGAAAAAAATGTTGATCGCAGGACTACTGCTGATTCTGCTGGGAATCGTTTCTCTGATTGGTGAAGGAATCCCCTACAAGAAGAACAAGGAAATGGTCAACGTTGGCCCCGTCCACGCAAGTACGGAAATCACAACGAAGGTCCTGATACCGCCGGCGCTCGGCGTGGTTTTGTTAATAGGCGGAGTAGTGCTGGTAGCGGTCGGAATCAGAGAATCCAAAACGAAGTAAAGAGATATCAATTCCTCCACAGCGTAACGGCGCAAAATCCTCTGCAACAGCGGACCCTCAAATTTCCTCGTCTGAGAAAACCGTAGCAGGCCGGTTTGAGAATGAATATGATGAAGCACGAACTTTGCGAACGCGGACGCTGCGGGACGAGGAGCAAATCCAGTGAAAATCGAATCGATCGAGATCCGGGTGTGCCGAAACACCAGAGAGACGATGCAGGATTCCGAAATGCGTGCCGGGGGGAAATCGACTTTCGACTTTCTCGTCATCACCCTGAAGACCGATGAGGGAGTGGAGGGAACGTCCTTCGGGTTTGCGGGCAGAGGCGCTGAAATGGCCGGCCAGATTGCCGCCTCGGCGCTCAAGCCGTTTTTTCTGGGGAAGGACCCGCTGGCGCGTGAAAAGCACTGGAAGGAATTCCGCACCTACGATCGCTGGTGGAATCACGTTCCCATCTATGCCTATGGCCCGTTTGATATCTGCCTCTACGACATCGCGGGGAAAGTGGCCGGCCTGCCGCTCTACAGGCTGCTGGGTGAATACCGCGACAAGGTGCCGGCTTACGCCAGCTCGTTTGTCCTGTCTGCTCCGGAAGATTATGCCCGGCAGGCGCTCGAGGTGAAGGAGCGCGGATTGCACGCCTATAAACTTCATCCGCCTGGTAACTACGATTTTGACCTGAAAGCCTACCGCCTGTGCCGTGAAGCGGTTGGGCCCGACTTCAAGCTGATGGCGGACCCCGTTGCCGCCTACAATCACGAGCAGGCCCTGCGGATGGGGCGCGAGCTCGAACGCCTCGATTACTACTGGTTTGAAGAGCCGCTCTTCGATGTCGATTTTCACGGGCTTCGAAAACTCACTTCCCAGCTCGACATTCCCATTTGCGGGACGGAGGTCCTGGCGGGCTCGCACTATTCCACCGCCGAGTGCATTGCCACAAACGTGGTGGATATGGTCCGCACGGATGTTTCCTGGAAGGGCGGCGTGACGCCGGTGATGAAAACCGCGCACCTGGCGGAGTCATTCGGGGTCCAGTGTGAAGTCCACACATCCATTTACCATCCGCTTGAGATCGTTGACCTGCACTGTTGCTGCGCCATCTCAAACTGCGAATTTTTCGAGGTCCTCTATCCCATGTCTTACATGGAATTCGGAATGAAGAACAAGCTGGAGATTGACAGTGAGGGCTACGCGCATCCTCCGCGCGCTCCGGGGATCGGCGTTGATTTTGACTGGGACTTTATCGATGGATGTACAATTCAAAAATCGTGAAAAAACCTGACGGGGCGCGGCAGCCGGCCGGCCGGAGAGAATTTCGGAATCAGGAGGAAGCGTGAAACGATACGGACAGGTCATTCGATTGCAGCCCGGGGCCAGGGAAAAATACGTTCGCTACCACGCCAACGTGTGGCCCGAAGTGCTCAGGATGATTCATGAATGCAACATCCGCAATTACTCCATTTTTCTGAAAGACGACACGCTCTATGCCTATTTCGAATACGTCGGAGACGATTTCGACGCCGATATGAAGAAGATGGCCGCCGATCCGAAAACGCAGGAATGGTGGGCCATTATGGGGCCCATGCAGCAACCGGTTGAGACGAGAAAAAAGGGCGAATGGTGGGCCAACATGGAAGAGGTTTTCCACACCGACTGAAAGCGCCTGGCAGCCTTCCGCGAAAAGCGGGGCTCAAAACTTTTTCCATTTCCCGGCGGCCGCCTCTTGCCTGGGCTTGTCATCCTAAAAAGCGCAGTCTACTCCAGGCGGTAAACTCTCGCGGCATTTTCGTAGAAAAGCTTGCGCTGCTTCTCTTCGCCCGCGCCGCGTGTCAGCGCAGCCAGCGTCTCCACCCATTTTCGCAGCGGCGCAGCCAGCGTACACACGGGCCAGTCGCTGCCAAACATCACGCGATCCCATCCAAAGCACTCGATCACGTGCTCGACGTAAGGGCGCAGATCGTCCGGAGTCCAATTTTCGCGATCGGCATTGGCCAGAATCCCCGAAACCTTGCAGACGACGTTCGGGAGTTTCGACGCTTCCTGAATATGCCGCCGCCACGGATCGAACACCTGTTCCTTCACCTGAGGATTTCCGCAGTGATCAAGAATAAAGGAGACCTCGGGGCAATCTTTGATCAGGCGAATAGCGATGGGCAACTGGCGCGCCTGTGCGCAGATGTCAAACGAGAGCCCGTACGCCGCGAGCAACCGGACGTTCTCCGCAAACAGGCTTGATTGCCCAACCTCGTCCGGCTGGGTGTGCAGCACTCTTCGGATCCCTTTCAACTTGGGATGGCCGGCAATCTGGTCAAGATAATCGGCAAAGTGCGGATTTTCCGGCCTGCCACAAGCGACAACTCCCTGCAGCGGGTTGTCCTGCCCGGCCAGCGCCAGAATGTGCCGCGTTTCCTCCAGCATGTAAGGTTCATCGACGTCGGCTTCGAGATGAACGGTTTTTTCGATCTCGAGCCCCTCGCCCGCTTTCAGATAGTCTTCCATGCGAAAGCTCTTTCGCAGCGGAGGTATGCCGTCCAGCCAGGAGTATTTGAACAGGCCCAGGTCCCAAAGGTGCTGATGGGTGTCAATGATCTTCATCGTTCAATCCAAATCCTTATCGTGGGATTCTCACTTCTAACATAAATGCGATCAGGCTGTCTCAATCTTCAGGACGGCGTCCAATGCCTCGTTTCTTTCTGCTCTTCATGCAGCCCTCCCGTGCGACGGGCCTTTGCCAGGGGTTCCTTTGTTCAATTCGCCGGCCGTGAGCGATTTTACATCCAAACCTTGCCGCTGCGAATTCTTCGTCGAAGCCGGCGGTGGCTCAGTTTGGCTGCTCGTATGTGGCACGGCCATCCTGGCCGTGTCCCTTGACCACAGCACGGGCGAGGACGCCCGTGCCACAAATCGAGCTGAGCCATTACCAGAGCGGCCCTGGTAACCTGGATTGAATGCCGAGGTCCTGCGGGTGCATGGTTCCCTGCGCTGTTTGCGCGCTGCAGAAAGAACTTCTCGCTTCATGAGGTTGCAAACGCTACAATGCAGGCTTCGTGGGGGCCAAAACAATTGAAAAGCTGGTGTTCAAGAATACCCTTGAGGTTCATGGCCGGCGCCCCGGCAACGAGAGGACAACGATTTGATTAAAACCGGGCCTCCGATTCTCAGAACCATGCATCGCCAAGCCACAATACGGGCTGATCGGCCATTATCACTTCGGCCTGCGCAGCCCGGCTTGAAAGGTGAACAGGCATGACAAACCGCCGCCGCTGGGTCCTTCTCGGGCTGGTCTTTGTCGCCATCATGATCAGCTACGTTGATCGGGGCAATCTCAGCATTGCCGCCCCGGCCATGATGAAGGACTTCCGAATCAGTCCGGAAAGCATGGGGGTGCTGCTCTCGGCCTTTTTCTGGACCTACGGCGCGTTCCAGATTCCCGCCGGGATGCTGGTGGACCGGTTCGGCATCCGCTGGTCTTACACGCTCTCATTTCTGGTCTGGTCGCTTTCTTCCGCCGCCATCGCCCTCGCCCGCGGCCCCGGTGACGTTATCGGCATGCGCGTGGCGCTGGGCGTGGCCGAATCCGTGGGCCCGCTGGCCAGCATTGCTTTTATCCGCAGCAGTTATTCCGGGGAAGAACAGGGACTGCCCACGTCCATCTACATTGCGGGGCAGAACATCGGGCCGGCGTTGGGCGTGCTGCTGGGGTCCATTCTGATAAACCAGTTCGGATGGCGGATGATGTTTGCCATCACCGGCCTGGGGGCGCTGGTGTGGGTGCCCTGCTGGCTGTTTGCCGCACCGCGTGACAAGAACCGCGCCGAGCGCCAGGCCGCAAAGAAACTGAGAGAAGAGGCGGCGCCCCGCCCGTGGACCTGGGGCATGCTGCTGCGCAACGGGACCTTCTGGGCAATGGCGCTGGCCACTCTTCTTGCTTCCTACTACTGGTATTTCGTATTGACCTGGGTGCCAAGTTATCTGGTGATGGCGCGCGGCTTCTCGCTGCTGGGGATGGGCCGGGTGCTTTCAACCGCGCTGCTCATCATGGCCGGTATCAATGTGGTGGCGGGAAGAATTGCGGACAGGCTGGCCGCCGCTCTCGGCGTGTTTCGGGTGCGGATATGGTTTGCCGTGCTGGGATATATCGGGACGGGGGCGCTTCTGCTGTTGCTGGTCACAGGCCGCGCCTGGTCGCTTCCCATCCTCACGTTTTCTTTGTGTGCCACGGGCATCGGCAACTCCACCTACTGGACCATGGTGCAGCATGCCTCGCCCAAAAGCCTGGTGGGGCGCTCGGTGGGATTCCTGAACACAGTCTCCGTGCTGGGCGGCGTTCTGGCCCCGATTGTGACCGGATGGATCCTGGGGCCGCAAAAACATTTTGGCCCCGCGGTTTTCGTGGCCGGCGTCTGCCCCGTTTTGGCGGCCTTCTGCCTGCTTGCCGTGGGCGCCAAAGGCCTCTCAGGCGTTAAGACGCTGTTGGCGGGCGAACTTTACACGGAAGCGTAGCCGGAAGCGGGACCTCTCGATTCGTCTCGCGGCCATCTGCGAGTTC
>DASSJE010000233.1:0-2937 GCA_035691365.1 Terriglobia bacterium
CGGTAAGATAATGGAGCGAGCGCTGCGTCCACGCCGAGAGGGATCGGAAGCTGGAGGCGGCGAGGCCAATATGCGGATTCCGAGGGATGCCGATCAGCGTTCCGAACTGATGTCGATCAGCATTCCGAAGTGATGCCGATCAGTGTTCCGAACTGAAGCCGATCGGTCTTACAGTTGTAGTTCGGAATGCTGATCGGCATCGGATTGGAACGACGGCGCTAGACAGCCGTGGCGGCGGATGTACTCCACTTTAAGTGGAGAATCCCAGTTGCCACAGAAGAGGCTGACTATGCGAAAGTTGAAAGAAGTTCTGCGGCTCCAGTCCTTGGGACTGAGCCAGCATCAGATCGCCCGCAGTTGTTCCATCTCCCAGAGCACCGTCCATGAGTACGTGTCTGCCGCGCAAGCGGCCGGTGTGAAGTGGCCGTTGCCCGAGAATTGGAACGAGCAGCAGATTGAGCAGACGCTGTTTCCACAACGGCCCGCACCCGCGATCTGGCGCAAGCATCCGGAGCCAGACTGGGCGCAGATCCACCAGGAATTGCAGACGCACAAGGACCTGACGCTGCTCCTGGTCTGGCAGGAGCGACGCGAGAGTGACCCGAGCGGCTATGGCTATAGCCGCTTCTGCGATCTGTACCGGCGGTGGCTGAAGAAACTCGACCTGGTGCTGCGGCAGGAACACCGCGCCGGCGAAAAGATGTTTGTCGATTATGCCGGCGCGACGATTCCGATTCACGACCCGCAGAGCGGCGCCGTGCACCCCGCCGCCGTGTTCGTGGCGGTGTTGGGCGCCAGCAGCTACACCTTCGCCGAAGCCACGGCTGGGCAGGATCTGCGGAGCTGGACCGGTTCGCATATGCGGGCCTTCGAGTTTTTCGGTGGGGTGGTGGAGGTCGTGGTGCCGGATAACTTGAAGTCCGGGGTTACCCATCCCAGCTATTACGAGCCGGATTTAAATCCCACCTACCGCGATTTGGGCGAGCACTACGGGGTGGCGATTATTCCGGCGCGACCTTACCGGGCCAGAGACAAAGCCAAAGTGGAGGTGGGGGTTCAGGTCGTGCAGCGCTGGATCGTGGCGGCCTTGCGCAAGCGCAAGTTCTTCTCCCTCGAGGAGGTCAATCAGGCCATTGCTGAGTTGCTGGTACGTCTCAACCAGCGGCCGTTCCGCAAGCGCGCGGGCAACCGCGCCAGCCTGTTCGCGCAACTGGACCAGCCGGCGCTGAAGCCGTTGCCGGCTACGCGCTACCAGTTCGGGGAATGGAAGGTGGCCCGCGTCAACATCGACTATCACATTGAAATCGAGCGGCACTACTACAGCGTGCCGTATGCGCTGGTGCATCAGCAGGTGGAGGTGCACCTGACCGGAGAGACCCTGGAAGTCCTCCACCGCGGGGTGCGGGTAGCGTCGCATGTCCGCTCCTACCAGCCGGGAAAAGCCACTACGTTGACCGAACACATGCCCAAGGCGCACCAGAAGTATGTGGGGCGGACGCCTTCGAAGCTGATCGAAGATGGCCAGCAGATTGGACTCTACACCGGCCAACTGGTAGAGGCGATCCTGGCAGCCAAGCGGCATCCGGAGATGGGATTCCGTTCTTGTATGGGGATTCTGCGGCTGGCTAAAAGCTATCCCGCCGAACGCATGGAAGCGGCTGCCCGCCGTGCCCTGCGCGCTCGTGCTTTTAACTGTAAGAGCATGGAATCGATTCTTCACAACCAGCTTGACCGATTGCCGCTCCCCGGCGATCCACCCGTGCCGCCGGCCGTGGAGCACGACAACATCCGCGGCGCCGATTACTTTGATTCCCCACCGGAGGCTGATCCCCGGTGAATGCAGTAAGTCTAAAAGGAGAAGCATGCTTAATCAACAAACGAACGAGAAGTTATGCACCATGCGTCTGCGCGGTATGGCGGACGCTTTCACCCAACAACAGGAAGATCCCCAAACCATGCAACTCAGCTTTGAGGAACGCTTCGCGCTGCTGGTGGACCGGCAGTGGAACTGGCGGCAGAACCGAGCCCTGGAGAGGCGGCTCAGAGATGCCCGTCTGCAAGGTCCCGCCTGTATTGAGGATATCGACTTCCGTGCCACGCGGGGCTTGGACAAGCAGGTGGTCCGATCCCTGACCCACGACTCGGACTGGGTGCGCCGCCACCAACACATTTTCCTGTTGGGCCCGACCGGGCTCGGGAAAACATTTCTGGCACGGGCGTTCGGGCAGAAGGCGTGCCGCGATGGCTTCACAGCCTACTTTGCCACGGCGGCGCAGTTGTTTCGGGAACTCGAGTTGGCCCGTGCGGACGGCAGCTATGTCCGGAGGCTGCGGGCTTTGGGGCAAGTAGATGTACTGATTGTCGACGACTGGGCGATGGCGCCGCTGACCGACAACGACCGCCGGGCATTCCTGGAGATCTGCGATGAGCGCTACTTGACCAGGTCGACGCTCCTGACCAGCCAGTTGCCGGTGGTGAAGTGGCATGGGCAGATCGGCGACCCCACAGTAGCAGACAGTATCCTGGATCGGCTGGTGCATACCGCTCACCGGATCGATTTACAGGGAGATTCGATCCGAAAGCTTAAGGGCGGTAGGGCCGGCAAAAATGTCGACTAGAGGAGTTGGGGCGCGCAGTGTTTTTGGGTGCTAACTCCAGTCGCCCTACGGGCTCCTTCCGTCAGCACCCAAAAACACGGTCAGCCGAAAGGCAGGAATTGCACCCGCGCAAACACAAAAAAGAATAAAACCTCTTGACTGATGTCGATCACTATTTCACACTGAGAGAGTCCTGCGTCGCTTCGCTCCGAACTGATCGGCATCAGATCGGAATGACTGATCGACATCATCGGAATGCGCATCCACCGATTGGTTATCTTGAAGTCGGCCACATCGCATTGCTGAGGGTATTCCTCACTGAAGTCCTTGTGATGGCGGA
>DASSJE010000234.1:0-7347 GCA_035691365.1 Terriglobia bacterium
GTGCGGAGTTCTATTTTCGAAGTGTTGCCATCCGGCCCGGCAAGCCCCTGGTCTTCGGCCGCGTGCGCGGCAAGTTTTTTTTCGGGCTGCCGGGAAACCCCGTCTCCAGTTTTGTGACGTGCAACCTGTTCGCCCGGCCCGCGATCGGTGTGCTGATGGGAAGCGGCTTTGAACGCCCGCGCTTCCTCCGTGCAAGGCTGGCGAAATCGGCCCGCCATAAAACGGGCTTGACCACTTTTATGCCGGCGAGGATCGATATGCGGAACGCCGAACCCGTTGTCAGTCTTGTCGGCTGGCAGGGTTCGGGGGACCTGGTGGGAGTTGCAGAATCCAATGGTTTTCTGGTGATCCATGCCGAACAACCCTCACCCACTGCAGGAGATTGGGTCGATGTGTTGCCGATGACAAGTTGAGAGGTCAAAGTCCGAAGACACGATGGCAAGAGAATCGAAAAAGAAGGCACGTACCAAAAAGTCCGGTGACCTGAGCCATTATGACCAGGAGGGACGGGTGCGAATGGTTGACGTCTCCGCAAAACCGAACACGCACCGCCAGGCCATTGCAAGTGTATTGGTCAAAATGAAGCCGCAGACCCTCATGAAAATCAGAATGAATCCCAAGGGCGATCCGCTCGAGATCTCGCGCGTGGCAGGGATTGCCGCAGCGAAGCGCACCGCAGACCTGATCCCGCTTTGCCATCCTCTGCTGCTGAGCCACATTGATGTTCGCGCCGAGTTCTGCAAGAATGGCATATCGATTACTGCGGCGGTGCGGTCCACCGGCTCGACGGGCGTCGAAATGGAAGCCCTGACGGGTGCCGCCGTTGCTGCATTGACGGTCTATGACATGTGCAAAGCAGCCGATCACGAAATTGAAATTACGCAATTGAAGCTATTGTACAAGAGCGGTGGAAAATCCGGCGAATTTCGTGCTTCAAAATAGGATCTCTTTCTGCGCTATTGAAAACCCGAAGAGAGGGCTGGACTGATGCCGGCTGCATTCAAGATTCTGGTGGTGGATGACAACCCAACCATCCTCAAGCTTCTCTGCCAGTGCCTTGAAAAATGCGGCGAAATCATCACAGCTACCGATGGCGCCAAGGCGCTGCAAATGGCGGCGGAGATTCAGCCTGACCTGATCATCTCGGATTATTCCATGCCCCGGATGAACGGGCTGGAATTGCTGGAGAGTCTGCGCGGGAAGGAGAAAACCTCGCAAATCCCCTTTGTTTTCCTGGCGTCGCAAAAGGAGATCGACGAGCGGCTTAGTACCGCGGCAGAAGGCGTTGAAGATTACCTCATCAAGCCCTTCTTCGTGCAGGAACTCTCGCGCCAGGTCCGCCACATCACCGGACGGCTGTATGGCCAGAAGATGGAAAATCTGCAGTTGCGCGGAGGGACCACGGCCGGCCTGCTGAGCGAGATGAGCCTGATTGACTGGATGCAGTCACTCGAACAAGGGCGCAAGACCTGCACGCTCCTGCTGCGCTCCGGAAAAGAGACCTGTAAGCTCTATTTCAACCAGGGCCAGGTGACCCACGCCCAGTGTGGCCCGCTCGAAGGGAACGAAGCGGTTTATAAAGTCCTGGCATGGGCCGACGGTGAATGGGAAGTAGACTTTACAAAATCTTCCAGCGAACACACGACAACCATGTCAACGCAGGGTCTGATGATGGAGGGCCTCCGCCTGCTGGATGAGGCCAACCGGGATGCGAGCTAAGTGAAAACCAATCGCTTCCAGGCCATCGAAAACCGGCTACGGTGGATTTGATGATCTGAATGAAACACAATCTGCGCGCAAAAATCCTGGTGCTGAGCGATCTGGCCACAAAGGGCGAGCGTGAGGACCGGTCAGGACCGGCTGTGCGTGAAACCCTGGAAACTCATGGCTGGCATGTTACCGCGCTGGAAGTTCTGCCCGACGAACTCGACCAGATCCGCAGCCGCCTGATGACCTGGACAGATGCTGATGACTGCGACGCCATATTCACCTCCGGTGGGACTGGCCTCGGCCCGCGCGACGTTACCCCGGAGGCCACCCGGTGCGTCATCGAAACTGAGGTCCAAGGCCTTTCCGAGTTGATGCGTGCCGAGGGAACAAAGAGCACTCCGATGGCGGCCCTCTCGCGAGCCATCGCCGGCGTGCGGAAGCGCAAGCTGATAGTGAACCTCCCGGGAAGCCCTCGTGGCGCGCGGGAATCGCTCGAGAGCATCATGATGATCCTTCCCCACGCTATTGACCAGATCCAGGGACGCACTGCACATTCCGAATAACAAAATGGGACACGTCCGGTAACATGCCTTCCGCCCCCGCAAGCACAGGGTGTAAGATTGTGAAATCAATTTTAAATCAGGAGAGCTATGGAACCTCAGTTCGATACCAATGAAGCCGCCAGGGTTGCAGCCGCTATTTGCCAGCACACCAGAGACAATCCCGCCGACGCAAAACTCCGTGAGCGGATTGCGAACCAATTCTCAGGCCTCGGCTTGAGGACGATCAGACCCCATCCAGGATCTCTCGCAAAAGATCCTGCCCGCGCATCGAATTATTATCTGGCAGTGGATGCCCTGGCGCATGACAGAACAACACCGTTGTTGATGCATGTGGACGTGGGCCCCTCTTCAGCAAGCAATCTGCTGGCCGAAGCTCTTCGCGAGGACCGCGTGCAGGTTGAGGGAAAAGAAATCATCCTTAGCTTCATTCCTTTCAGCAGCTATGACCATGAAACGATCCGTAAATTCGCCGAGCTGGCCGACCGGGCCTTTCTGCCCAGGCCGCAGCGTTCGCTGCCTGCGGTCGCAGCGGGCAACCGCCATCCGGAAATCAGCTTGCCCGCAGTCTTCAGTGCTTATCGGACCATTCTGGACAGGCTTCGCGTAAACATGGCCTCAACGGTCCAGCTCTCCGCCACACGCGAAATGACCACCGAAGATGTTATCGCGAAGCGCGATGGTGAGGATCCCGTGGCAATCGGCCACACACGCGTTTCCATCCGGCACCTTTATCACGCCGGCCTGTGGGCCGCCATTCGCTCCGGATGGCGCGAGGGCTACAACGCCGAGGCTGACCACTTCATCGTTTCCGGCAACAGCCCGGAGGAGATTGCCCGCTCGGTCGAAATGGTCAAAATAGCCATTCGCCATGCCGCCGGCTACACCAAATTCACCACAGATACTTCGCGGCTTTTCGAACTCCAGGCCGACACCCGCCATCCGAACCCATGGGGAGATTCAGCGGTCAGCGAAAAGTTCCAGCAGATCCTTACCAGCGAGGAACAGAAGTGGCTTCGCAACGAGTTCTCAAAACCCTTCGAACTCGATGGCAGGAAATATATTTTCAGCGAGCGCGAAATCTTCCGCCTGGGCGTCAAGTTCGGCCAAAGTCTGAAGCTCAATGAAGAGTTGTATGACTACATCATCAAGGCCAAATCTGAAGCCCGCCTGGAGACAGAGTTTGATTTTGAACCTTCCATCGACGAAGCCGAAACGCTGACCACCGCCAAAGAACTCCTTTTTTACATGCACTGGCTCAAAGCTCGCGGCAGGGCCGCGCAGCTTTGCCCTCCTAACCTGGGCTTCAAAAAGCGGCAGGCCTACCCCGTGGCGATGGCTACTTCACCTGCCAATGGGGTTGGCCTGGTGGATTACTGTCATCACAAAATGTGGCCGGAGCTTCCCGGCCGGGTGGAAAAAGAATTCGGCGGTAAATCCCTGGAAGAGCTTGCGGCGCGCGTCGCCGAACTGGCCGACGTGGCCCGGAGTTTTGACACCACGCTCAGCATCCACTCCGGCAGCGGCAAGCAGCCCGAAGTGCTGGAGCGAATCGGGAAATCAACGGCGGGGCGCGTGAATTACAAAATCTCCGGTGAACTTCAACTGCAGCTTTTCGATGTCCTGCGAGGCCAGCCCGCAAGTTCCCGCTGGCGGACGCTTTATGAGCGGATGGTGAAGCGGGCCAATAATTTTGCCGCCGCCGGAGCGTTCGGCTACGAAAGCGAGCTGGCTGAAAAGTATGTTTCCATGGGCCGTGAGTACAATCTGGGCGACGCTTCACGCGGCCGCGTAGACGGCAATCTTTTCCTGGTTTTCTGGCTGGGCAACCTGGTGGGCAGCCGCGACGTGGATTCACCGGATGGCGACCACCGCTTTTTCAAAGAGAAGATCGACGAACTGCCGGAGGACCTGATGGCAGAGGTGCAGCAGCACAACAGCCAATATGTCGTTTGGCTGGCTGAGCACCTGCAAGGATAAAGACCTGATCAGCCAATCTTAGGCGGCTTTCGAAGCTCTTTCCTGAACGCGATAGAGCATCTCGCCGGCGCGCGGAACCAGCAGGATGCCTTCGTCTTCCCGGCCCTTCCACTCTTCCGGATGGACGCTTGCGGGATCCAGGTAGCCCAGGTTGATGCGTTCGCAGCGCTCTTTGGTAATTCCCGTCGCCAGGGTTACCTGAATGCGCGGCGTCTCCTTGCCGGTTGCCGCGTCATACGTGCCCAGCCCCTTCACGTGGGTGGAGTGCGCCAGCACGCCGCCCGGATAATCCTTGAACTTGTCCCACTGCGCCAGGAAATAATCGCGGCAGTGGTAGCCGATCTCTTCAATGATCCTGCCGTGCGTGTAACTGACCTCAGTGATGTGAGGCGCATAGATCACCACTTCACCGCCATCGGCCACCGCAGGTTCCATCTTGTACATCCCTTTCGCGCCGGTCCAAAGGTCGTCGTAAAGCGTCGGCATCACGGACAGCACTCGCTGGAAAGGCTTCCTGACGTAGATAATGTGTTTACGCGCCGAGAGGTCTGCGGCCGCTTCCCAGGCTTCCTGGGCCGAGCCGAAGTATATTCCCTCCACGCCAGCATGGGTCACTACAAGCGAGAAGCACGCCACGGGCCGGTCAATCATGCCGGCAGCACGGTCAATGATGGCCCGAACCGGCGTATAGCCGGCACCGATGATCTTATAGTTGGTCATCAGCGCGCCTGTCCAATGAGTCTGGTTGATGATTTCCGATCCGCCGACACCCGGGAAGAAATACTTGTTGCCACCGGAAAAGCCGGCCACCTCGTGCGGGAAAACCGGGCCGCAGATAATGATCTGGTCGTAGTCCAGAATCATTCTGTTCAGGCGGACACAAATTTCCTTTTCCAGTATCCCTCCCGTGATCTCGCCAATTTCCTTCGCCGGAATAACGCCCAGCGTCACAAAGGTCTCCGGCTTTTCCCAATGATGATTAAAGATATGGCTGCTGCCGGCCTTCCCGTCCACCACCTTTCGCCCAATCAGTTTGCCGAGGTGTTCATCGTCCATGATGGGATGGGTCCCCAGCGCCACCAGATAATCGAGCGCAGCCACACGCGATGAAAGCTCCCGCTCAAACAAGTCAAACATGGAGGGCATGGGCATCGTGCGGGTGCCGTCCGGAATGATGATCAGCACACGTTTGCCGTCAACAGCCAGCGTGATCAGAGCCTGGTGAACTGTCCGGCTGATTTCCTCGCTGGTCAGGTGGCGGTCCGCAAATCCCAGTCCAATGGCCATTCTTTGCCTCCTTTCAAACACCCCGTATTATCCGGCTTCGCCTGCAATTCTCAGTCCCCTTGCATCTATACTCCACTATACGCCGAAAATCCGCCGTCGATGGGCACAATGACTCCCGTCACAAAAGCCGAGGCGGGCGAGAGCAGCCACAAGACGGCCCCGAACAGGTCCTCTGGATTCCCAAAACGCGTCATCGGCGTGTGGTCGATAATCGATTTGCCGCGAGGGGTTAACTCGCCTGACTTTTCATCCGTCAGCAGGAACCTGTTTTGTTGGGTCATAAAGAAGCCCGGCGCAATGGCATTGACGCGAATCTTTGGGGAATAGAGTTGCGCCAGATGCACCGCCAGCCACTGGGTAAAGTTGCTGACGCCGGCCTTCGCTGCCGAATAGGCCGGAATTCGCGTGAGAGGACGAAAAGCGTTCATGGATGAAATATTGAGAATTGTCCCCTCGCCTTTCTCTGCCATGATTTTGCCGAACACCTGCGAAGGCAGGACGGTCCCGATAATGTTGAGATCGAAGACCCATCGCAGGGCGTCGGCCGGCAAATTGAAAAAAGTAAGGTCGGCGCTGGTGGTTGCCTGAGGCTTGTTTCCCCCGGCGGCATTCACCAGGCAATCGATCGTGCCGAACTTCTCCAGAACAGCCGCAGAAGCCTGGCGGAGGCTTTCCATGTCCAGCACGTTGGCTTTCACTGTTATCACCTGGCTGGCGCGCGGTCCCAATTTTTCCAGGATGCACCGGGCTGGATCAAGATTCAGGTCCAGAATCGCCACATTGGCTCCGCATCCCGCCAGCGCCTGGGCGATTTCTCCGCCCAGAACTCCCGCCCCTCCGGTGATAGCGACCGTTCGCCCTGTAAAATCGTACATTCGAGTAAGTTGTTCCAATTCCATTCAGATATAACCTCCCATCAGCTTTCAAGTGTTTGAAATGTGGCTCAAGTCGTTGCGCAGACCAGTCTTGCAAGGGAGCCCAGCGCCCGTCCGGCTTCACAGCAGGCGTCAGTAAGAAGGAAGCCTAACACTCACCGAAGCTACGGTGCAAGAGACAGACTCCCATAGGTTGCCTGATTTTTTGGCCGGGTGATAGGATGGCACTCTTGTATCCAATTTCGGAAAGGAACTCGCTTGCCTTCTTACAAAGGTCTTGATCTCGAGGGAAAACGTGCCCTGGTTTTTGGAGGAACCAGCGGGCTGGGCAAGGCCATCGCTTTGGGGTTTGCGGAAGCCGGCGCCGATGTGGTGGCGGTGGGTCGCCGGGCTGAACAGGTTCAAGGGACCGTACATGAAATCAGGGCGACTGGAAGACACACCCTTGAAATGACAGGTGACGTGACGGACCGCGCGCAGATCCAGAAGGTGATCGACAAGATGCTTCAAGAGATGGGGGGCATCGATATCCTGGCCAACTCCGCTGGGATAACCAAGAGGGTCCCGTCGTTCGCAGTCGAAGACAATTTATGGAACCAGATCATGGAGACCAACCTGAAGGGCGTCTGGAACACTTGCCAGTTGGTCGGCCGGGTGATGAGGGACCAACACTACGGCCGCATCATCAATATCGCCTCGATTGCTTCATTCGTCAGCGCGCACGAGGTCACACCTTATGCGGCCAGCAAGGGAGGAGTGCTTCAAATCACGCGCTGCCTGGCAGCGGAGTGGGCCAAATACAATATCACCGTCAATGCCATCGCTCCGGGCGTCTTTGAAACTGATCTCAATCGCGAAATCATCAACCGGCCCGAGCGAAAGGCTTCAATCTTCGCGCACACGCCGATGAAGCGCTTTGGCCGTGTGGAGGAAAT
>DASSJE010000235.1:0-10003 GCA_035691365.1 Terriglobia bacterium
CCGTCACGTTCGCCGCAGAAGTCAAAGGGTTCGATCCGCTTCGCTTCGTTGAAAAAAAAGATGTGAAGAAAATGGGGTTGTTTATTCAGTTCGCTATGGCTGCGGCTGAGTTTGCAATGGAGCAGTCCGGACTGAAGATTACCCCGGGCCTGGCGGAGAGAACCGGCGTCTACATCGGTTCCGGCATCGGAGGGTTCGACGTCATCGAGCGCGAACACACGGCGCTGATGCAGGGCGGCCCGCGAAGGATATCCCCTTTCTTCATTCCCGCGTCCATCGTCAACCTGGCGTCCGGCTTTGTCTCCATCCGCTGGGGCGCCAAAGGGCCGAATTCTGCCACCTGCACAGCCTGCTCATCCAGCGCTCACGCCGTGGGCGATTCCTTCCGGCTCATCCAGCGCGGCGATGCAGACGTGATGATTTCCGGAGGAGCCGAGGCTGCCATTACCCCCATGGGCGTGGGTGGATTCGCGTCCATGCGCGCGCTTTCAACCCGCAACGACGAACCCGAAAAAGGGAGCCGGCCTTTTGACCGCGACCGCGATGGGTTTGTCATCGGAGAAGGATCGGGCATCCTGATCCTGGAAGAACTTGAATTTGCGCGAAAGCGCGACGCCAGAATACTGGGCGAAGTTGCCGGTTACGGCATGTCCGGAGACGCTTTTCACATTACCCAACCTTCGGAAGACGCTGACGGGGCAATACGGGTGATGCGGAACGCCCTCGCGGACGCCGGTGTCGAGCCCGCGCAAGTGGACTACATCAACGCTCACGGGACCTCCACTCCGTTTAATGACAGACTGGAGACCAAGGCCATCAAAGCCGTCTTCGGGGAGCACGCCACGAAATTGCCCATCAGCTCGACCAAATCCATGACCGGGCACCTGCTGGGAGGAGCAGGTGGACTCGAAGCGGGCATCTCAACGCTCATCCTGCGGGACCAGATCATTCCTCCCACCATCAATTACGAAAATCCGGATCCCGAGTGCGATCTGGACTACGTTCCCAATCAGGCCCGCCGGGCGGAGATCCAATGCGCGCTCTCAAATTCTTTCGGGTTCGGCGGAACCAACGCAGCGTTGCTCTTGAAACGCTACTCGGATTAGCAGGACTGAGCTCGTGCCGGGTTAATGTTTTCTGCCGGGAGAATTTATCCCCATGAAAGTTGTTGTCTGCCTCAAGCAGGTGCCATCCCGCGACGCCAACCTCAGACTGAACGCAGCTTCCACGTGGATCCAGGAAGCGGATATCGGTTTCGAAATCAATGAGCCCGATGTTTACGCGCTTGAGGAGGCCTTGCGGTTGAAGGAGAAACTGGGAGGCGAAGTTATCGCCTGCACGCTGGGACCTGCCCGCGCCGGCCAGGCCATCAAGGAAGCTCTGGCCAAGGGGGCCGACCGCGCCCTGCACCTTGAGGACAGCGCTTTCGAAAATCTTGACGCGCACGGCACCGCGCGGGTGCTGGCTGCCGCCATCGGCAAAGAAAATCCCGACCTGGTGCTCACCGGCCTGCAATCCGACGATTTCGGGTTTGCGCAGACAGGTGTGATCCTCGCCGAAATGCTGGGCCTGCCGCACTCCACCATCGTCATGGAAATCCAGCCGGAAGGCGATCACCTGAAAATCAAACGGGAACTCGAGGGCGGATGGTTCCAGTGGATTGAAATGCCGCTGCCTGCCGTGCTCACCATTCAATCGGGTATCAACAAGCCCCGTTACGCCACCTTGAAAGGCATTATGGCGGCGAAAAACAAACCGCTCCAGAAGCTGACCGCGCGGGACCTGGGGCTGGATGCAAGTGCGCTTGAACCGCGCCAGGTGATTTCCCGGGTTTTCGTTCCGGAGAAAACAGCGCAGACCGAGTTTATCGAGGGCAGTCCCAGGGAAATCGCCGAGCGGCTGGTTGACAAATTGAAGAACGAAGCAAGAGTGATTTAGCGTAGCGCGTCGGAAATCAGGGTACTTGTAGAGCCGCCCTTCAGGGCGGCATGTGCAAGTTCCGCCGGAGCGGGGACGGCGCTACATACGGAAGAACTCAACCGTGGCTGAAGAAATTCTCGTTTATGCAGAACATCAGGAAGGCAGGCTGGCCCGCCCGGCATGGGAGGCCGTGGCAGCAGCGCAGAAGCTTGCTGGCGACTCAGGCACAGCTTGCGTTGCCGTGATCGCTGGCGAGAGAATCGGCGATCTTACCTGGGAACTGGCCGGCGCAGGGCTTCAGGAAGTTCTCGTTTTGGAATCGCCGCAGCTTGCCCAATACACCCCGGACGGCTACACCATGGCGCTACGCCAGGTGATCGAAAGCCGGAAGCCCCGCTTTGTGGTTTTCAGCCACACCTACCAGGTTCGAGACTTTGCACCCAGGCTGGCCGCTTCGCTTGAGCGCGGGCTGATCGGCGATTCGTTGGGCTACCGCCGCGATGGCGAGCGAACTTTTTTTGTGCGCCAGGTTTTCCAGGGCAAGTTTTCGGCCGATGTGGAATTCCGCGGCGAGCCGCCCTACTTCGTCTCATTCCAATCAGGGGCCTTTCGGGAGGATTACGTCCAGCGGGGCCAGAGCCAGGCAAAGATCACACCGGTCGAGATCAACATTCCTCTGGAGACGATCCGCACGCGGCCGCAGGAAAAATTCCGGGAGGCCAAACAGGCTGTCGATCTGAGCCAGGCAGAAATTATCGTCGCCGTCGGGCGCGGCATCGGGAAGCCCGAAAACATGGAGTTGCCTCAAAAGCTGGCGGAAGCCCTGGGGGCGGAAGTTGGCGCATCGCGGCCCATCTGCGACAGCGGCTGGCTGCCCATGGACCGCCAGATCGGAAGCTCCGGGCAGACTGTGGCGCCCAAACTCTACGTTGCCCTGGGGATCTCGGGCGCCATTCAGCACCAGGTGGGGATGAAAGGCTCGCGGACCGTGGTGGCCGTCAATAAAGACCGCGAAGCCCCCATCTTTGACATCGCAACCTACGGAATCGCCGGCGACCTATTTGAAGTTGTTCCCCCGCTGATCGAAGCAATCAAGAAATCGAAATCAAGGTGAGATCCCGCTACTTTGCCGGCACCCACTCGAAACTTGCCCATCCGGCTTCCACCACTTTGCAGGCGCCGCAATTGAAATTCTTCAGCGTCTGGGCGCGCCCGGTAATACGTTTGTTGCTGATAGAATCGATTTCGATTTTGAGGTTCAGGTGGCAGGTGTTGGCCACTTTTTCGCCCTTCCCTTCCCCAGCCACACAAGGCATGTAAATATCCGAAGCGCCCTCCCATTTCGATCCCTTCATTTCGCACGCCGTGTGGATGTAGGCGCCGTGCTGCTTCGAGACAGGGGGCAGGTTGACCCACTGCGCGTAAAAGTGGTTCTTGTCCATCCGGACAAAATATTCCTTCCCCGTGGTGAGTGAACGCCATAGGTCCGGCATTTGCCCCGCGTTTTCAGCGCCGGCAGACGCCTGTGGCGCCTTCTGGCTGACGGCGCTCGAACACGCCCAGCCGCCCGCGGCCAGCAGGATGGCAAGCAAAGCGATTTGGATTTTTCCATTCCGGTTCAAGGTCGATTCTCCCGATTGCTTCTATCGGCGGGTTTGCCCAATCACCTGACGCTCGTTTGTAGCGCCGCCGTTCGAGCGGCGCCTCTAAGGGCTGGCAAGATGCCGGCGTTACCGAAGCCCGTCATTCGATTAGGCAATCCTCATAAGTATTGCGCCGCTCCCCGCCCTTCTTCGCGTTTGCCCCACCCTATGGTACGATGGAAAATCAGGTTTAGGACAGTGCTGCGGGCAGTTTTCTGCGCTTTGCGGACCGGGCAACAGGGATTCCAACATATGGCACAGCCGATGAACAAACGGCCGCGGGTGCTGAGCGGCATGCGGCCCACCGGCAAGTTGCATTTAGGCAATCTGGTGGGAGCGCTCCAGAACTGGATCAGGCTTCAGGACCAGTACGAAAGTTTTCACTTTGTGGCGGACTGGCACATGCTGACCACCGAGTACGCCGACACGGCCGAATTGCAATCGAACATACTGGAAATGGTGACCGATTGGCTGGCCGTTGGGCTCGACCCTGAAAAAGCCACTTTCTTTGTGCAGTCGCGCCTGCCGGAGCACGCGGAGCTTTACCTGATTTTCGGCATGGTGACGCCGCTCGGCTGGCTTGAGCGCGTGCCTACGTATAAAGAGCAGCTTGATAATCTGCAAGGCCGGGACCTGCACACCTACGGGTTTCTGGGTTATCCGGTGTTGCAGGCTGCCGATATCCTGATGTACAAAGCCGCTTATGTTCCTGTGGGAGAAGACCAGGTTCCGCACGTGGAATTGACGCGGGAAATTGCGCGGCGGTTCAACCAATTCTATGGCGAGGTTTTTCCCGAGCCGCAATCGCTGCTGACGCCCAGCCCGCGGCTGCGCGGGACCGACGGGCGCAAGATGTCGAAGAGCTATGGCAACGCTATATTTCTCTCTGACCCGCCGGATGTGGTCGACAAGAAAGTTCGGGGCATGATGACCGATCCCGCTCGCAAGCGGAGGTACGATAAGGGTAATCCCGACGTTTGCCCGGTTTTCGACCATCACAAACTCTTCTCCCCGCCTGAAGTCATCGAGCGTGTGAATCGCGAATGCAGGACAGCCGAGCTCGGTTGCGTGGATTGCAAGAAGATGATGGCGCATTATCTGAACGAATATCTCGCGCCCATCCAGGAGCGGCGCAAGGTCTACGAGCGCGACCCGCAGAAGGTTTGGGACGTGCTGGCCGCCGGCACCGAAAAAGCGCGGTGTGTTGCGCAGAAAACAATGGGCGAGGTGAGGGCCGCAACGAAACTGGCATGAATGATGGATGACAATCGCGCACCCAACCCGGAGTCACCGGACCAGTCTGAACAGGAGGCCGCTGCGGAGCCTTCAAAGCGGACCACGCGCGCCGATACGCCGGCGCCGCCGGTGAAGCTTGAGGCTTACGAAGGCCCGCTCGACTTGCTGCTCGACCTCATTCGCAACCAGAAGATCAATATCTACGACATTCCCATCGCGAAGATCACCCGGCAGTATCTCGACTATCTTCGTTTGATGGAAGAATTGAACATTGACGTGGCGGGCGAGTTTGTCCTGATGGCGGCCACGCTGATCTACATCAAGTCGCGGATGCTGCTGCCACCCGACCCGACGGCGCCGGAAGAAGAACAGGAAGGCGACCCGCGCGCAGAACTGGTGCAGCGCCTGCTGGAACACGAGCAGTTCCGGAATGCGGCTGAGATGCTGAAGTCGAAGCAGACGGTGGAGGAAGCCACATGGTCGCGCCCGGGCATCGACGAGTTCACGGAGGCGGAGGATGAGCCGGGTCTTGCCGTCTCGGTGTTTGATCTCATTTCGGTTTTTCGCGAAATTCTCGAGCGCGCCAAAAAGCGCCCGCAGATCCACGTGCGGCGCGAACAGGTGACCGTCCGCGAGATGCTGGAGCACGTGAAGGCGGTGATGCGGGAGCGCTCGGGACCGGTCTCCATTGACGAACTCGCCGAAGGCTATGTCTGGCGGCAGGCGCTGATCGCGTTGCTGCTGGCCCTGCTGGAACTGGTGCGGCTGCGGGCCATCCATCTCCGCCAAGATGACCTGTTTGCCCCCATCACGGCGGTGAAGACCAAAAGGTTTGAAGAGGTCGTTGAAACAGTGAACGCCGCGGACCTGGAAGAGAGTCTGGGCGAAATCTAAGACTGGGAAAACATGCTGAGCGACGAAACACTCAAAGCTTTAATCGAGGCCATCATCTATGTGGCGCCGGAACCCGTGCCGCTGGACGCCATTGTCAAATCGCTGGAGGGCGAGGAGCGCGACCGGGTGAAAGCCCAGATCGAACTCCTCGTGCAGGAATACCAGCAGGCCGGCCATGGAATTGAGGTGCGGCACGTCGCAGGCGGATACCGGTTCTCCTCAAAGCCCGAGCACCATGAAGTACTGAGAAATTTTGTCAAAAGCCTCAAGCCGCTGATCAGGCTCTCGAAACCGGCGCTCGAAACCCTGGCGGTGATTGCTTATCGCCAGCCGGTTACCGTGCCTGAGATCGAGGAGATTCGCGGCGTCGATTGCGGCGGGGTCATCCACACGCTCATGGAGAAGAAGCTCGTGGTCACCGCAGGCCGCAAGAATGTGGTGGGCCGGCCCATCCTTTACCGAACGTCGAAGGAATTTCTGGTCCACTTTGGCCTGAGAGACACCACCGAACTGCCCAGCCTGAAGGAGTTCGAAGAACTTGCCCGACAGGCGCTGGGATCAGACCTTCCAGAAGAACAGGAAGCGCACGCAGGCCCCGGGGAAACTGGACCGGGCGCAGCCGCCGGCGAGGAAGCTGCTGCAGAGAATACCGCGGAAGCGGCCGAAGCCGAACCCGAATCGGCCATCGCAGGCGACCCGGAAGAAGATGCAACTTCTGCGGCTCCCGGAAGGACGACAGCGGAAGATGACAGCACAGGCGAAGAAAATGCCTCGGCCGAAGAAACCAGGTCCTGACGCCCATCAGGCTGTGCAAGAGCGGCTGCAGAAAATCATTGCCGCAGCGGGCATCACCTCACGGCGCAAAGCCGAAGAGCTGATCACGCAGGGCCGCGTGAGCGTCAACGGGCAAGTGGTGCGCGAACTGGGGTCCAAGGCCGACCCCGGCCACGACAAAATCCGCGTTGACGGCAAGCCGCTGCCCCGAAGCTCCGGCCACTTGGTTATTCTCCTCAATAAACCCACCGGCTTTGTTTCCACCGTGCGCGACCCGCAAGGCCGTCCCACAGTTTTGGACCTTCTGACGGGCGTGAAGCAGCGCGTCTATCCTGTGGGCCGCCTCGATTACAACTCTTCCGGGCTGCTGCTGCTAACCAACGACGGCGAGCTTACCAATTTCCTCATCTCGCACGCTTCAAGGATTCCGCGCACTTATCACGTCAAACTGGATGGCCAGCCGTCGCCCAAAGATCTTGCGCGCCTGGAGCGCGGCATTGCGCTGGATGGCCGCCCGACCGCGCCCTGCAAAATTCGCATGGTTTCGGAACGCGAAAAGCCATGGTATGAAGTCGCCCTGACGGAAGGCCGCTACCACCAGGTGCGCAGAATGTTTGAGCGCGCCGGCCAGCGCGTCGTCAAACTCAAGCGAGTGCAGTTCGCGTTTCTCTCGGACCGCGGCCTGGCGCCGGGGCAGTTCCGTTACCTGAGTGCGTCCGAAATTACCCGCTTGAGAAACTGGAAGCCTGAAGCCGCGCACCGTCCGTAAATGTTAAAATCCCAACTGACAGCATCGCATTGGCCGGCCGCCGCGACGGGAAACGCTGCGGTTATCTCCTGCCTTGATCCTTTATAATTTCTATTCGCTGGTTGGACAGGCCATGGCACAACGATTTTCAATCAACGAACTGCTTCCGCCCTGGGTCACGCGCATCCGGCCCTACCCCCCCGGCAAGCCGATTGAGGAAGTTGAGCGCGAACTCGGCCACAGCGCCGTCAAGCTGGCCTCGAATGAAAATCCTCTGGGTCCCTCACCCAGGGCTCTGGAGGCCTTGCGCCATTCGCTCGACCGCGCCAATTTCTATCCTGACGGCAGCGGCTATCATTTGCGGCAGAGGCTGGCGGAATTCCAGCAGCTCGACATGTCGCAAATCATCCTGGGGGCGGGTTCCACCGACCTGATCGAACTGGTAGCCAAAACTTTTCTGACCGCAGGCGACCAGGGCGTCACGTCACAGTCCGCATTTTATATTTACCGCCTTGCCATCGAAGAGATGGGCGCGGAGTTGATTCAGACTCCACTCCGCGAAAACGCCTTCGACCTCGCGGCCATTGCCCACTCGGTGACGCAGCGGACGAAGGTCATCTACATCGCCAACCCCAACAACCCTACCGGCCGCATGGTTTCCGCTGATGATATGGAACGTTTTCTCAATGCGCTGCCGCCGCGCGTGCTGGTGGTGCTGGATGAGGCTTACTATGAGTACGTTCGCGACCCCGGCTATTCCCATTCGCTCGACTACGTTCGCAACGGCCGGAATGTCCTGGTGCTGCGAACGTTTTCCAAAGTGTACGGGCTGGCAGGCCTGCGGCTCGGCTACGGAATGGGAAATCCCGAACTGATCGAGGCGCTCAACCGCGTGCGATCGCCTTTCAACACCAACAGCCTGGCACAGGCCGCCGGACGCGCCGCGCTGGACGACCAGGAGCACGTGGCTTATTCTGTGGAGTCGAATGCCCGCGAAATGAAGTTTGTGACGGAAGAGCTTGCCCTTGCCGGTGTCCGTTACACGCCGTCGGTGGGAAATTTTCTGCTGGTGGATACGGGCCGCGACTGCGAAGATGATTTCATCCGGCTGATGCATGAAGGCGTGATCGTGCGGCCGATGAAGCTTTACGGCTTCCCCACCTCCCTGCGGGTCACCATCGGCAGGCACGAGGGCAACGAGAAGTTTCTGGAGGGCCTGGGGCGCGTAGGCAGGATGCCCGCGCGCGGAATAAAGCGGTAAACTGAAAGCGTGGCGGTGTGACACGGGCGTCTTGCCCGTGTGATTGTGCAACAAGAACACGGCGCGGCGGATTGGGGATGTGCCGGGCCGGACCGAGGGGCTGAGATGCCGGATCCGATTCAAACTATTCTTGAAACCTGCAAAACGCTGGCTGTGGTCGGCCTGTCCTCCAGAGCCTCGCGGCCCAGTTACGGTGTGAGCTCCTATATGCAGTCGCACGGCTATCGCATCATTCCTGTCAACCCCAATGAAGCTTCCGTCCTGGGTGAGGAATGTTACCCGTCGCTCGACGATGTTCCGGACAGCTTTGACGCCGTCGTCATCTTCCGCCGCTCGGAGTTTGTGCCTGAAATCGTGGAAAGCTCCATCCGCAAGGGCGCGCGGGTCGTCTGGATGCAGGAGGGCGTCCAGCACGAAGAAGCCGCCCAGCGCGCCCGCCAGGCCGGCCTTGAAGTCGTCCAGAATCGCTGCATACTCAAAGAATACGCCCGGCACTTTGTGAGAGGAGGAATTTGATCCGGGTTGGCGGGTAGAGCCATTCCCCGTCGATCATAGATTTGTCCTCTGTACTACTAACACCTCAAATGTTTGTGCGTTGCACAAATCTTACTGGCACGCTTTGGTTGCGGCCCTGCTCTCTGTGGCCTTTGTGGGTTTTTCTCTGCGCCCTCTGTGTTAAATTTTTTGCCTCCCGGTCAATAAAAGCTTTCAACACAGAGGTCACAGAGGATGCACAGAGTGCGCCGAGCAGGCGAACGATTTTCATCGAATTCCTATTCACCACGTCTTTTCTTCTTCCACTCTTCGATCGCCTGCATTTTTTCCTTTAGCTTTTTTTCGAGGCCCTGATCGGTGGGTTGGTAGTAGCGGCGGCCGCGGAGGCCTTCCGGCAGGCATTCCATATCGGTCAGCTTCTCTTCGGCGTTGTGGGCGTACTGGTAACCTTTGCCGTAGCCCTGGTTGGCCATCAGCCCGGTGACGGCGTTCCGCAGGTGCAGCGGCACAGGTTCGGCGACGGTCTTCTGCGCGTCGGCTTTCACCTCGCCGTAACCCGTGTAGAGCGCGTTCGATTTCGGCGCCAGCGCGAGATAGACGGTTGCCTGTGCCAGCGCCAGGTCGCCCTCCGGCAATCCCACAAAGTGCACCGCCTGCATGGCGGCCACGGCCACTTCCAGCGCTTTGGGATCGGCCATGCCCACGTCTTCCGACGCCATGCGGATCAGTCGCCGCGCAACGTAGAGCGGGTCTTCACCCGCCTCGAGCATCCGTCCCAGCCAGTAGAGCGCGGCGTCCGCATCGGAATTGCGCACCGACTTGTGCAGAGCGGAAATAATATTGAAATGCTCTTCGCCGGCCTTGTCATAAAGCAGCACCTTGCGCTGGATGGCATCTTCGATCAGCTTTTCCGTAATGGTCGCGCGTCCCCCGGCGTCTCGCGGCGCTGCGGTTGCGGCCGCTTCAAGTGTGTTGTAGGCCGCGCGCGCATCGCCGTTGGCGAAGACCGCAATCTGCCGCAACAGCTCGTCG
>DASSJE010000236.1:0-10630 GCA_035691365.1 Terriglobia bacterium
CGGCGCACTGAATACGAGCAGATTGACTCAGCCGGCCATCATCTTTTCTCGTTTGACGTTTTCAACGCCGAATGGCGGCAATCCGAATGGCGGCAATACCTTCAGGAAGTCGCAAGGGCTTATGGGAACGAGCCCGCCATGCGCGGCTATATCTTTGACGACTCATTTACTGAAGGACCGATCGGCGGCCCTTATGGAGAACGAGGGACAGGGATTGTTTCTTATGGCAGTTATGAGCGCAAACTATTTGGCAGGCCACTGCCACGCACGCCGTCCGACCCGCACTGGAAGGAATGGGTGAAGACAAGGGAAGGATGGTGGGAAGACTGGGCGCGAGACACGGTCAAATTCATCCGTGAGGTTGACCCCAACACCCAACATATCATTTACCTTGAGGACCCAGCCGGAAACGCCTTGAACCCCAATGTCAAGAATGCCATTGGCCTCGATCTTCCCCGTGTGGCCAGACACTTCGACGCGGTGGGCGCCTACACGTCAGCCAGTTGGGATTCATCGCCCGATGCTGGCGATAGAGTGGCCGGGCACACAAGGGATGTGTTGACCCAATTACAAAAGGTCATCGACCCGGCAAAACTAAGAATCTATACTTTCTGGGTGGCAAATCCCCCGGAGGAACGGAAGCCGGGACCCGCGCGCTATCCAACTGTCGAGCAAATCCAGCAAATTTGCCAGACAGCCGTAAAATTGCGAATACACAGTCTGGACATGTACGGGTACCGCATTGGGGACTATCGCGTGACCTCCGATGCAACGCTGATGAAATTCAGCCCGGGAACAGGTTCGACATATCCTCTGACGGATCAATTCCCAATGAAATTCTTGTGGGATCGGCCGCAAATCCATGACGCCCTTGCGACTTATCTGAAAAGTTTGAATTCAAGATAGCGGTCGTTCAAGGAGACCATTTGAGTGATCCTGCTGAAGCGCGCCTGACAAAGAAAACGGCTTTCATCACCGGTGGAGGCAACGGCATAGGCCGGGAAATTGTGCTGACCTTTTCGCGCTACGGAGCCCGAATTTTTTCAATGGATATCGACGGCCTCGCCAACGAGGAGACCGCACGCATGGTCAGGGAGCAAGGCGGCCAGTGCGAGTGTGTTCAAGGGGACGCGTCAGTGGCGGCGGACGTTGAACGGGCCTTTAAAGTCGCGGGCAGTGTAGACATCCTCGTCAATAATGCGGCGGCATGGTCAGGAGACGGCTGGCTCCACGAAGTTTCCGAGGCCGATTGGGACAGGGTGATCGCCGTCTGCCTGAGAGGCACGTACCTTTGTACTCGCGCTGCGCTTAAAAGCATGAGGGCCCGGAAGGCGGGGTCGATTATCAACATCAGTTCTGTGAATGCGCTGACAGGAATTCACCTCGCAGCTTACACCGCTGCCAAGGGAGGCATCAATTCCCTAACGCGTCTTCTTGCGCTGCAATACGCACCTTACGGAATCCGCGTGAACGCAATCTGTCCGGGGACGATTGTAACGGATAGTACGCGCCGCCACTACGATGAGCATCCCGAAGACGAAGCAGAGATCCTCTCGCTATATCCGGGAAAGCATTTCGGCGAACCCGCGGACATTGCCCACTGCGCGCTTTACATGGCATCCGATGAGGCAAGGTTCATGAACGGGAGCATCGTTGTTGTGGATGGGGCAATGAGTAGCATCCATCGGATCCCCTCTCTCCATCCAAATTCCTGAGGCTCAAGTGACGTTTACATGCCGGCCTTCCTTTATTCGCGTGAAGGTGTTACGTGTTGATAGTCGTTCCTGAAATTCCGGCCCGCCACCAATGCCAGGGCGAGCCCCATCACAACAGCCAGGACCGCATTCCCTCCCATCAGCCCCGCCATGCCGCCGGGCCCGTGGCTCAATCCGATGAGGTACACACCCACGCCGCCGGCAAGCCCGCCAGCGAAGTTCAGAACTCCTACCGAAAAGGCATAATTTTCTTTGGGGACAACCTCGTATGCGGCGGCAAAGACGTTGGCAATGAATGCCCCGGAAAAGAAGCCAAATAATAGGCAGGCCAATTTCAGGAGTGACAGCGAAACTGTAGCCAAGACCAGATAGGCAAAAGGCGCGCAGATGGCGAGACCCAGGGCGCTGGCGTAGTACCTTGCGGCCCGGGTACGCGTCGAAACCATGTCGGTGACCCGTCCCCAGATGAGGATCCCAACAACCGAACCCGCCTGCAGGTATGCTGTGCCGGCGAAACCGCTGCCGGCTAACGAGAGATGGAATTTGTTGAAGACGAAGTCAGGCAGCCACCCGTAAAACATCCACAGCATGGCGCAGAGCACGAAAAATGAAATGAGCAGAACGTTAAAGCAACGAGACTTGAAAATATTGAAAGCCGAGGACTGCGCCTGTTGCGTTCTCTGGAGCGGCAGAGGTGGACTGTGGAGTGCATTCGAGAGGATTCCTGCGTAGATGATTCCGATCGCGGATAAAATCCAGAATCCGGTACGCCATCCGATCGTCTCTGCCAGCCAGCCTCCCACCCAACCGCCGATTGCGATCCCCGCAAATTGCGCCGTTCCGTGGATGGCCAGCGCTGTGGACCGCGTCCGCTCAGAATGGATCACCGCGATCAGGCCCACGGCTGCAGGCACATAGGCGGCTTCAACCAACCCCATCACAGCCCGCCATGCAAGGAAAGACGTTGTTGACCTGCTGACAGCCGTGCCGATTGTAGCGGCGCTCCAAAGGACAATGCTCCAGATCACCAGCCGGCGCCTTTCCACCATATCTGCCAGGCGGCCCATGAATGGCATGCATGCCGAATAGGTCCAGAGAAACATGAGACCTATCAACCCCAGTTGAGCCTCGGAAAAGTGCAATTCCTTTTTGAGAACAGGAAAAATGGAGAAGACAACCTGGCGATCGACATAATTCACCATGAAGGCGAACCAAAGTAAGCCAACCGCGGTCCATGCATAACCGATTTTGATACGTTCCTGTGTTTTGCGAACTGCTGTCACTCTGAACCTCGTGAATCGCAACCTGAATTCTCCGCTCCTGCGGTTTAGCGGAGAGACTGTCCTCAACCGGGTTAAGCAACCTAACCACAATAGGGCAAAAAATGGAAGCCGGCTTTTGGCGTGGGACAAATCCGTCCAGCAATCTGTATGCTCCCCAACTGCTATCCTTGACATGGTTTAAACGGGGGGCAGATACTGCGCTGTATAGATTCTCCAAGCGAGGAGAGAGTATGTTGATCGGCTATGTCAGCGACGAATATTATCGTGCCCTGCCCGATGCCTTGATTGAGTTGCGCCGCGGTCAGCAGGCCTGGACAACAAAATCAGCAGCCAGCGGGGCAATCTATGCGGACGTGCCGTCGGGGCAATACGAAGCCATCGCTGCTAAAGCGGGATACGGGTCCAAGCGGATTGCTTCCGTGGATATTGGTGGCGGAAACGCCATCCAGATTCGGCTGCTTTCCGACAGAATGCTGGGGATGGTTTGGCCGCAGTGGTGCCGCGGCGCCGATGAAGTCGAGTTTCGAATCCACAGCACGGAGCCGGTTCACCTCAATTTATGGCGCTATGGACTGGAACGAACCCTGGTAAGGAGGCTCGGGTGGCTTGATGACCATGGCCCTCGTGCGATGGCCCAGATCCTTCCAAATGACGATTTCACTCAAACGGGCGTGATGTGGTTTGGCGGCAACATGAAAGTGCACTCCCAATTGATTATTGCGCCGGAGGAAGCGGGGCTGTATTTCTTCCGAATGAAAGGGGAATCCGGCGCCTATTTCAGCTTTCCCCTGATCGTGGCGCCGACCGCGCCTCGCTCGCGCCTAGCTGTAGTTGCCAACACAAATACCTGGAACGCCTACAACGCTTTTGGCGGGCGTAGCAATTATGTTCAGCCAGGGGGCCTGCGGAGTGAACCTACCGTCAATGCCCGGCAGGACCTCTCGCGTTACCTTCTGCCTGATTATGGTGATTGGAAAAGTGGCAAGACGGTCCCGCTCTCGTTCGTTCGCCCGAATCCCTGGAACTCAGTCCCTGAAGATGATGAGTTGACTTCGCCGATCGGAGGGCGTCTCGAAAGCACCTTGGCGCCTGGAGAATGGCGAACGCTTGGCTGGCTGGAGCGAGAGGGTTTCGCGTACGATTTGTACAGCGACTATCAACTTCATGCCGGCATCCTCCCGCTGGAAAAGTACCAGGGGCTCCTGCTACATGTTCATCCTGAATACTGGAGTGTGGCGGCTTATGACCGCGTGAAAGAGTGGGCGAATCACGGCGGCAAGCTGGTTTACCTGGGTGGCAACGGTATGAACGGCCCTGTAGAAGTTCTGGAGGAAGCACGTGTCCTCCATCGGAACAACATGTCAGACTCCCTGGAAAGCCGTATGCACGTTGTGCATGAGTCGGAGGCGAATCTATTGGGAGTCGTATTTACCGAACCTGGGGCCATGACGTCCGCCCCATACAAGGTTGTTAATGCAAGCCACTGGGTCTATGAAGGCACCGGTCTTTCAGACGGCGACCAGTTTGGTTCACGTACGCTTCATCAGCGGTGCCCGAATGGCGCCTCGGGACATGAAACAGACAAAAGGAGCCGGAGTACGCCGTCGCAGGCGGTCCTTCTGGCGCGCGGATTGAATCCGGACAATGGCGGCGCCGAAATGGTCTGGATTGAGCTTCCGGGCGGAGGATGTGTCTTTTCCGTGGGGTCAATCACCTATGCCCCTTCCTTGCTCGTTGACTCAGCCTGCTCTCAAATCACAGCAAATGTGCTGCGCCGCGTCCTGTCCTGATTCGCCAATCCCGGCCAGGTAGAATGGACAACACAATTCTCATCGGCGTTCCCAGGCGGAATGAGCCACCCATTCTGCTCTCAAGGCTCTGAGTGCAGAGGGTCCGTGCGGCTCTTCCTTAGAAGCTGGCCTCCACGATTAACTTCTGCCGCGGGTTACGAATCTCGATCATGTTCGCAGACGCCGGTGTAATGGCTGAAGAATTGATGACTGCTCTTCTCAGAGGCTTTCCCTGGGGACTGTAAAGATGAAGCCGAATCCAGCCCACCGTTTCGCGCGTGGGTGGGTCTATCGCTGCGGTCACCTGATTGTTTGTTCCGGCTTTGACGTGAAGGCTAAGAGGTCCAAAATGCGTCTGAGCGTCTTCGACTCGGATTTCTTTGCCAGGTTCCAGCCACGCGGAGGGAGAGTTGCGCAGCAGGTCAATTCCTCGTCCTGATTCATTTTCGAAGACCAGCATGTTCCTAAGGTGGTTGTCAATTATGGCATTCGTGATAGGAAGCCCTTGAATACCGTCGCGCGTTTCAACCCCTCCAAGAAACTTTCTCGACACGGCCCCCGCGACCAATGAATAGAAGCCTTCGAGGAATTGCAACCTCTCGTTCCGCAGGTAGCGAAGGTAGATATTCCACGAGTAGCAAGGCTCTCCACTCGACATCTCGTATCTCAAGCACGATGGTTGTGAAAAATCAGTCCAATCCGGGAACTCGCTGTTGGCATTGGGACCTTCCGTCAGCCATTTCAAGGCCCAGGTCATGACCTCATCGTCAGGGTTCAACAATCCAGCCACCCCCAGGAACATGGGACCGGTGTCGAGATATGTATCGAACTCCCCACTGGCATCCATCTGTCCCAGGCGCATGGGGATGGAAGGGATCATGTTGCCGGTCCGGTCCTGCCAGCGGATTGTACGTTTAATCTGCCCGCGAAGCGCATTTTGAAACGTTGTCCGGTAGTCCTCCCGTTCCCTGCCCCACCTTTCCGCTTGCGGGGAATGTGTGACTTCAAGAACCCTGCACACAGACGCGAGCCCTCTATAATTCCATGCATCATTCCAATAGAAACTTCCTTGTGTGGAAATATCACTCGAGCGGCTGGGGGGCAGGAGCCCGGCGTTCGCCCCACCCCGAAGCTTCGTGAGAGCCCTCTCGCGCGCGATCCACTCGATGCTCGCCATCATGACAGGCATCCATTTCTCCAGAAACCTCTGGTCGCGCGTGATCAGGTAGTATTCAGAAGCCACCCACAAGACAGCACCGTTATCGCTCAGCCAGGTCGGCGGAAGATATTCGCTTGGCCCGGTAATGAATCCCTGGGAAGAATCATAGCTGTCGCCGGTGTTTGGAACGGGGCGCCGGCGGCTTGCATCCAGGAAAGGGTCCAGGTAGGCGGCGGCCTCCTGGAAATAACCCCGTTGGATCAGGTCAAGGATATTGATCGCTGCAACCGTAACCCAGAGCGCTTCATAGTGGTGAGACGATGTCTTCAGGATGCGGTCGCCGTTCGGGTAAAGATCCGCCGTCATAAAAGTGAGCGGAATTGTAAACCGCCAGAGATTGTTTACATGCTCTTCAGGAACCTCAACATGTGTCCCAAGTGATAATTCCTCCTTCCAGGATTCATTTAGAGTTTGTGATGATTTCTCGTAGTCAGAACTGCGAACGGATGCCATCAAGGGCGGCTCCGCCGGAAGAAATGGGAAAATAAGATCAAGGGTTGCTCCTTGAGTTCGGGGCAAATCAAACACTGCGACGTTACGGTCAAGCTGGGCGTATCGCAATGCCACCGACTGAAACTCCCCAGGGAGCTTCCGGTGGAATCTGAACGGCCTGCTGGCGGCCAGAACGATTCGATCATTTCCGTCGCGCAATTCGTTTCCGGCAATGTGCAAATTGCTGTGGTATAGAGGAGCCACTGGCAAAATCCGCACGTTGCGCCTGGTATCCATCTCGTAATGGATATGATTGCTTGCCAGTTGCGCCCACAGACGAATCGGCGAACTGCCTGGGCCCGGGCCCTCTACCGTAAATCTCTGGCGTAAGAAAACCGGCGAGTCCCAGCCGCTTACGTGGCATGTCGAATCCGCCGAAGCCGCATGAGATTCTTCTAACAGAGTGACTCCCTGGCGATGGATTCTGATCTTCGGAATCGGAAGGTACCCTTCGGCCAACGATGGCATTGATGTTCCATCATCCATGGTCCGGTTGCCGAAGTCGGGCTTGTCCCCCAGGGCGTAGCTGACTTGAAGTGACGGGCTCGGACGCTGCCGCGTAAGCCGTCTGTCGGCATCAATCATTGCCTCCGTATGCAATGTCAGGTTACCGTTCCACATCACCCCAAATTCGTCCAGATGATCTTTGCACCCGATGAAGACAATCGGACGAAGCTGGTCGGGCCACTCTGCTACCGCAAGTTCATAGGTAGGTTCTTCAGAAGCTCCTTTCTTTTTTCCTGAATTTTCGTCCCTTGGCCCGGCATTTGCAGGCGGAGTGTTCTGGTTCTTTAATGCAGCCCACCCTGTGCCTGCCAAAGCTGAGTCCTTGAGGAACTCGCGACGTGTCAGCCCTGCTCTTGCCATCTCAGACTCCTCCTTGCCCAAGGCTTCGGAATTATCGATTTGGTTTTGCTTGAGGGAGTTTAAGCGAACGAGCTGTTATTCTGAAATCAAGGATTGGAATCACTGTGCCGTCCATCTCCCCCCTAAGAGGTGCGTTGTCTCTCTGCGTCTGCCAGGACTTTTGCGTTTTATGGCAAGCCCGGAATCACCCCGAAGCGCAGATTGTCATCCTCGCGGATTATATGGTCAAGGTTCGCTCGCCTATGTGCGAAAATTTCGTTCATCAGCCTGTATGCAAATCGAATCGGCCGGCAATACGCTCCTTGACATTTGGCTTGCCAGAATAGAAGAATCCAGTATGGATGGCTGGGGTCTCGGCCTGTCATAATACCGATGCTGGCCCTTTCCCCTTTGAAATCCCGGCATGATGGTGCATTGTTGGCTGTACCCCGGAGTCAAACGTCGTGACCTTCACGGCCAGGGCTTGAGGTTGCTCCAAAATTTGTGGTCAAAAAAGAGTTCAAGGGCCCGCATCCAATGCCCGTCGAGAAATGGCAGTGCGCCTTAGATTTCTACATTTCCTTTCACCGGTGGTCATGGGAGTTGCCCTCACATGTTCCCTTTCGGCCAGGGAAGACAAGGGGTGTTCCCACGGTTATCGTCAAGCCACAGAACTTCTTAATCAGGGCAAGGCGGAGCAGGTTACCCAGTCATTCGGGTGGATGGCTGCAAAATGCTCCGGGTTCTACCCCGCTTATATAGTGTTAGGGATAGCAAATCAACGGCTTCAGCATTTTGAAATGGCGGAGCAGTATTTCCGCCAGGCGGTAAAGCTCGCGCCCCAGTCTGCTGTTACACATGTCAATCTGGGCATGTATTACCTTTCACGCGATCACAATTCACAAGCCTCTTTGGAACTTAGGAAAGCTGTGGCGCTTGATCCCAAAGAACCTGCAGGATGGGTTGACCTGGGCTTGAGTGAGTTGAAGGCTGGAGATGCCGCGAAAGCAGTGGAGCATCTGCGGAAGGCAATCCAACTGGCTCCTGGAAATGGCAAGATCTCATTAATCCTGATCAGCGCTGCGTTTAAAGCAGGCGAGCCCAGACTTGCACGGGAACAAGCCGACCAATTGTTGAACCGGAAACCGCAGGACCCTGGGATGCTGCTTGCCTTGGGGACATCGCTTGAAGAAGGTGGAGAGGCATCCAGGGCCAGGGGAATCTATCAATCTGTGAAGAATTCTTTCCCAAATCCGCTTCTCCAATTTCTCGAAGCGGCAAACCAGGCCGCTGGGGAGGGAAATTACCGCGCTGCATTGTCACTTCTGGAATTTGTTGGTGAGGTCGGCAAGCACTCCGCTGAGTGGAACGAGGCGATCGGCGATGCTTACTACAAACTGGGCCAGATCAAGCCCGCTGTCGACCATTTGCAAGCGGCCGTCAAACTCGACCCTCACAATGAGGATTACTACCTTGAGTTCGGGACCCTCCTGACTCAATACCACGCAAATCATGCATGCCTCGCCCTGTTTCAATCCGCAACCAGGATCTTGCCAAACTCTGTCAGGATCAAATCGGCTCTTGCGGTTGCCTACCTGATGGAGAAAAAGTATGCGGAGGCTGAGGAAGCCTTGCAGAGCATCGTTGCGGCTTCCCCGAATTACTTGCCAGCCTATCAATTGCTCGGCGAAACCTACCAAGCCTCGCATCAATGGGAACCCCTCAAGGGCATAGGCCGGCAAATTGTGTCCCGCGATCCCAATCAATCTGTCGGCTGGTATTACCAGGCTAAGGCAGACTATGAATTGGCAATGAAGGGGAACAAGGAATTCAATATCGCGGAATCAGAGGTCAGAAGATCCCTGGTGCTCGATTCCACCAACGGGCCTGCACATTTTCTACTCGGCAAAATTCTGTCGGCTGAAAATCGTGGGCAAGATGCAGTTCTGGCTCTTAAAAAGGCTGCCTCTCTCGATGATGATCCCACCGTCTTATACACGCTTGCATTGGCGTATCGTAAACTCGGTGAGGCAAGCAAAAGTGCGGGCGCCCTGAAAGAATTTAACGAGGCTGTTGAAAGGAAAAAAGCTTCTTACCAGAAGTTGAACGTTAAAGTTGATGAATCGCAAGAGAGAGAGGCAATTAAGTAGCCCGGACCTCATCCCAAATGGGTGCAGAAAACCGGCAGAAGTGAGTCAGACACGGCACCGTGATCCAAAAGCGGGCTGAATTGTGTTGATACTCGTCACAGGTTGGATGCCAACATGAGCAATGATAATAATCGAAGTATTCGAACAGCAGCAACGCCGGAAGACCTGAGATTGTTTGAGAAGATCGGAAGGCAGCTTTATACGGCTGTGATTTCCGATTCCCTCGATGAGTTAGGCTATCGGAATCAAGCAATGAGCCATTCCATCCGGCCGCTCCTTCCGGAAGTGTGTGTGGCGGGATGGGCACGGACGATCCTGTGCGTCGATATAGACGAAATCCCGGAAGATCCTTACGCCGTGGAGATCGAAGCGGTCGACAGCCTTTTGACGGGCGAGGTGGCCGTAATCTCAACCGGCGGTTCCATTCAAAATGCTCCCTGGGGCGAGTTGCTTTCGACGGCGTCGATGGCCCGGGGGGCCCGCGGTGCGGTTGTGGATGGGCTGGTTCGCGATGTCAAGAAGATCGAGAAGATCGGCTTCCCAGTCTTCGCTACGGGCATTAAGCCGGTGGATTCAAAAGGACGTGGACTGGTTGTGAACTACAATGTCCCGGTCGTCTGTGGCGGGGTCAACGTGTTCCCCGGAGACCTGATTGCCGGTGATTATGACGGCGTCGTTGCCATCCCGGCAGTCCTCGTTCCGGAAGTGCTTGAACGCGCGTTTCGCAAGGTTTCGAGTGAAAACCACAGCCGCGAGGAGCTGCAGCGGGGAGCGTTTCTCCGGGACGTTTATGAGAAATATGGTGTCTTATGACATCAGTTTTCAACACGCGAAGTGAACATCAGAACATTTCCTATCCGGATTATTTTGCCGTCCATCCGCCATCCACAGGAATGACGGCGCCGGTGACAAATGATGCTTCATCAGAGGCAAGAAAAAGGGCTAGGTAAGCAACTTCCCTGGGATAACCCACCCGCGCAAGCATCGTCTGATCACACTGCCACTGGTACGCGGCATCTCCAGGCTTTGGCGAAATCCTCGTTTGAATCGGACCTGGGCAAATCGCATTCGCGCGGATGTTCTGTGGCCCGTAGTCGTATGCTGTGCTCAAAGTTAGGCCCAGCATTGCGGATTT
>DASSJE010000237.1:0-3093 GCA_035691365.1 Terriglobia bacterium
CCGCAGCGTGTTGTATTCATCGCTCCTGGTCATTCTGGCCGAGGTCATTCTTGTGAAGAGCATCCAGTTCTGGTTTCCGGGGTAGTCCACCATGAGCAATGGTCCGGGGGATGATAATGCAGAAATCGCAGTACGGTTCGAGGACGTGTCCAAAACATTCGGGAACCAGAGGGTACTCAGCCATCTCACGTTCCAGGTGCGCGCGGGCCAGGGATTTTGCCTGCTCGGCAGGAGCGGAATCGGAAAGAGCGTCACCTTGAAGATTATTATCGGACTGATCAAACCCGAGGCGGGAAAAGTCTTCATCAGCGGGACGGATATCCATTCGCTCGCCCCGCCCGACTTGTCGGCTGTGCGCCGAAACATGGGTTTCCTGTTTCAAAACGCCGCGCTTTTCGATTCCATTTCCGTTGCTGAAAATGTCGCATTCCCGCTCCGCCGCCACACCAAAAAATCTGAGAAAGAGATACGGGACATCGTGCACGAAAAACTCAAGGAGGTTGAGCTCGAGAACGAAGGCGGCAAAGCGCCGGCGGCGCTCTCGGGGGGCATGAGCAAACGGGCCGCCCTGGCGCGGGCCCTGGCCCTTAATCCCAAGATCATTCTGGTGGACGAACCCAGCAGCGGCCTCGACACGATCACGGCCACCGAGATTTACGAACTCCTGCTTCAACTAAAAAAGAAGCGAAAGGTGACGCTCATCGTCGTGACGCACGACGTAGTCGGAGCGCGGAGGTTTGCGGACCAGTTCGCGGTCCTCGATAGCGGCGCCATCGCCTGCTGCGGCACGGCGGATGAACTCGCGCAGAGTGACAATGCGCTGGTTCGCGAACTCACAAAAGGATCGACAACCTGATGACCAGACCAGTCAAAGTCGGCATCTTCTTCGTTGTCGGATTGGCCCTGTTTTGCGCCGGGCTGTTCCTGATAGGGAGCAGCGCGCACATCTTCGGCTCTCATTTCGTGGTTTACGCCCGGTTCAACAACATCCAGGGCCTCACCAGGGGGTCCTCTGTACACGTTGGCGGCATGGATGCCGGACAGGTGGTGGGCATTCAGATTCCCGACGCGCCCGCGGGGCAATTCCTTTTGAAGCTCCACGTGGACCAGAGATTCCACCCCATCATTCGAAAGGATTCAACCGCCAGCATCCAGACGCAGGGATTCGTGGGCAATGAGTTCATCAACATCAAAAAGGGCACGGCGAATTCTCCCCGGTGCCCGAACGGCTGCACGCTGCCGTCACAGGAGGCGGTCTCCATGGGAGAGTTGATGCAGGAGGGCCAGAAGCTTGCGAAAAGTATCCAGGGAACCATCCACCACGCTGATACCGCCATCGGGAACTTTTCCAAAGTAGGCAAAAATGCAAACGACATCGTTGTGGCGATGAAGCCGAAGATCAATCAGATGGCCGACAACGCCAACGCGATTGTGGCCGGCGTCCGCAACGGAAAAGGCGCAGCGGGCAAGGTGCTCACCGACAAAAAGGCTGCCGAAAATGTGGCTGCCACGGTTGCCAACGCCAGGCAGGCCAGCGCGAACTTAAACCAAACTTCCCGCCAGATCAACAGCATGGTGTCCGGCGTTCATCAAAATGATTTACCCAAACTCGATAAGACACTTGACAATGCGCAGCAGGCCAGCGGACGCATCAATCAGGCCATGGGATCGTTTCTGGGCCCCAAGAACCAGAACGAAAACACAGGCGCGGCTGTGCGCCAGACGATCGATCAGGCGCAGGAGGCGATGGGGAATCTCTCCAGCGATACGGAAGCGCTCAAGACCAACTTCTTCCTTCGCGGGTTCTTCAATCGCCGCGGTTTTTTTAACCTGGCCACCATTACGCCGGGCGAATACGCCCACAGCCGCTTTGTGAAGAAACCCCGCAAGCGGGTATGGATTCCCGCTTCTGAGCTCTTCAAGGATGGCTCCAATGACGCGCCGGAACTCGGCAAGGAGGGAAGCGCCGACCTGGACAAATGCATGTCCGCATTGACTCCCTACCTGCCCAACAATCCCATCGTCGTCGAAGGATACGCCACCGGCGGCAGGTCCGACCAGCAATATCTGAAATCCCGCCAGCGCGCCCTCGCGGTCCGCCATTACCTGATCGAGCACTTTCACCTGCAGCCGAAACGTGTCGGCATCATGCCGCTCGGCGATCACCCGCCCGCGGAAACCGGCAAAGAGAGCTGGAATGGCGTGTGCCTGGTGCTGGTGGTCTCCAAGCCCCACCATGGCCTCTTCTAACTCAAAATCCGCCGGCGAAGCGCGCGGCAGCCTCGCGCGGGCCAGCAGAATAAAGTCCGTCTCAAATACGCCCGAACTTCTTGATGGCTTCCTCAACGGATTTGTATTTGAAGATGAACGGATACATCGAGTGCTCGGTGAAGTCCATCTGCTGCGCCTTTTTCAATACTTCCTCGGCCTTGTCGCGCGGCACCACCACCACGCCGTCGTTGTCCGCAGCGATGATGTCGCCGGCGGAAACCGGCACACCGTCGCAATCGATCTGAATGTTCGAACCTCCGAAAATATAGTGGTCCACCGACGTGGAGGGAACAATTCCTCTGGCATAAACCGGAAACTGGATCTTCTGCAAGTAGGCGGTATCGCGCGTTCCGCCGTCAATCACCGCGCCGACAAAGCCACGAGCCGCCATGGCCGTGCCCATAATGCCGCCCATTCCCGCGATGTTGTCTCCGTCTTCCAACTTCATCACGTAAACGTCGTTGGGGCCGCCGTGGTCGATGGCCGCCAGCATGCCACTGAGGGCTGCGCCGCCCTGATTGTTTTCCTGCTTCTTCAGCAGCACCGTTACGGCGTATCCCACAAACTTCGTGCGGAAAATCGGCCGCATCTGGTGGCTCATGTACATTTTTCGGCCGTAAAGTTGCTCCTCCGCGTCGGAAATTGACGCAACTTCCACCTGGCGGTAATCCTGCAGCATCTCCTGCTCCGTGCTGGTGCTTGCCGAGGCAGCCGCAGCGCCCTCCTGGGCCTGAATCCCGTTGCCGCCGCTCGACGTCCAGAGGAAAGCCACACAACCAAGCAGAACAAACAGCGCAAATTTTTTAAATAGATGAGAGTGAT
>DASSJE010000238.1:0-2185 GCA_035691365.1 Terriglobia bacterium
AGGTGCACATGGCGAATGTCCCCTTCTCCTCGCCGGAAATACCGTCATCCACCCGCCGGTAGCGGTATACCAGCCCTTTGCGCACCAGTTGCTGCTCGATCTGGTGAATGGTGGAGAGCATGCGCGGGTCACCGGCGCCCAGCAGGCCAATGATGGGCAGGCGCAGGGCGGAAGCATCCAGGGCTTCCGAGCCATAGGATTGGACGAAGGCCCCGATTTTGGCATTGAAGCCGTTCTCCATGATGCTGCGATAAGCGGCGTCGCGCTCGCGTTTCCAGGATACGACGTCGGCCTTCTTGCGCAGAAGATCGGCCAGCTTCAAAGCGCGGTCAAGCGCAGCCCAGCACAGCGCCTTGGAATCCACAAAGTGGCGCTGTTTGCCGCGCATCTCCCATAAGCCGCTGTCTGGCTCGCGCCACACCCGCGCCACGTGGTCCGCAATCTGCCGCACCAGCCCCCAGAGTTCATCCATAAAAGGTTCGCGGTGTTGTTCAAATGCCTCGTGTGTGGTGTAAAGGTAAATGCATTGCATCAGCTCGCCGTAAACATCCAGCTGCTTCTGGCGGGCGGCGGCGTTGCCCACCCGCACCGGGCGCGAGTCGCGGTAGCCCTTCAGGTGCTTGAGCTCGATTTCTTCCTGCTCGTGTTCCCCGTCAATTCCGTAAAGAATCTGGAACGATCTTTCCAGGTTAGGGCAGGTGCGGCGATAGAAGTGGAGGAAATCGCTGGCTTCGCCGTAGTAGCCCAGCACCATCAGCGCGGTCAGGGTGAAGCTGGCATCGCGCAGCCAGGTGAAGCGATAGTCCCAGTTGCGCTCGCCGCCGATCAGCTCGGGCAGCGAAGTGGTGGGCGCGGCCACGATGGCTCCCGAAGGCTCAAACGTAAGCAGCTTGGAGGTAAGCGCGCCACGCAGCACCGAGTCACGATAGGGGCCGCGGTAGTGGCACCTTTGCAGCCAGGTTTCCCAGTACTCCTGGGTTTCGCCGAGCAGAGCCTCGGCCCGGGGCAGATCCATTCGCGTTACCGCGCTGCCCGGAGTGGCGTGGCGGAGGCACACAAAGTTGGCTTCGCCGGCGCGGAGGTGTACACGCGCGCTGGCGTGCGCGCGGTCTCCCACCTGGAGAGGAGCGCCCATAGCATGGAGTTCCTCATGGGGTGTGTGAAAGACCAGCACGCCGTCGCGCGCTTCGGCTTTTGCCTGGGCGCGGGCAAAATCGAAGGTAGGGCGCAGTTCGAGCTGCACATCAACGCTGCCCGAAACGCAACGCAGCAGGCGAACTACCTGATGATCGCTGTCCACGTCCTGGCCGGCGTGGGTCACCTCGCGCCGGCGGCGCAGAGGCATGAAGTCCGTCAGTTGCAGCACGCCCGAGGCGGTGGTGAAGGTGGTTTCCAGGATGTTGGTGCCGGGCAGATAACGCCGCGAACGCTGCTTTACATTTTCCGGAGTAATGGCGCAATAGCCGCCTTTTTCGTCGTCCAGCAGGCGCAGGAAGGCAGCGTCGCTGTTGAAGTGCGGCAGGCAGGCCCAGTCCAGCGAGCCTTCGGAGCTGATAAGAGCGGCGGAGTGGGTGTCGCCAATTACCGCGTAGTCCTTGATGGGCCGATACACACCTAGTCAGAGTAGGAACAGCAGGGGAATGGTTGCGCGAAGTTCAGCCTCGATTGGTCATCTTACCGACTGGGGGGACGAAGAACCAAGGCAGGGAGCAGTTCCCAGGCGACTCCCTGCCTCAAGTTTGTGACCGAGTTACTTTTTGAATTCGATCTGAATCAACTCAAAGGCTCCCCCGAGATTTTCCGGGTCGTGTTCGAACGCATCCATGTGCATGACCTGGCCAACCTTCGCCTCCAGGTTCTCGCTTTTCCCATCCGGATAGGTAAATTTTGCCTTGCAATCATTCAGGAACACCGAAATGGACTCGGGATGGCTGTGCATCACCGATTTTTCACCGGCGCCATACCTGATACGCAAAACACGGACTTTATCGTTCTCAAACTCCACCGTGTAGTGTTTGGAATCAGCTTTTACTGGATCAACATCCGGCTGCGGCATTCGTGCGGTTGCCATGAAAGTTCTCCTTCGGCGCTCCAGTGTAGTCTTTGCCGGGGTTTTGTAAAGCGGAGTTTCGTAGGCGCTGCGCAGTGAAACCCGTCCAGAGGCGAAGGTTCTATAATTCAGGGT